>NZ_JALAGT010000160.1 GCF_022712295.1 Galactobacter sp.
GCGTCCACGAAGCCCGTGTCCAGGGCCCGCACGAACTCCTGCGAGGCTTCGTCCTTGCTCCCCAGCGCGCCGGGAACGGTGAAACTCTCGTAGCGCAGTCGACCCATCAGTGACCGGCCTCCTGCCAGGTCTTGCCCATGCCGACATGGACGTCCAGCGGAACCTTCAACTCCATGGCGGAACCCATCTCCTCGACCAGCACCGACCGGACCGCGTCCACCTCGCCTGGGGCCACCTCGATGACGAGTTCGTCATGGACCTGCAGCAGCATGCGGGACTTCAGCCCCTCCGCATCCAGGCGCTTGGCCACCGCCAGCATCGCGAGCTTGATGATGTCGGCAGCGGTGCCCTGGATGGGGGCGTTCAGCGCGGCACGCTCAGCGATGTCCCGCAACTGACGCACATCCGAGTTGAGGTCCGGAAGATTACGGCGTCGACCGAGCAGGGTCTGCGTGTACAGGTCCTTCTTGGCCTGCTTCACCACATCCTGCAGGTACGTCTTCACCGCGCCGAAGCGTGAGTAGTAGTCCTTCATCAGCGTGCGCGCCTCGTCCACGGAGATGTTCAACTGCTTGGACAGGCCGAAGGAGCTGAGCCCGTAGGCCAGGCCGTAGGACATCGCCTTGACCTTCGAACGCATCTCAGGGGTGACGTCCTCCGGCGCCACATTGAACACGTGGGAACCCACGAAGCGGTGAAGGTCCTCGCCGTCCTTGAACGCCTGCACCAGCGCCTCGTCGCCGGAGAGGTGCACCAGGATGCGCATCTCGATCTGCGAGTAGTCCGCGGTGAGCAGCGTCTCGTACTGGTCTCCCACAACGAAGACCTCACGCAGTCGCCGCCCGGCCTCGGAGCGCACGGGGATGTTCTGCAGGTTCGGGTTCAGCGAGGAGAGCCGGCCGGTGGCCGCAATGGTCTGCCCATAGGTGGTGTGGATGCGGCCGTCCGAGGCCACCGCCTTGCGCAGGCCTTCCGCCATCTGCCCCAGCTTGGTGGCGTCGCGGTGGGCCATGAGTGCAACGAGGAACGGGTGCCCGGTCTTCTCCAACAGGTCCTGCAGGCTGGCGGCGTCGGTGGTGTACCCGGTCTTGATCTTCTTGGTCTTGGGCAGGCCCAACTCCTCGAAGAGCACGACCTGCAATTGCTTGGGAGAGCCCAGGTTCACCTCGTGGCCGATGGCCTCGTACGCCTGCTCCTTGGCCTGCGCCGCCTGCGAGGAGAATTCGTCGATCAGCGCCTGCAATGCCTCCCGGTCCACAGCGATGCCCGCGGTCTCCATGTCAGCCAGCACCACGGCCAGCGGGAGTTCCAGGTCGGTGAGCAGGCCGCTCTGTCCGTGTTCCTCCAGCCGGGCCATGACCTCGGTGTGCAACCGAAGCACGGCATCCGCCCGACGCACCGAGGACAGTGCGCGTGGCGGGATGCCGTCGTCCGCCCCGAGGTCACCCAGGTCGAGCTCCCCTTGAGCGCCGGCCGGAGCGTCGTCCTCCAGGGATTCCTTGAGGTAGACCTGCAACAGATCCGGAAGGTCGTGACTACGGCGATCCGGTTGGTCCAAATAGGCGGCGATCATGGTGTCGTCGACGACACCGGCCAGATCCAACCCGCGGGCGCGCAGCGCCTTGAGCAGCTCCTTGAAACCGTGCACGGCCTTGGGTGCCGAGGCGTCACTCAGCCAGGCCGCTAAGGCCTCGGTCGCTTCACCGTCGAGGGACGACGGTTCCAGCCACGCCGTGGCACCGACACGCGCCAGACCCAGAGCCACCACGTCGCCCGGCATACCCGGCTCGCCGACGGGCGCGAGCTCGGCGTCCAACGCCGTCACGGCGCCATCGGCGCCGTCCACGAACTCGCGGAAGCCCCGCGCTGAGGTCACGACGACGGGTTCCGGGACGACGGCGGCCTCGACCGGCTCGTCGGACACAGCGAAGACCTCGGCGACGCGCTTGCGCAGCGACCGGAACTCCAACGCATTGAAGACCTCATCCACGGCCTCACCGTCCGGTGCGGTCAGCTCCATCTGCTCCAGCGTGGCAGGCAGGTCCAAGGTGCGCACCAGAGCGTTGAGCTCACGGTTGCGGCGAACATCATCCATGTGGGCGCGCAGGTTCTCCCCCGCCTTGCCCTTGACCTCGTCCGCGTGCTCCAGCACCTGCAGCGCGGAACCATAGAGGCCGATCCACTTCGCGGCCGTCTTGGGACCCACACCGGGGATGCCAGGCAGATTGTCCGCCTTCTCCCCCACCAGCGCGGCCAGATCCGGGTAGTTCTGGGGCAGCACGCCGTACTTCTCCATGACGGCGGCAGAATCCATGGGCGGGATGTCGGAGATCCCCTTCTTGGGGTAGAGCACCGTGACATGATCGTCGATCAGCTGGAAGGCATCGCGGTCCCCCGAGACCACGATGACGTCGAATCCGGCCTCCGCGGCCTGGGTGGAGAGCGAGGCCAACAGGTCGTCCGCCTCGTAACCGTCCAAGGTCATGGTGGTGACGTTCAGCGCCTCCATGACCTTCTCGATGAGCGGGATCTGGCCCTTGAACTCCTCAGGCGTCTTCTCCCGGCCACCCTTGTACTCGGTGTAGGCCTCGGAACGGAAGGTGGGCGTGTCCAGGTCGAAGGCCACGGCGACGTGGGTGGGTTCACGCTGGTCGATCAGCTTCAGCAGCATCGACGTGAAACCGTGGACGGCATTGGTGTACTGACCCGTGGCGGTGAGGAAATTGTCTGCAGGCAGGGCATAGAAGGCGCGGAAGGCCATGGAGTGCCCGTCGAGGACGAGCAGACGCGGTCGAGGGGCTTGCGCCCCGGCGGAGGAGGACACGGGCGACGAGGACTTGGCGGCAGGACTCACGGATGCAAGCCTAGTGCCCATGGACCACCAGACGAACCCGCAGCCTTCTCAGAGGCACACCACCGCAGCGCTTGCCGCCACCGATGTCGAGGGCCTCCGCGCCTCGGGGATCCCGGAGGAGGCCTGGCCGCTGCTCCCCCACGGCAACGTGGGTTCCTTGGTGCCCAAGCTCGGGATCCACTTCGACGAGTTCACGGTGGACCGCGTCAGCGCCACCATGCCGGTGCAGGGCAACACCCAGGTGGTCGGCCTGCTCCACGGCGGTGCCACTGCCGCCCTGGCGGAGACGCTGGGTTCCTTCGCCGCCGCGATCCATGCCGGCGGACGTGCACTCCCCGTGGGCGTCGACCTGAACATCACGCATCATCGCGGCGCTCGCGACGGGCTGGTGACGGGCGTGGCCACTCCGCTCCATCTGGGCCGCACCACTGCCACGCACGCCATCGAGGTGACAGACGAAACGGGCCGCCGCATCGCGACGGCCCGCATCACGAACCAGCTGCTGCCGGTTCAGGCGTCCTGAAGTCCTCGGTCGGCGTCTGAGCCGACCCGGGTCAGATCCCCAGCGCCGCCGAGATCTGAGGCACGATCAGCGCGATACCGGCCAGAACGGCCAGCCCACACACCACGAAGCAGGCCCAGGCCCCCGCGCGGTGGATGGCACGGTTACGGTCGTAGTCCTCGGCGACGGCCTGCAGCCGGACGCCGAGCCCGTAGAAGAACACGATGAACAGTGCGGAAATGATGGTCGCCACCGCGACCTGAATGAAGGCGATCCACTCGACCATTTACTTGCCTTCCTTCTTGGCCCGGACGGAATCGGCGCTCGGCGTGGACTCCGGGTCGGATTGCTGTGACTTACGTCGTTGCTCGCTTCGACGTTTGGCGTCCTCCACATCGAGCCGACGGCGATGCTCCCGCATCTCCGCGGCAGCGAGCATCTTCGCATGCTTGGCGGCCACATCCGCCGCCTTCCGTGCCCGCTTGGCCTCGGCTGCCGCGACGGTGGCGGCCTCCTTGGCCTTCTTCGCAGCCGAACGACGCTCCTTCTTGGACGGGATGTGCACGGCGGAACCGGACTGTTCCACACCGCTGAAGGCGTTCTCGTGCGTCACCGCCTGCTTCTGTGAGAGCACGAAGACGCCGATGATGGCCGCAAGTCCGGCCACGACCAGCACCAGGATGCCGAACATGCCAAGGTGCGTCAGCCCTGCGGCGACGGCACCCACGATCGCGGAGGCAGGCAGCGTGAAGAGCCAACCGGTGCCGATCTTGCCTGCAGTACGCCAACGCACTCCGGCACCCTTGCGGCCCAGGCCGGACCCGATCACGGAGCCGGACGCCACCTGCGTGGTGGAGAGCGCGAAACCCAGGTGGGACGAGGCCAGGATGGCGGAGGCGGTGGAGACCTCGGCGGCGAAACCCTGGGCAGGCTTCACGTCGGTGAGGCCCTTGCCCATGGTGCGGATGATGCGCCAACCGCCCGTGTACGTGCCCAGAGCGATGGCCAAGGCACAGGATGCAACCACCCAGATGTGCGGACCGGTGCCGTGGGCCTGGTAGCCGGCGGAGATCAGGACCAGGGTGATGATGCCCATGGTCTTCTGGGCGTCATTGGTGCCGTGCGCCAGGGCCACGAGCGAGGAGGAGAAGATCTGCCCGATCCGGAACCCACCGCGTTTCGGCGAGGCCGTCCCGGAAGGACGCTTGGTGATCCAATAGGCCAGTTTGGTAGCCAAATAGGCGGCCAGACCTGCGATCAACGGGGACACCAGGGCCGGCAACAGCACCTTGTCCACCAGCGTCATGTAGTTCACGGAGGCGAAACCGGCTCCGACGATGGCCGCACCGATCAGGCCACCGAACAGTGCGTGGGAGGACGACGACGGCAGGCCGAGCAGCCAGGTCAAGAGGTTCCAGATCACGGCGCCCATCAGGCCCGCGAGGATCACCTCGGGCGTGATGGCGACGCTTCCTGCTCCGTCGCCCTCATTGATGATGCCGTGTGAGACCGTCCTGGCCACCTCGGTGGAGAGGAACGCTCCGACCAGGTTGAGGACTGCAGCCAGGGCCACTGCCGTCTTGGGCTTGATGGCGCCTGTGGCAATGGGTGTGGCCATGGCGTTGGCCGTGTCATGAAAGCCGTTGGTGAAGTCGAAGAACAACGCCAACGTGATCACGATGATCACGAGCACAAAGGGATCCATGCTTTTCCTGGGATCGGCGGGGCAGGGACAGGACGTGTGCCTCCACCGACTGCTGGAGAGGCTGGTGCGTGCCAAGACGTCCAGGTGATGCGAACAGCGCGTACGCGCACCGAAATCATCCTAAGCGCTGAACAGCCTTCGTCAATTCTTCCCGCCTGGGCTCACGCCTTCGAGTGAGGAACGCAACGGGCCCCGACGCTGACAGCGTCGGGGCCCGTGCTACAGAAATTGGTGCCCGAGGGGGGACTCGAACCCCCACGATTTTCATCGCCGCATTTTGAGTGCGGTGCGTCTACCGATTCCGCCACTCGGGCAGGCAACGAAAACCATCCTACACGCATCATCACCTTGAATCGGACACGGGGTCGGTGCGAACACCGCTTCTGAACTAGGCTGGTGACACCAATACATGCTGACCGGTCACAGTGAGGTGCTCCGGCCCCATCACCCAGGCGTTCACACGACGCCGAACAAGCACCAGGAGGCTCCCACATGAGCACAGACTCCCCCCGCCGCGTCGTGGTTGCGGAGGACGAGCCGCTGATCCGTTTGGACATCGTCGAGATGCTCCAGGCCGAGGGCTACGACGTGGTCGCGGAGGCCGGCAATGGAGAACAGGCCGTGGAACTGGCCAAGGAGCACCGCCCCGACGTGGTCCTGATGGACGTCAAGATGCCCGTCATGGACGGCATCACCGCCGCCGCCACGTTGGCCGAAGAGCACGTGGCGCCGGTGGTGCTGCTGACCGCCTTCAGCCAGCGTGAACTCGTTGAGCGCGCGCAGGAGGCCGGAGCCATGGCCTACGTGGTCAAGCCATTCACCACCGCCGACCTGATCCCGGCCATGGAGATCGCGATCTCCCGCGGCGAGCAGATCACCGCGCTGGCGGCGGAGATCAGCGACCTGCAGGAGCAGTTCGAGACCCGCAAGCTCGTGGACCGCGCCAAGTCACGCCTCATGTCCCAGCTGGGTCTCTCCGAACCCGAGGCCTTCCGTTGGGTCCAGAAGACCTCCATGGATCGTCGCCTGTCCATGCGCCAGGTCGCCGAGGCCGTGCTGGACCAGTTCAAGGACTGACCCGAACCATCGGCCCGGCGTTCCACACGCCGCTCACGACCGGATCGGGCCCTGCGCCTCCTTAGTTGAAGGAGGCACAGGGCCCGATTTCTTCTGGAACGCGTCAGTTGCGCTCATTCATGCGTTGCACCAGGTCGCCTGCGGCTTCCTCACGAGTCCGCCACGGGCGCAGGTCCTCGCGAGGCGACTGGTCCAGCTCGGTGTCCGGGTCCTCGCCGTTCGAGGCCACGATGCGCTGAACCCGCAGGGAGTTGGTGGACCCTGCGCGTCCTGGAGGGGAACCGGAGACGACGACCACCAGGTCGCCCGGCTCCACGAGGTTCTCCTCGCGCAATGCGTCCTCCACCTGCTGCACCATCTTGTCGGTGTGGTCCACGAAGTCCACCAACCGGGGCGTGATGCCCCAGAACAGACACATGTAGTTGGAGGTCTGCTTGTTGGAGGTGAACCCGAACAGGGGGGTGGCCGGACGCATGCGGGACAGGCGGCGGGCGGAGTCGCCGGACTGAGTGAAGCCCACGATGTACTTCGCATCCACCTCCTCCGCGACCTCCACTGCGGCTCGGGTGACCGCACCGCCACGCGTGTGAGGACGAGCCATGAGCGGTGGAATCCGCCGCAGCCCGTGTTCCTCGGTGGATTCGATGATGCGCGCCATGGTCTGGATGGCGCGGATCGCGTACTTGCCCACGCTGGTCTCACCGGAGAGCATGACGGCATCGGCGCCGTCCAGGACGGCGTTGGCGCAGTCGCTGGTCTCGGCGCGGGTGGGGGTCGGCGCCTCGATCATGGACTCAAGGACCTGAGTGGCCACGATGACCGGCTTGGCCCAGCGTCGGGCCAGTTCCACTGCGCGCTTCTGCACCAGCGGAACCTCTTCGAGCGGAAGCTCCACGCCGAGGTCACCGCGGGCCACCATGATCGCGTCGAACGCGTCGATGATCTCCTCGAGTGCTGCAACGGCCTGAGGCTTCTCGACCTTGGCGATGACCGGGACCCGGCGCCCCTCCTCGTCCATGACCTCATGCACTCGGTCGATATCCGAGGCGTTGCGCACGAACGACAGGGCGACCATGTCCACGCCAGCGCGCAAGGCCCAACGCAGGTCGTTCTCGTCCTTGTCGCTCATGGCGGGGACGTTGACGGCCACACCCGGCAGGTTGATGCCCTTGTGGTCGGAGACCTCTCCGCCCACCACGACCTCGGTCAGCACATCGGTCTCGGTGACCTTGACGGCCTGCAGGCGGATCTTGCCATCGTTGATGAGCAACGTGTCTCCGGGAGCCACGTCCGCAGGCAGTCCCTTGAAGGTGGTTCCGCACTCGGTGGCGTCACCGGGGACGTCGCGAGTGGTGATGGTGAACTCGTCGCCCTCGGCCAGTACCTGCGGCCCCTCGGCGAAGGTCTCCAAACGGATCTTGGGACCCTGCAGGTCGGCGAAAACACCGACCGGGCGTCCCAGTTCCTTGGATGCCTGCCGCACGTTGGCGAGGATGTTGGCGTGAGTGGCGTGGTCGCCGTGACTCATGTTCATACGCGCCACGTTCATGCCGGCCTCGATGGCTTCCCTGGCCTTGTCCAGGGTTCCGATCGCAGGCCCGAACGTGACGACGATCTTGGCTCGTCTCACCAGTCTGGTGCCCCTCTCCTTGTTCGTCTTGGAAAGAAATGGGCGACGTCGTCGGCGCTCCGGAAGATGTTCGGCCACCGACCCTGGGCACAGAGTCGAATGTGGTGGCTGTCACCAGCCTACCCTGATCTGAAACAAATCCGACACATCGGCTCAATGGGCACATCATTCCGAGCGCCGCTTCGGACAGAAGACGGTGTCGGCGAGGGCGGAAACGCGCCCGGGGCGGAACCCGGGCGCGACACCTCAGAGGCTGAAGCCCCGGTCCGACGGACGCACCGGGTCAGGGAGCGTGGTCTTCCCCTGCAGGTAGCGCTCCACGGAGGCTGCCACCGAACGCCCCTCCGCGATGGCCCACACGATCAGAGAGGCGCCCCGTCCGGCGTCGCCGGCCGAGAAGATACCTGGTGACACCTGGTAGTCGTCAGCGCGCTGCATGGTGCCACGACCGTCGAAGGCGACGGAGAGCTGCGAATCGAGGCCGCCCTTCTCCGGGCCGGTGAACCCGAGTGCCAGGAGCACCAGATCCGCCTTGATGATCTCTTCACTACCCGGCTTGGGCACGCGTCCGTGCTCCGTGTATTCGGTCTCTGCGACCTTGAGCCCGGTGACCTGGCCGTCCTCACCGACGAACTCCACAGTGGAGGCCAGGTAGACCCGCTCGCCACCCTCCTCATGGGCGCTGGCGACCTCGAAGAGGTTCGGGAACATGGGCCAGGGCTGGTTGGTCGGGCGCTCTCGTGGGGGCTGCTTGCCGATGGCGAGCGTGGTCACCGACGCGGCGCCCTGACGGTGAGCCGTACCGATGCAGTCCGCACCCGTGTCGCCACCGCCGAGCACCACCACATGCTTGCCCTTGGCATCGATCTTGTCCGGGACATCCTGTCCGGCGACGGTGCGATTGGAACGGACCAGGTACTCCATGGCGAAGTGCACGCCGTTGAGATCGCGACCCGGCATCGGCAGATCGCGGGCAACCGTGGCACCGGTGGCAACCACCACGGCGTCGTAGCGACGCTTCAGCTGCGACCAGGAAACGTCCTTGCCCACCTCCACGTTGGTGCGGAAACGAGTGCCTTCCTCCCGCATCTGCGCAATGCGGGCATCAAGGATCTGCTTCTCCAGCTTGTAGTCGGGGATCCCCAAGCGCAGCAGCCCGCCGATGACGTCGTCCCGCTCGTAGACGGCAACGGTGTGGCCGGCCCTGGTCAGCTGTTGGGCTGCCGCCAGACCGGCAGGCCCGGAACCGACTACGGCCACGGTGAAGTCCGTGTGACGGTCCGGAGGCTGGGGGGTCAGCCCCTCCCCCGCGCCCTCCATGGCGGCATCCGCGATGGCGACCTCCACCTGCTTGATGGTCACCGCGGGCTGATTGATGCCGAGCACGCAGGAGGACTCGCACGGGGCCGGGCAGAGCCGACCCGTGAGTTCAGGGAAGTTGTTGGTGGCATGCAGCCGCTCGACGGCCTCGTCCATGCGATCACGCCACACCAGGTCGTTCCACTCGGGGATCAGGTTCCCCAAGGGGCACCCGGCGTGACAGAACGGCACGCCACAATCCATGCAGCGCCCTGCCTGCGTCTTCACGACCCGCGGATCGGGCTTCTCATAGACATCCTTGAAGTCCATGATGCGCACGGGCACGGGCCTACGGCGCTGGGTCTCGCGTTCGCGGGTGGTCAGAAATCCGCGCGGGTCAGCCACGGGTCGCCTCCAGGATTCGGGACCAGACGGCGTCACCGTCGGGGTCCAGGCCTTCCGCGATCGCTTCGGCACGGGTGGAAAGCACCGTGGCGTAGTGACGCGGCATGATCTTGGTGATTCGCGCGGTGGTGGACGGCAGGTCCAAGAGCAGCTGAGCTGCCACATCGGATCCCGTCTCCTCCCCGTGACGAACCAGCAATGTCCTCACGGTCTCGACGTCTTCCGCGTCGAGACCGGAGATGATGAGTTCTTCCGCCGCCATGGCCTGACGGTTCAGGCGAGAACGGTCCAGGTCCAGGACGAAGGCCACGCCGCCGGACATGCCAGCACCGAGGTTACGTCCCACCGGCCCCAGGATCAGGGCCGTACCGCCGGTCATGTATTCCAGACCGTGGTCGCCGATCCCCTCCACGACGGCGGTGGCGCCGGAGTTCCTGACCAGGAAGCGCTCGCCGACGATTCCTCGTAGGAAGATCTCCCCGGACGTGGCGCCGTAGCCGATGACGTTTCCTGCCACCACATTGTCCTCGGCGCGCAGGTGCGCGTCGCGGTGCGGACGCACGATGATCCGACCTCCGGAGAGTCCCTTGCCCGCGTAGTCATTGGATTCACCGAACAGGCGCAGGGTGACACCGGAGGGCATGAAGGCACCGAGCGACTGCCCAGCAGAACCGGTCAGTGTCACGTCGATGGTGTCGGGAGCCAGTTCCTCGATGCCGAAGGTCTTGGTGACCGTGTGGCCGAGCAGGGTTCCCACCGAACGGTCCGTGTTCACGACCGGCAACGAGATCCGCACGGGATCGCGGTGCTTCAGCGCGTCCTGCGACAGCTTGATCAGCTCGTTGTCGAAGTGCTGGTCGATCTCGTGCTGCTGCGGCTTCGAGTTGAAGGCCGTGCCGCCGAAGGGTGCCTCATAGGCCCCGAAGAGCCCGGAAAGATCCAGCCCGTCCGCCTTCCAGTGCTTGATGGCCTGGTCCACCTGCAGCATTTCGGCGTGGCCGATGGCCTCCTCGATGCTGCGGAATCCGAGGGCCGCGAGGTACTCGCGCACCTCCTGAGCCAAGTACTCGAAGAACGTCACCACGAACTCCGGCTTGCCCGTGAAGCGGCTGCGCAACTCTGGATTCTGGGTGGCCACGCCAACAGGGCAGGTGTCCAGGTGGCACACGCGCATCAGGATGCAGCCCGAGACCACCAGTGGAGCGGTCGCGAAGCCGAACTCCTCCGCACCGAGCAACGCAGCGATCACGACGTCGCGGCCGGTCTTCAGCTGACCGTCCGCCTGCACCACCACGCGGTCACGCAGACCGTTGAGCAGCAGCGTCTGCTGGGTCTCCGCCAGGCCGAGCTCCCAGGGAGCACCGGCATGCTTGAGCGAGTTCAGCGGTGACGCGCCGGTACCTCCGTCGTGCCCGGAGACCAGCACCACGTCGGCCTTGGCCTTGGTCACGCCGGCCGCCACGGTGCCGATACCGACCTCGGACACGAGCTTCACGTGGATGCGCGCAGCAGGGTTGGAACGCTTGGCGTCGTAGATCAGCTGCGCCAGATCCTCGATGGAGTAGATGTCGTGGTGGGGCGGCGGGGAGATCAGGCCGACGCCGGGCGTCGAGTGACGCGTCTTGGCCACCCACGGGTAGACCTTCTGGGCCATCAGCTGGCCACCTTCACCGGGCTTGGCACCCTGCGCCATCTTGATCTGGATGTCATCGGCGTTGGTCAGGTACAGACTCGTGACTCCGAAACGCCCGGAGGCGATCTGCTTGACGGCGCTGCGACGCTCAGGGTCCAGGAGACGATCCGGGTCCTCACCTCCCTCACCGGTGTTGGACTTACCACCCAAACGGTTCATGGCGATGGCCAGGGTCTCGTGGGCCTCACGGGAGATGGAGCCATAGCTCATGGCGCCGGTGGAGAAACGCTTGACGATCTCGGAGACGGGTTCCACCTCCTCGATCGGCACTGCGGGCCGGCTGCCCTCACGCAGTTCGAAGAGACCACGCAGGGTCTTCAGTTCTCGTGCCTGCTCGTTCACACGAGAGGTGTAGCGACGGAAGACGTCGAACTTCCGCTCCCGCGTGGAGTGCTGCAGGGTGAAGACGGTTTCGGGGTCGAACAGGTGGGGCGGCCCCTCGCGGCGCCATTGGTACTCTCCGCCGGTCCAGAGACCTTGGTGCGGGAGCTGGTTGCCGTCCGAGGGGTAGGCGGCCACGTGGCGCTGCCGTGCCTCCTCCGCGATGACATCCAGGCCCACGCCACCCATCTGGGAGGAGGTACCGGAGAAGTAGGTGGCGATGAAGCTACGGTCCAGCCCAAGTGCCTCGAACGTTTGCGCACCGCAGTATGAGGAGACGGTGGAGATGCCCATCTTGGACATGATCTTCAGCACGCCCTTGCCGAGCGCCTTGATCAGGTTCGTGTTGGCCTGGGCAGCCGTGATGTTGCCGAGGTGGCCGGCATCGGCCATGTGCTCCACGGTCTCCAGCGCCAGGTACGGGTTCACGGCGGTGGCACCGAAGCCGACCAGGGTGGCAACGTGGTGCACTTCACGCACGTCACCGGCCTCGACGAGCAAGGAGGTGCGAACGCGGTTGGCGCCGCGCAACAGATGGTGGTGAACGGCGGAGGTCAGCAACAGCGACGGGATGGGCGCCCACTGCGCATTGGACTCACGGTCGGAGAGGACAACGTACTTCACTCCGCGGTTCACGGCGGCGGAGACCTTCTCGCAGATCTCGGTCAGCCGGGACGCCAGCTCGCGCGCACCACCTTCCGGACGGTAGAGCCCACGGACCCGGAGAGTCTCCTTGACTCCGTCCTCGTCACGCAGATGAACGATCTTGGCGACCTCGTCGTTGTTGAGCACCGGGAAGTCCACGGCGATCTGGCTGGTGGGGACGAACCCCTTGGCCAGCAGGTTGCCGTCGGCTCCGATGGTGGTGCGCATGGAGGTGACGAGTTCCTCGCGGATGGCGTCCAACGGCGGGTTGGTCACCTGGGCGAAGGCCTGGACGAAGTAGTCGAAGAGCAGCCGCGGTCGATCCGCCAGGACGGCGATGGGCGTATCGGAGCCCATGGCGCCCAGCGGCTCGGCGCCGGTGCTGGCCATCGGAGCCAGCAGGATCTTGCATTCCTCATCGGTGTAGCCGAAGGTGCGCTGACGCAATTCGACAGAGCCCGCGCCCGAGACGATGTGCTCGCGTTCGGGCAGGTCGGACAGCGATCGCAGGTTCTGCTTGACCCATTCGCCCCAGGGGTTGGAGGCAGCCACGGTGGACTTGATCTCGGCATCTTCGATGATGCGACCGGCCTCGGTGTCCAGCAGGAACATCTTGCCGGGTGACACGCGCCCCTTACGGACCACGGTGGACTGGTCCAGGTCCACGACGCCGACCTCGGAGGCCAGGACCACGAAACCGTCGTCGGTGACCCAGTAGCGGGCGGGGCGCAGGCCATTGCGGTCCAAGACGGAACCCACCAAGCGACCGTCGGTGAAGGCCACGGCTGCGGGGCCGTCCCATGGTTCCATCAGCATGGAGTGGTACTCGTAGAACGCACGCTTGTCGGCGTCCATGTCGAGGTCGTTCTCCCAGGCCTCGGGGATCATCATCATGATGACCTCGGGCAGGCTGCGGCCGGCCAGCATCAGCAACTCCGCGACCTCGTCGAACGAGGCGGAGTCGGAGGCTCCGGGCGTGCAGATCGGGAAGAGTTCCTCGGGCACCTCACCGAGCAGAGGCGAGGCCAGCTGCGACTGACGAGCGCGCATCCAGTTCCGGTTGCCCTTGACCGTGTTGATCTCTCCGTTGTGGGCGATGGTCCGGAAGGGCTGTGCCAGCGGCCATGACGGGAACGTGTTGGTGGAGAACCGGGAGTGGACGATGCCGATCCGGGTGGTGAACCGCGGGTCCTCCAGGTCGGGGTAGAACGGTTCCAGCTGTGCGGTGGAGAGCATGCCCTTGTAGACCATGGTTGCCGAGGACAGTGAAGGGAAGTACACGCCGAGCTTGTTCTGACCGCGCTTGCGCACGCGGAAGGCCCGCTGGTCGAGGTCCGATGTATCGCCGTCGGTCGGGGCAAGGAAGAGCTGTGAGAACCGGGGCATGCAGGAGCGCGCGGAGGAACCGATGATCTCTGGGCGCACCGGTACGGGACGCCAGCCGAGGATGGTGAGGCCCTCTTCTTCGGCCAGCTCGGCCAGCCCCGCACGGGCGTATGCCTCACCCGCGTCGTCGTCGGGGAGGTAGGCGGTGCCGACGGCGTAGGAGCCGCGTGCAGGCAGGTCGAAGTCCACGACCTCCGCGAAGAAGTCGTGAGGCACCTGCGTGAGCAGGCCCGCGCCGTCGCCCGTGCCCTCGTCGGCGCCCACGGCGCCACGGTGCTCCAGGCGGCGCAGGGCCTCCAGCGCCTTGTCCACCAGGTCGTGCGTCGGCTCGCCATGCAAGGTTGCGACCATGGCCAGGCCACAGGCGTCCTTCTCGTTGGCCGGGTCGTAGAGTCCCTGGGCCTCGGGAATCGCCGCGAAACGGCGGAACGGATTCAGTTCGGGGTTCACCCCGACCTTGGACGGTCTCATGTGTGCGTCCTTCGAGTCGTGCTGGAACTGCCTGACACGGCCCTTGCGGGACCGCTGCAGTCGATTCCAGTGGCGGCCCGCTGCGCGGTTCAGGCAACGGGTGGCGATCTGTCAATCTGAGCGTCGGATGCGTAGTCGCATCCGGTGTCGGCACTCCACCTCGTCGTGGCGCCTGATCACCGCCGCTTGGCGGTGAGAGCGGGTCTCGGGATCTGTTCCCCGACCGGGGCCGGTGGGTGTCGGTCCCTGTCGAGCACTCAATCCTACGAGCCTCTGACGTCTACGTCACCCCACCGCGTCAGGCTGTTCTCCAGACGGAGGATTCGAGGTGCGGAGCATGTCCGGGATGTAAACGTAGTGTCACTCTACCATTAAAAAAGGTTGAAAAGACGCGGGCGGTCTGCACAGATGGTGTCTGGGGTCACCCTGAATGCTGGTGATGCTGCGGCAGCACCGCGGGTGGATCAGTCGGTGACTTCCGGCGTGTCGGTACCGGTTTCCAAGCGACGACGGCCCGTGACGCGCCTCTTGAAGTCCTCGTCATCCGCCGCCTCGGCGGCCGTTTCCGCCGTGCCCGTCGGCTCCCGGTCGGCGGTTTCGGCGACGTCATCCGCGGTGGGATAGGGGTTCTCGTCGCCGTCCTCGGGCCTCTGTTCGGGCTCGGGTTCGGCCTCGTGCTCGACGGTGGCTTCCGGTTCCGCTGCAGGCTCCGCTTCCAGCGGCGCTTCCAGCGGCGCTTCCAGCGGCGCTTCCAGCGGCGCTTCCAGCGGCGCTTCCAGCGGCGCTTCAGGGGTCGCCTCCGGCGATTTCTCAGGCTCCCCCTCGTCCTGAGGCTGCTCCTCGACGTGCGTGTCTTCCGACTCCGCCTCGGACCCCGGCTCCTGCTCGGGTACCGATGCTGGAGAAGGCTCCCAAGGCGCTGTTCCCTCCGCAGGTACTGGGTCGTCCGAAGGCACTGCGTCCTCAGAAGGCACCGGGCCCTCCAATGGCACTGCATCCACCACGGGGATCGCCTCCGTGGGGGCTACCGGGTCCGATTCCTTCTCGTGTTCCAACTGGTCAGAGTCCGGCTCGGGCTGCTCTTCATCGGTGCTGACGGTGTGCGGCTGATCCGCGCCGAGGGTGTCCTCCGGTTCCGGCTCCACCACGGCGATCGCTTCCGTAGGCGCAGCCGAATCCAAGTACTGCTCGTCCGACTCCGGCTCTGACTCCGACTCCGGCTCTGACTCGGGCTCGGGCTCCGCGACTACGTCGGGGTCTTCCCACCGCTGCGCCTGAAACCGGCGGCGCGACCGCACCGCGTTGACCACGGCCAGCAGCAACGACAGACACGCCAGCGTCAGCCCCGCGATGGCACCCGGAATCGCCAGAGACTCATCCGCGGGGACCTCCACGCGCAGCCAGGAAGCGGCACCGTAGCCGGCACCGAGCCAGGCCAGCGACACCAGAGCCGCGCTTCCGGGCGAGCTCTCGCTGGCACCACGCAGGCACACGGCAACGATGATGGTGCCGAGCAGCAACCACACGCTCTGCGCGAGGAAAAGTGGTTGTACCGCTGAGCCGACGGGCAGACCGGCGGCGACGGCCGCGGCGTCGGGCACCTGCCAGCCCCATGGCTTCGTGGTCACGGCGCCGAATCGTTCGGCGGAGAACCACTGCCCCCACACGCCGATGGCGACGGCGAGCAAGGTCGGTGCCGCCACGACGTCGGCCACAGGCAAGAACGGAAGCCGCCGCGAGCGCGCAGCGAGCAGGAGACCGAGGACGCCGCCGGCCAAGGCGCCCCAAGCGCCGAGACCTCCGATGGACAACGAGAGCAATCGTATGGGGTCCCCGTCGTCGCCGAAGAACACCTCGGGGTCACGGATGACGGCCTGAAGTCGGCCGCCCACGACGGCGAGAGGGGCCGCCCACAACAGGGCGGAGAAGGGAAGGTCCAGCGGCAGGCCGCGTCGACGAGCGCCGAGCACTGCGGCGAGAAGTCCCATCACGATCCCGGCCACCACACACACGGTGAAGCCGTGCAGGGTCAGCGGTCCCACGCTCAGCAGGGCCGAGTCCGGTGAAGGAATCGCGGTCGGGACCATCATCGTCGTCAGCGGCCGGCGAGGTGGGCGGTCAGTTCCGCCACGGCCCCGACACCGCCATCACGCAGGGCGGCGACGAGGGCGGTGCCCACGATCACCCCGTCGGCGTAGGCGCCGATCTCCTCCACGTGCTCACGGCGAGAAACTCCGAGCCCAACGCAGGCGTTCTCCGCGCCGGCGGCATGCGCGGCGTCGACGACGCCCTTCGCGGCCTCGGACACCGAGGTACGGGCACCGGTGACCCCCATGATGGAAACGCAGTACACGAAACCACGTGAGGAATCCACGACCAGCTTCACGCGCTCCGGTGTGGAGGACGGCGCCGTCAGGAACACGCGATCCAAGCCGAATTCGTCGCTGGCCTCGAACCACTCAGCGGCCTCGTCCGGGACCAGGTCAGGGGTGATGAGACCGGCCCCTCCGGCCTCTGCCAGGCGGCGGGAGAACTCGCGCACTCCCATCCGCAGGACCGGATTCCAGTAGGTCATGACCAGAACGGCGGCGTCACAGCGGTCGGTGATGCCCTTGACGATGTCGAAGACCTGAGCCACGCGGAAGCCGTTGGCGAGGGCCTGCGTGGTCGCGGCCTGGATGACCTGGCCGTCCATCACGGGATCCGAGTACGGGATACCGACCTCGATGATGTCGGCCCCGTTCTCAGCCATGGCGACGGCAGCGTCGATGGTGGCCTGTGCGTCGGGGAACCCGGCAGGCAGATACGTGATCAAGGCCGGGCGCCCTTCGGCACGGGCCGCCGCGATGGCGCGGGCCGACTTGGATTCGTGGCCTGCGTTCTGCTGCGTAGTGGTGCTCATGGCCCTCACTCCCCCTCTTCTGCTGCGTTGGCGTCCAGCAGGCCGAACCAGCGGCCGGCTGTCGCGACGTCCTTGTCTCCACGCCCGGACAGCGAAACCACGACGATCTTCTCGGCCGGATCCTGCCCGTTCGCCTTGGCGGCCTCCGCAAGGCGCCGGCCGACCTTCATCGCACCGGCCAGGGCATGGGAGGACTCGATGGCTGGGATGATGCCCTCGGTACGGCACAGGAGCCGGAAGGCATCCATGGCCTCGGCGTCGGTGATGGGTTCGTAGACGGCCCGGCCGATGTCGTTGAGGTAGGAGTGCTCCGGGCCCACGCCCGGGTAGTCGAGGCCTGCAGAGATGGAGTGGGACTCCACGGTCTGGCCGTCCTCGTCCTGCATCAGGTAGGTGCGGGCGCCGTGCAGCACACCGGGGCGGCCCAAGGTGATGGTGGCCGCGTGGCGCCCGGTCTCCACACCGTCGCCACCGGCCTCCAACCCGTAGAGGGCCACGTCGGGGTCATCGAGGAAACCGTGGAAGATGCCGATGGCGTTGGAGCCGCCGCCCACACATGCACACACGGCGTCCGGCAGCCGACCGGCCTGGGCCAGGATCTGCTCCCTCGCCTCGTTGCCGATGACCTCGTGGAAGTAGCGGACCATGGCCGGGAACGGGTGTCCGCCCGCGGCCGTGCCGAGCAGGTAGTGGGTGTTCTCGACGTTGGTGACCCAGTCGCGCAGGGCCTCGTTGATGGCGTCCTTCAGCGTGCGGGACCCCGCGGTCACGGGGATCACCTTGGCGCCGAGAAGCTCCATTCGAGCGACGTTCAAGGCCTGGCGCTGCGTGTCTTCCTCACCCATGTAGACCACGCACTCCATGCCGAAGAGCGCGGCCGCCGTTGCGGAGGCGACCCCGTGCTGGCCTGCTCCGGTCTCCGCGATGAGGCGGGTCTTGCCCATCCTGCGAGCCAATAGCGCCTGGCCGAGCACGTTGTTGATCTTGTGGGATCCGGTGTGGTTGAGATCCTCGCGCTTGAGGAAGACACGGACGCCGCCTGCGTGCTCGGCGAAGCGCTTGGCCTCGGTGAGCAGGGACGGGCGGTTCGCGTAGTTGTGGGAGAGATCCTCGAGCTCCGCAATGAACTCCGGATCCACCTTGGCCTTCTCGAAGGTGTCCTCGAGCTGATCCATGGCGGCCATCAGCGACTCCGGCATCCAGCGGCCACCGTACTCACCGAAGTAGGGGCCGGGTGCGTGGCGCAGTTCCCCGCTGAGGAAGGCGTCCGCAAGACGCTGGGACCCAGCCGGACCGCTCGGGGTGGTGGACATCGATACTCCTCGACTTGGCTACTTCTTGGGTGACTCGGAAACGGCCCCGGTTGGCGCGGGTGGCCGCCTATCGGCTCAGCGGTGGGCGTCTGCGCCGGTCATGGTGAATTCCCTGACGGCCGCCTCGGGATCCGCACCCTTCACGAGTGCCTCACCCACCAGCACTGCATGAGCGCCCGCAGCAGCGTAGGTGGCCACGTCTGCGGCTGAGGAGACCCCGGATTCCGCCACCATCACCGCATCCGGGGGTAGGGCCGGGGCCAGGGTCGCGAATCGGGCGGGGTCCACGTCCAAGGTCTTCAGGTTGCGGACGTTGACGCCCACGATCTTGGCGCCCAGTGTCTTGGCACGGGCGACTTCTTCCTCGGTGTGTGTCTCGACGAGCGCGTTCATCCCCAAGGATTCGGTGAGGTCCAGGAACGTCCGCAGCTGCTCGTCGCTGAGTGCCGCCACGATCAACAGAATCAGGTCCGCCCCGTGCGCCCGGGCTTCCAGGATCTGGTATTCGTCAACCGTGAAGTCCTTGCGCAGCACCGGGATGTTCACCGCGGCACGGACCGCGTCCAGGTCCGCGAGCGAACCCCCGAAACGACGCTGTTCGGTCAACACCGAGATCGCTGCGGCTCCACCGCGCTCATAGGCCGCTGCCAGGGCAGCCGGCTCAGGAATGTCCGCCAGTGCGCCCTTGGAGGGAGACTTGCGCTTGACTTCGGAGATGCCGCCGAAGGGGTGCTCAGTGGTAGGAGTCAGCGCTGCCAGAGCGTCACGTGCGGGGGGAACTTCCGCGATGCGGTCGCGTAGCTGCGCGGCCGACACCTTCGCCTTGCGCACCTCGAGGTCCTCGCGGACCCCCTCGATGATCTGGTCCAGAACGGTGGATTCCACTTCGGTCTCAGTGACCCTTGGTGCGCTTGCCGCCCACGCCGAAGCCTGCGGCCTTGAGGATGCCGCCGACCACCAGGCCGAGCACCACGACCACGCCGCCGGCCCAGAACAGGACCCAGTTGGGGATGGTGAAGGCCACGCAGGAGACCACGAAGCCGATGAAGATGATCAGGAACATGATCCACGCAGCAGGAGTGTTGCCGTGGCCCGGCACCTCATCGAAGACCGGATCTGCGGACGTCTGCTGTTCGGTGGTCGCCATGGGGAACAAGCTCCTTCTCGGGTGGGGCCCGCAGTGGGCCGCCACTGTCTTGGGGTAAAGCGGGTGACTCGGGCGCCCAGAGTACTCCGGACACCTTCTCCCCTATTCTGCCACCTGTAGCGGCTCACCTGGACACGCGTGACACGCCGCGTCGGCTCGGGTCGGTTTCAGTGGAAGCGGGCTCCGCGCACGTCGCCGTCCGTAGGGTCGTCGCCATCGGTGAAGGCATCCCAGCGATCCACGTCATCCATGGTCTCGGGGGTCACCACGGCGTGACCGCTGCTGTGGCGCTCGAATCGCTTGGCGTGCTTCCAGTTTCGTCCCGCGACGAGCATCACCACGGCCATGACGCAGATCAGCGCCCCGCCGATCATGGCGACCCATGGCCAGAGACTGAGTTCGTAGGCTCCGATGCCGAGCCGTTCCAGGCCGAAGGACTCGGCCGTCTTCGAGGACGAGGCCGTGGCCGGATCACCCAGGACGGGGACGGTGAACCCGATCACCCCGGTGCCGACCAGTACCTGGATGGCACCGATGATCCATCGGGCCACCGGCCCGGTGATGGTGGTCGCAAGGGAACAGACCAGAGCCACCACGGCCAAGGCCAACACTGCTGAAGCGGCGTCGGTGCCGGACACAGAGACGGCATCGAGTTCCACACCCGTGGTGGGCGCGGCCACTGTCACCCAGGTCCGGGTCACGGCCAGCAGCACCACACCTGCGGCCAGGAGTCCGGCCACCACGACGTTGCGTTTGGCGAGCAGGCCCGTCCCCGGCGTCTTCGCGGCCGCCGCCGGTTCCGTCTGTGATGAGTCGGTCATCGGTGCGACTCCGGCAGCGCGGCTTCCGTCACGGAGTCTGCCACGTAGGCGGCCCGAAGCGGGGCGAAGGATTTGTTCATGGATTCAAGGCTCTCGGCATCAGGGTCGGAATCGGCCACGATGCCGCCGCCGGCCTGAACCTGCGCCACGCCGTCACGCAACAGGGCGGTGCGGATGGCGATCGCCATGTCCATGTCGCCCGCAAGGTCGAAGTAGCCGACCACGCCGCCATAGACGCCACGGCGCACGGGTTCCAGTTCGTCCAACAGTCGGAGTGCGCGCGGCTTCGGGGCACCGGAGAGCGTGCCGGCCGGGAACGTCGCGGCCAGCACGTCGTAGGCGGTGGAGTCCGCTTCCACCGTGCCCACCACGTTGGACACCAGGTGCATGATGTGACTGAAGCGCTCCACCTCCATGAACTGGGTGACCTCGACCGTTCCGGGGATACACACCTTGGAGAGGTCGTTACGGGACAGGTCCACAAGCATCAGGTGCTCGCTGCGTTCCTTCTCGTCTCCCAGCAGGTCCTTCTCCAACAACTGATCCGCCTCGTAGTCCGATCCGCGGGGTCGGGAACCCGCGATGGGGTGGGTCACCACCGCGTCGTTCTTGAGCGTGACCAGGGCCTCGGGGGACGAACCGACCACGGTGTACTCCCCGCCATCGGGGTGCGGGAACGTGTACAGGTACATGTACGGAGAGGGATTGGTGGCGCGCAGAACACGGTAGACGTTCAACGGATCGGCCTCGGTGTCGAGTTCGAAACGACGTGCGACGACGGCTTGGAAGACCTCACCGTCCACGATGGCCTCCTTGGTCTTCGCGATGGCCTCGCGGTAACCGGCCTCATCCCACACGTGCCGCGCAGCGGAGAAGAGCTGTTCGCGTGGCACGTCGAGCCCGCTGAAGGTGTGCGTGGATTCCGCTGCCGTGGCCGGGACGCTCAGGAGTTGGAGCATGTCCCCCAAGCGGCGTACTGCGTCCTCGTAGGCGGCATCCACGCCGGTGTCCTGGCCGTCCTTGTTGTAGGCGTTGGCCACCAGGGTCAGGGTGGAATCCGTGTTGTCGTGGATGGCCAGGTCGGTGACCAGGTCGAGTGCGACTTCCGGCAGGTTGGTGTCATCCACCGGTGGGTGCGGCAGCCGTTCCCAATGTCGCACGGCCTCCCAGCCCACGAAACCGACCAGTCCGGACGTCAGAGGAGTCTCAGCGGAGGTGCGGGGCAACCGAAGGTATTCCAGGGTGTCACGGAGGACATCCAGGGGGTGCCCCTCGGTGGGGACGCCCGCGGGCGGTGTACCGATCCAGAGCGCCTTTCCGTCCTTGGAGGTCAGGGTTGCGGCCGATCCGGCGCCGATGAAGGAGTAACGGGACCACACACCCTCAGCAGCTGACTCCATGAGAAAGGTGCCCGGGCGGCCTGCGGCCAACCGCGAGTACACGCCCACGGGGGTCAGCGCGTCTCCCAGGACCTTCATGGTGACCGGGATGACGCGTCGAGTCTCCGCCATGGTGCGGAAGGTCTCGAGGCTGGGAACAATTTCGCCGAAGCGACTCACGTGCGGTTCCTCCGTCAACGTTTCTGGCAAGGATTGAGGCAAGACTTGGACGTGGGGCGGGATCAGGCCGGCGAGCCGACCTCGGCCCCGAGATCTCTGCCGTCGAAGCAGGTCCGGGTCCCGGTGTGGCAGGCTGCGCCGATTTGGTCCACGCTCACCAGCAGGGCGTCTCCGTCGCAGTCCAGTGCAACGGACTTGACCCACTGCACGTGTCCGGAGGTGTCCCCCTTGCGCCAGTACTCCTGCCTGGAGCGGGACCAGAAAGTCACCCGCCCGGTGGTGAGTGTGCGGTGCAGCGCCTCCGGGTCCATCCAACCGAGCATGAGCACCTCATGGGTGTCGTACTGCTGCACCACCGCTGCGAGGAGCCCGTGCTCGTCGAGCTTGAGGCGTGCCGCGACAATGGGGTCGAGATCGGCCGAGGCGCCGCGCACCGAGGTGGGGGCCGAGGAGGGGGTCTGCTTCTGTGTGGACATCGTGGTCCATGGTACGCGTCGGGCTCGGATACAGCCGATCTCGTGAGCTCCGATGCCCGCCCATCACGTCATGCGAAAGTCACGTGCGACGCAGGACGGGTCACGAGGCCTCGGATCCCCCGGCGCGTGCTAGGTTCGTTGACGATGGACCTCGTCGATTTCTCCCGTGATCTTCTGGCCGAGACCCTGCTGGCTGCAGGGCCTTCGGCCTCGACGTTGTGCACCGGTTGGCAGACTCGCCACCTCGCGGCGCACCTTGTGCTTCGAGAACGCTTGAGCATGCTGAACCCCTTCGTCCGGGATGGGGAACGGCAGCTCCAGCTGATGGCGGCCAGGGCCGAGGATCCGGGCGCCTATGCCCGCCTCGTCATCGAGTTCCGGGAGGGTTCGGGAGCGCGTCCTTTGCGGTGGCCCGGTGTGGATTCGCTCGCGAATCTGCTCGAATACTTTGTGCACACCGAGGACGTACGCCGCGCGCGCGTCGTGTGGCGCCCCAGGCGACTGGGCCGCAGTTTCGACGAGAAGCTGTGGAGTCAGCTGGTCCAACGGGCCGCAGTGCTCTATCGCAAGGCACCCACCGGCATCGAGTTGGTGCGTCCCGACGGCCGCCGGAAGCGGGTGCATTCCGCACCGCGCCACAGCGATGCCGGCGTCGTGGAGATCCGCGGCGGGGTGGGCGAACTCGTCATGCACGCTCACGGACGCCCGCGTTCGGCCCTCATCACCTTGGACGGGGCGCCCGATGATCTGGCAGCCCTACGCGCGTTCCACGTGAAGATCTAGTGTCAGGTGAAGATCTAGCGTGAAGGTCCAGGCGTTTGCGATCCGAGAACCTCAGCGCACGTTCGCACCCGAGGCCCGCAACGCCTGCTTCACCTTGGCGATCATGTCGTCCGGGCCGAAGTGGAACATTGAGGCGGCCAGCACGGCGTCCGCCCCGGCCGCAACGGCCGGTGGGAAGTGCTCCGGCACCCCTGCCCCGCCGGAGGCGATCAACGGCACGTGCACTGCAGCGCGAACGTCGCGGATCATCTGAAGATCGAAACCGTCCTTGGTGCCGTCCGCGTCGATGGAATTGAGCAGGATCTCCCCGACGCCGCGGCGCGATGCCTCCTGGGCCCAGGCCACGGCGTCGATTCCGGTCCCCTCACGTCCGCCCTTGACCGTGACCTCATAACCCGAGGGAAGGTCGCTCCGGTCGCTGCGGCGGGCATCCAAGGAGAGCGTCAGCACCTGCGAGCCGAAGCGTTGGGTGATCTCGTCGATCACCTCGGGACGCACCACCGCCGCGGTATTGATGCCGGCCTTGTCCGCGCCCGCGCGCAGCAGCCGGTCCACGTCGTCGGCCGTGCGGACTCCACCACCCACCGTCAGGGGGATGAACACCTGGTCGGCGGCACGTGCCACCATGTCGTACACGGTGGCGCGGTCGCCGGAGGAGGCCGTGACGTCGAGGAAGGTCAGTTCGTCCGCACCGGCCCTGCCGTAGCGTGCCGCGAGTTCCACGGGGTCACCCGCGTCCCGCAGGTTCTCGAAGTTGACACCCTTCACCACACGGCCGTTGTCGACATCGAGGCAAGGGATCACACGGACGGCAACGGACATGACGGTCTACCTTTCGAGGGGATCAGATGCGGCAGGCGTTGATCGCCGTGACCAGGATGGCGCGGGCGCCGATGGCGTAAAGATCGTCCATGATCTGGTTGGTGGTCTCCTTGCGCACCATGGAGCGCACCGCGACCCAGCCGTCATCCTTCAGCGGGGACACGGTCGGGGACTCCAGGCCCGGGGTCAGCGCGGAGGCGCGATCCACGAGGTCCTTGGGGATGTCGTAGTCCAGCAGCACGTAGCGGTGGGCCACGAGCACGCCGGTGAGTCGACGCTGCAGCACGTCCAGCCCGTCCGGGCGGGAACCGGCGTTGCCGATGAGGATCGCCTCGGAGTGCATCACCGGTTCGCCGAAGGGCTCCAGTCCCGCCGCACGCATGGTGGATCCGGTCTCCACGACGTCGGCGATGACATCGGCCACACCCAGCCGGATGGAGGTCTCGATGGCGCCGTCCAGGCGGACCGTGGAGGCGTTGATGCCGCGCTCCTGCAAGTAGTTGGAGACGAGCACCTGGTAGCTGGTGGCGATGCGCTTGCCCTCCAGCTCCGCTTCCTCGGAGTACGTGCCGGCCGGGGATGCGAAACGGAACGTGGACTTACCCACGCCCAGGCTCATCAGTTCCTCGGCGTCGCCGTTGATGTCGGCATCGAGGAACAGGTCCCGGCCGGTGATCCCGAGGTCGAGGACGCCACGGGCCACGTACACGGCGATGTCTCGTGGGCGGAGGTAGAAGAACTCGATGTCGTTCTCGGGGTCGGTGATGGCCAGTTCGCGGCGGTCGCGACGCTGCCGGTAACCGGCCTCGGAGAGCATCGAGGAGACGGCCTCGGAGAGGCTTCCCTTGTTGGGGACTGCAATGCGGAGCATGGAAAGTACCTGACGTGAGTTGAGTCTGCAGAGGTGTTTGACCGGAGCTCGCCGCCGTGAGGGCGCACCCGAGCGGTCGGATTCGACCGTGGGTGAACCATCCGACGGCTACAGGTGCTTGTAGACGTCCTCCAGGCTGATGCCCTTGGCGAGCATCATCACCTGTACGTGGTAGATCAGCTGCGACATCTCGGCTGCAGCCTCGTCGAGGGACTCGTACTCCGAGGCCATCCAGACCTCGGCGGCCTCCTCGACGATCTTCTTACCGATCTGGTGCACGCCGGCATCCAGCTCGGCGACCGTTCCGGAGCCCTCCGGCCGTTCCTCGGCCTTGGTGGAGAGTTCCGCGAAGAGCGATTCGAAAGTTTTCACGCGTCTCAGGCTACCGGCCTGCACCGCGCGGATCCGAACTCGTGACGGGAGTGCTCCGTCTCATTCACCTGCCTGACGCGTTGCCATGCCCGACGGCGCTGGGTCAGGCCCGTTCTCCGGCGGCGGCCGCGCGGAGCGCCGCGATGGCCGCGGCCACGTCGTGGGCCCCGTACACCGCGGATCCCGCCACGAACGTGTCCGCGCCGGCATCGGCTGCCATGGCGATGGTGTCCAGGTTCACTCCGCCGTCGATCTGCAGCGCGACCCGTCCGCCCGCGGCATCGATGGCGGCGCGTGCCGCCCTGATCTTGGGCAGCGTGACCTCGAGGAAGGACTGGCCGCCGAATCCGGGCTCCACCGTCATCAGCAGCAGCATGTCGATCTCCGGCAGCAGGTCCAGCCACGGGCCTACCGGGGTGGCGGGGCGCAGCGCCACGGAGGCCTTGGATCCCAGGGACCTGATGGTGCGTGCCAGCCGGATGGGGGCTTGGGTCGCCTCGGCATGGAAGGTGACGGACGTGGCGCCGAGTTCCGCGTAGGCGGGGGCCCAGCGGTCTGCGTCCTCGATCATGAGATGCACGTCCAGCGGCACAGGAGAGACCCTCTGCACGCCTTCCACGATGGGCAGCCCCAGGGTGAGATTGGGGACGAAGTGGTTGTCCATCACGTCCACGTGGACGGCATCCGCGGTCTCGATGGCGTGCAGCTCCTCCTGCAGGCGCATGAAGTCCGCGGACAGGATGCTTGGGTGGATGGAACAGCCGCGGGGCTGAGTCATGGTCGGCTCCTCGTCGGGTGGAGGTGTGGTTGAGGGATTGGCGAACTGGTGGTTCGGGTCAGGACCGGGTGAGCAGCGCCATGAACATGGCGTCGGTGCCATGGGCATGAGGGAAGAGCTGAACAGTGGAGCCTGTGGTTGAACCGATCACCGAGTCGGCAGGCCGGGTCGCGCCCACCGAGGTGCCTGCCGCGGAGTCGAGCGCGGCACCCGTATCCAGCAGGGTCACGTCCTTTCTGCGGTGCAGCACGTCCTCGATGACGGCCACGGTCTCCGCAGGGTGTGGCGAACAGGTCACGTAGGCCAGCACGCCGCCTGGGCGCAGCGCCCCGAGGCCGGAGAGCAGCAGTTCCGTCTGCAGCTTCGTCAGGTCCGGAATGTCCGCGGCGCTCTTGCGCCAGCGTGCTTCAGGACGCCGACGCAGGGCGCCGAGACCCGAGCACGGAGCATCCACCATGATGCGGTCGAAGGACTCCGGCTGTTTCTTCCCCAGTGTCCGACCATCGCCCGCCCTGACCGTCCACGCGGATGCGGGAACCGCGGTGAGGCCCTTGCGCACCAGCTCGGCGCGGTGCTCCGCCACCTCGTTGGCCACCAGGTGTGCACCGCGCTGCGCGGCGATGGCGCCCGACAATGCGGCCTTGCCGCCGGGGCCTGCACACAGGTCCAGCCACCTCTCGTCCTGTCCGGCTCCGGGCAGCTCCACCTCGGCAAGGGCTCGGGCCACCAGTTGTGACCCCGCGTCCTGGACCCGGACCACACCCTCCGCCACGCCCGGCAACCGATGCGGGTCTCCCCCGGCCGCGGTGCTCCAGGCGCCAGGAACCAGCTCGGAGCGTTGCGCACCTGCCGCCTCCAACTCCCCGGTCAGGTCGTCTCCCAGCCCGGGCAACTGGACCAGGTTCACGGCCGGTGCCGCGTTGTCGGCTGCCAGCAGGTCCTCAAGCTCCCCCGCGCCGCGGCCGTGCACCACAAGGGCTTGTTTCAGCACGCGAGCGATCCACGCCGGATGCGAATACCGCAGGGCCAGGGACTCCACGGGGTCCGCAGCGGACTCGCTGACGAGGTCCTTCCACTCTTCCGGTTCCTTCTCGCTGACCCGACGCAGGACCGCGTTGACGAATCCCCCGGCTCCAGCACCCACCAGGTCACGCGTCAGGGCGACCGTGGCGTCGAGTGCGGCGTGGGCGGGGATGCGGGTGAACAGCAGCTGGTAGGCCCCCAACCTCAGCACGTCCAAAACCGGCGGGTCCACGCGCTTCAGTGGACGGTCCACACAGCGGGAGACCACGGCGTCGAGCAGACCGCGTTCACGCAGGGTGCCGTACGTGAGTTCCGTGGCCAGACCGGCATCTCTGCGGTCGAGGTGATGCCGGCGAATGGCGGCTGGGAGGGCCAGGTTCGCGTAGGCGTCGTCCTGGTCCACGGCACGCAAGACCTCGAAGGCCGTTGCGCGGGACGGATCCGCAGTGCGCGCGCGCTCGGCAGGCGAGAGCGAGCCGTACTGCCGAGGGGATCCGCCCTGCCCACGGTGACGCTGGCGGCCCGCCTCGTCGCGACGATCGCTGCCCCCCGCACCCCTGGAACCACGGTTTCCACCCCGGGACTGGGCGCGGCTTCCGCGGTTGCCCTGGCCGCTTCGATCTCCCTGGCCACGTCGGTTTCCCTGGCCACGCTGTCCTCCGCCGTTTCCACGGTTTCCGTCTGCCGCGCTCATCCGAGCACCGTCCCATCAAGATCGATGCCGCGGGCCCAGTCCGTGGCGTTCATCATTTTCTTCCCTGCGGGCTGCACCTGGGTGAGCGCAACGGCCCCGTGGCCGGTGCCGAGCAGCACTCGGCCGTGTTTGCCGGATTCGACGGCCAGATGTCCGGCGCCCAGATCCTGATGCATCGAATCGACGGATTCCTGCACCACGTCCACGCGACCGAGCTTCAGGGTGCCTTCCCCCAACGACACGAAGGCTCCGGGCTCCGGGGTGACCCCGGCAATGCGGTCGTGGACCGCCTGGGCGGAGGCGCTCAGGTCCACGCGCCCGTCGTTGCGGTTGAGTTTGGGTGCCAAGGTCGGTTCACCCTGCTGGGGTGTGGGTTCGATGCGTCCGGCGATCAGGTCCGGAACACAGCGTGAGAGCAGCTCCGCGCCCTCGTGAGACAGCTTGGCCAACAGGGTGGCCGCCGTGTCCTCCGGCTGGATGGGCAGCGGGGTCGATCCCACGATGGGGCCCGTGTCCAGTCCCTTCTCCAGCACGAAGACGGTGGCAGCCGTGGCGTCCATCCCCTGGATCAGGGCCCACTGAACCGGTGCGGCACCGCGCAGCAGCGGCAGCTCGGAGAAGTGGAGGTTCACCCACCCGTGCCGGGGCACGTTCAGGGTCCGTTCCGGGATGAGGCCGCCATAAGCCACCACCACGGCGAGGTCCGCGTCCACGGCGGCCAGGGCCTCGTGGGTCTGATCGTCGATCCGGGAAGCCTTGATGGTGGGGATGCCGAGTTCGTCCGCCACCGACGCTACGGGAGAGGGTGTCAGCACCCGTTTGCGTCCGGTGGGGGCATCGGGCCGGGTCAGCACCGCGGCGACATCGTGGCCATCCGCCACGAGCCTGCGCAGCGGTTCCACCGCCGGTTCCGGCGTCCCTGCGTAGATCAATCTGCTCATGATGCACCGACCCCGAATGCGGACCCCACGTTGCCGGCCCGCTCCAGACCCACCTGATTGGCATGGGTGGTGAAGCGCTGGGAACGGATGGCAGCGAAGGCCTGTTTCCGGTCGGCACCTGTGAGGTGGTCGATGTAGAGCTTTCCGCTGAGGTGGTCTGTCTCATGCTGGAAGCAGCGCGCCAGTAGGCCGGTCCCGGTCAACGTGATCGGGTTCCCGTCCAGGTCTTGGCCATGCACCGTCACGGAGTCGGGGCGGGGCAGGTGGAAGCCGAGGCCCGGAACGGAGAGGCAGCCTTCCGATCCCTCCGTGTCCGTACCGGCGTGCGGGTCCACCGAGACCACCGGATTGCACACGGCGCCCGCCTCGTTTCCCACGTGATAAACGAACAGGCTCTGACTCACGCCGATCTGCGGGGCGGCGAGTCCCACACCGTTGACGGCTTCCATGGTCTGATGCATGTCCTGCACCAGGTGCCTCAGCTTGTCGTCGAAGCGGGTCACGGGGTCGGTCTGCGTGCGCAGGACGGGATCCCCCACCACCCTCACGGGTAGAACGGTCACTGTGTGGGCCTCCTGGGTCGGATTCGATCGGCGTCGACTCGGCGCGGCAAGAACTGCAGCGGCGGCCGTCGCCTCGCCCCCATCCTATTTGAGAGCGCTCGGTGTCCGACCCGCGGCTCGTACCAACGAACGGAGGCACCCTCAGCCGGCGGGTGGCGGCGGGACCGGACGCAGGGCCGGCCCCGCCCCGGCCAGGCTCCGGCCGGTCTCCCACACCTGACGTAGAGCCCAGAACCGACGCCAGTACGCGGGCAGCACGCTCGACTCGGCCTGCTGCGCCACCACCTCCGTCTCTCCCAGGGCCACACCGAGCAGCATGGCGTCACGGGGATACGGCCACGCCTCCCAGGTACCGGCCTCGGCGTCCACGAGCCGTTCCTGAGCCTGCGCACCCGCGGCCAGCTGCATGACCACCTTGGGATCCAACGGTTTCACCCGACCGTCCCGCGTGGTGCCCTTGGTCTTGTAGTCGATGATGCAGACGCGCCCGCCGATCTCCGCGATCAGATCCAGGGTGCCCGCGTAGCCCACCTCCGCGTTCCAGATGGTGGCTTCCGGCGCCAACGGCCGGACGTCGTAGAGGTCCCACCACTCGTCGAACCTGTCCGCGAACGCGCCCTCCCCGTGCGCGTTCAATTCCTCCCTTGCCGCAGCGGCCTGGTGTTCCTGCCCCAGGGCCCGCAATGCGACCTGTTCCGCATATCCGTGGACGCGATCGCCGCGTGCTGCGGCGACATCGCGGTGCTGAGACGACGCGGAGGAGGCATCGCGTGCGATCTGACGAAGCCTGCCGGGCTGCCCGACCGCCGTGGAGAGCCGTTGGTCCTGGATGACCGCCTGCGCGGCCATGTGGCCGGCCCAACCGGTGAGATCCATGGCCGCTTCACCGATCACGGTGGTGATGGATGGAACCTCCGGTGCCCCACCGAGTGACCTCGAATACATTCTCCCCAGTTCGGTGGCATGGGCTAGCTGTGGTTGCGTCATGGAACCATCGTGACACGCCCCCCTGACAGATCGCCGACTTCCCCGTGATCACGGCGATCCTAGGTACTTCCAGAATGAGAAAGGGGCATTCTTTTGGACCGTCTAGCGGCATTCCCAGACGGCAGGAACCCCCGATTTGGAATCTGCCCTCAGTGTGGGTTAGAGTTTCTTGTCGTTGGGCCGACGCGGCACGGACCTCCTGAAGGTCATGACCGTGACAAGCTTCAACGAATGCGGACATAGCTCAGCTGGCTAGAGCGCCACCTTGCCAAGGTGGAGGTCGCGGGTTCGAATCCCGTTGTCCGCTCGCAATCCACTTGCTGCCCGGTCCGCCGGACACCGTGTTCGCACGGAGATGGTGGGGTGGCCGAGAGGCGAGGCAGCGGCCTGCAAAGCCGTATACGCGGGTTCGAATCCCGTCCCCACCTCCAGTAGGAGGATTGCAAACGCCTTTGGGCGCGATTAGCGCAGCGGTAGCGCGCTTCCCTGACACGGAAGAGGTCACTGGTTCGATCCCAGTATCGCGCACGGAGATCATTCGTGATCTCATGCGGACATAGCTCAGCTGGCTAGAGCGCCACCTTGCCAAGGTGGAGGTCGCGGGTTCGAATCCCGTTGTCCGCTCCACATCCCCAAACATTCGCCCATTCGATGAAATTCGTGGGGGGATTGTTCGGCGCGATTAGCGCAGCGGTAGCGCGCTTCCCTGACACGGAAGAGGTCACTGGTTCGATCCCAGTATCGCGCACAAAGGAAAGACCCTGGCTCCGGCCAGGGTCTTCTTTCGTCTTCGGGTAGTCTGCCTCACATGACTATCACTCGTCGCGCCACCGCAGTCCTTGCTCTGTCCGCCATCGCCGGCCTCGGTCTGACCGCCTGCGACAACGGTCCCAAGCCCGTTGACGACAAGTCCGGTTCCGCCCGAACCGACAAGGGCGGCCAAACCGACAAGGGCGGGAAGGGCGGAGCGAAGCAGGCCTCCGCCAAGTTGACTGCTGAGGATTTTTCCGAGCGGATGGCCAAGGCGCAGGAGCAGGCCGGTTCGGTCCACCTCGAGATGAAGATCGAGACGATGGGTATGACCATGCCCATGAGTGCCGACATGGTGCTTCCCGAGGACAACGATCCCAACGACGTCAAGATGCGTATGACCATGGACATGTCGGCCGTAGCCGGAATGGGTGGCACCGGTTCGGAGGAGGTGCCGGACAGCATGGAGATGATCATGATCGGAACCAAGGAGATCTACATGAAGATGGGCTCCTTGACTCAGGAGAAGTACGCCAAGATGTCCCAGGACCAGCTGCAGACCATGAATCTGGACCAGTCCATGAACGGTTCCGACCCGGCGGCCCAGGCAGAGCTCATGAAGAAGTACCTCAAGGAGTTCAAGGAGAACGGGACCGAGACCATCGACGGTGTCGAGACCACCCGCTACGACGTCACGGTGGACACCGAGATGCTGACGGAACAGGCCGAGTCCCAGGGGGAAGACTCCGCCAGCGCCGCAGCGGGGGTCTTCGGTGACGAGTTGGTCTACAAGATGTGGATCGGCGAGGACGACCTTCCCCGGAAGATGGCCTTCGACATGGGCACGTCCGGCAGCACGGAGATGACCTTCTCCAAGTGGGGCGAGGACCTGGAGATCTCGGCTCCGCCGGCTGACCAGATCACCGAGGGCCTGCCCGGCTTCTGATCTCGCCACCACGGCTCTCTCACCTCGTGAGGAAACGAAGGAGGGGTTCACGACCATGCGGTCGTGAACCCCTCCACCTCGTTGGCCTTCAAGTTTCGGCCCCGTTCGAACGGCGCGCCCCTCGAGGCTGCGACCTGCTCGTCCGTGATTCCGCAACGGCGGAGATCACTTCTTGAACTTGTCCACCAGACCGCTCGCCGCATCCTGCGCCTTGTCGACGCCTGCGGAGAACTTGCCTCCCGACTTGTCGTCGATGAAGTCACCGGCCTTGGTGATCCCGTCCTTCACGGAGTCGGCGTGATCAGCAGCGAAATCCTTCGCGGCATTCGCGCCTTCACCGATCTTGTTCTTGGCATCGTCGAGGAAAGACAAGGCCACCTCCTTCCCTTCACCGCGGAGGTCTGCACCCTTCCGCGTCCTGGAACCCAGAGGTTACCAGCACTCGCAGCAGATGAGTAGGGCCTCACGGAAGCTTCAGACTCCCGCGCTCCCCTGACCTTCACGCACCAGCGCGGTCATGCGAGACACGGTCCGGTAGTACTTCTTCATGTATCCGCCGTTCATCATCTCCTCCGTGAAGAGGCGATCGAAGGGTTCGCCGGAGGCCAGGATCGGCACATCCTTGTCGTAGAGGCGGTCGGCCAACACCACGAAGCGTAGGGCCGTTGCCTGGTTGGTGATGGTTCCCACGTTGTGCAGGGCCAACACCTCCACGTCCTGGATCATCTGCCGATATCGTGACGGGTGCACGCGGGAGAGGTGCTCCAGCAGGTCAGCGAAGTCGTCCACCGCTAGCGTCTTGTCCGGGTAACGCTGCTGAGCCAACCCCGCCACGTCAGAGTCGGCCAGCGGCTGGGGTGCGTCCGGTAGGCCGCGGTGACGGTAGTCCTCGCCGTCGATCCGGAGGGTCTCGAACTGGTCGGAGAGCACCTGGATCTCCCGGCGGAAGTCCTGGGCCGCGAAGCGGCCCTCTCCCAAGGCACCCGGCAGGGTGTTGGAGGTCGCGGCCAGCTTGACCCCTGCGTCGGCCAGTTCCCTCATGAGCCGGGACATGAGCACCGTGTCCCCGGGGTCGTCGAGCTCGAATTCGTCGATGCAGACCAGGTCATAACCCTTGAGCACGTCCACGGCCTGCCGGAAGGAGAGAGCACCGACCAGGTTGGTGTACTCCACAAACGTACCGAAGGCACGCTTGCCCTCGGCAGCGTGCCAGAGGGAGGCCAACAAGTGGGTCTTGCCGACGCCGAACCCTCCGTCGAGGTAGATGCCGGCGGGCTCCTTGGACTTGCCCTTGCCGAAGAGCTTGCCGAGGAACCCTCCCCCGGAGCTCTTCCCCACGCCCTGCGCAAAGCGACTCAGGCGGTCCACGGCGGCAGCCTGACTGGGCTGGGAGGGATCCGGGATGTAGGTGTCGAAGGAGAC
>NZ_JALAGT010000161.1 GCF_022712295.1 Galactobacter sp.
CCTTGATGGCGAGGATGTGGGCTCCGGCGTCCACGATCCGTTGGGCCAGTTCGAGGTAGTAGTCCAGCGTGTAGAGCGTCTCGTCCGGGTCGGAGAGGTCCGCGGTGTAGCAGAGGGCCACCTCTGCCACGGCCGTCCCGGTCTCCCGGACCGCGCGGATGGCCGGAGCCATCTGCTCCACGTCGTTGAGCGCATCGAAGATCCGGAAGATGTCGATGCCGGTGCGGGCGGCCTCCTTGACGAAGGCCTCCGTCACGGCCTCGGGGTAGGGCGTGTAACCCACCGTGTTGCGGCCGCGCAGCAGCATCTGCAATGGAATGTTCGGGACGGCCTTACGGAGAAGTTCCAGACGCCTCCAGGGATCCTCGCCAAGGAAGCGCAGCGACACGTCGTAGGTGGCGCCACCCCAGACCTCCATGGAGAACAGCCCGGGCAGGGTGTGCGCCACGGCAGGGGCCGCAGCGAGCAGGTCACGGGTGCGGACGCGGGTGGCCAACAGTGACTGGTGGGCGTCGCGGAAGGTGGTGTCGGTGACGCCCACCTCGGTCCGCGAGCGGAGTTCGGCGGCGAAGCCCTCCGGGCCCTTTTCCAAGAGCACCTGACGCCAGCCATCGGCCGGATCCTGCGGAAGCGGAAGGTCGAACGGGGAACGGTCCGGCAGCTCCAGCTTGTCACCGGGGAAGCGAGGCAGCTTGTCCCGCGGGTCGATACCGGAGATCCGCTCGCCGTGTGGACGGTTCACGGCAACGTCCGCCAGATAGGTGAGCGCCTTGGTGCCGCGGTCCTGGCCCTGACCGCCCTTGACCAACTCCGGGTGGGAGTCGATGAAGTCGGTGGCGACGTCCCCGGAGAGGAACTGCTCGTTGGTGAGCACGTTGAGCAGGAACGGGATGTTCGTGGACACGCCACGGATACGGAACTCGGAGAGCGCACGCCGGGCGCGGGCGATCGCGGTGTCGAAGTCCTTGCCACGACAAGTGAGCTTCACCAGCATGGAGTCGAAGTGCGGCGAGACTTCGGCGCCCGTGTAGATGGTGCCGCCGTCCAGGCGCACACCGGAGCCACCGGCGGAGCGGTAGGCCGTGATGGTTCCGACGTCGGGGCGGAATCCGTTGGCGGGGTCCTCGGTGGTGATACGGCACTGCAGCGCGGCACCACGTACGTGCAACTCGTCCTGCTTGATGCCCAGGTCCGTCAGTGACTCGCCTGCGGCGATGCGCATCTGGGACTGCACCAGGTCGATGTCGGTGATCTCCTCGGTGACGGTGTGCTCAACCTGGATGCGCGGGTTCATCTCGATGAACACGTGCTGTCCGGCTCGCTCGCCCACGGTGTCCACCAGGAACTCGACGGTTCCAGCGTTCACGTAGCCGAGGGACTTCGCGAATTTGACGGCATCGGCGTGCAGGGCGTCGCGGATGGAATCGTCCAGGTGCCAGGCAGGGGCCATCTCGATGACCTTCTGATGACGACGCTGCAGGGAACAGTCGCGCTCGAAGAGGTGGACCACGTCGCCCTGGGAGTCGGCGAGGATCTGGACCTCGATGTGGCGCGGACGCAGCACGGCCTGCTCAAGGAACACGGTGGGGTCGCCGAAGGCGGTGCCCGCCTCACGCATGGCCGCACCGAGCGCCTCGGGGAGGTCCTCACGGGTGTCGACGCGGCGCATACCGCGGCCACCGCCGCCCGCCACGGCCTTCACGAAGATCGGGAACCCGATCTCGTCCGCCTGTTCGATGAGCCATTCGACGTCCGCGCTCGGCTCACAGGAGGCCAAGGTCGGAATACCGGCCGCCTTGGCGGCCTTGAGTGCCGCAACCTTGTTACCGGCCAGCTCGAGCACCTCGGGCGGCGGACCAACGAAGGTGATGCCGTTGTCCCGGGCGGCCGAGGCCAGCTCGGGATTCTCCGAGAGGAACCCGTATCCGGGATAGATGGCATCGGCCCCGGATTCCTTGGCCACGCGGATGATCTCGTCCACATCAAGGTAGGAACGGACCGGATGCCCTTCCTCTCCGATGCGGTACGACTCGTCGGCCTTCTGCCGGTGGATGGACCCGCGATCTTCCCACGGGAACACCGCAACGGTCTTTGCGCCGAGTTCGACGCCGGCTCGGAAGGCCCGGATGGCGATCTCGCCACGGTTGGCCACCAACACCTTGGAAAACACGTGTGATTCCTCTCGTCATCGGCCTGGTCCGCCTCGCCCACGGGTTCGGGCGACCGCAAGGAACCTGGCCGGTCGTTGGACGTCGCCCGGACCTCGGGCACGCGTCTTCCACGCACCCGGCATCCCCGGTGACGATCGCCACGGTAGTGCCACATGATGGAACCAGGAAAATCATGACGGACGCGGCTCGTCGCACTCAGTCTCACGAGAACATATCGGTATGATGGTTGCCAGTGAGTCTCACGGGACGCTCCCTGAGATCTCACTCCCAAGCACAGCCACTTAACGTGAAGGACGGGTGAACCACGTGCAGGTCGTGAGCATCTCCTCCCTGAAGGGAGGCGTGGGCAAGACCTCGGTGACCCTCGGACTCGCCTCAGCAGCCATGAGCCAGGGCATCTCCACCCTGGTGGTGGACCTGGATCCGCATGCAGACGCCAGCACCGGCCTCGGCGCCAACCCCGTCGGCGCCACCCCGATCGGCGAGTTGTTGCGCCGCCCGCGCAAGCAGGCCATCGATGACGTCGTGACCCCGTCCTCCTGGACGGCACGCCAGCAGCGCCGTCACCCCAACCAGGCCTCCCGCTTGGACGTGGCGCAGGGTTCGGCCCTGACCGGTTATTACGATCGCCCGGATCTGCGCGCCCGTGACCTGAAGCGGCTCTCCACGGTGCTCAGTTCCTCCCGGAACTATGAATTGGTCCTCGTGGACTGCCCGCCCTCGCTGTCCGGCCTGACCAGGATGGCGTGGTCCGCCTCACACGGTGTGTTGCTGGTAGCGGAACCTTCGCTGTTCTCCGTGGCAGGAACCGAGCGTTCCATGCGGGCCCTCGAGCTCTTCCGTGACGAGTTCTCGGTGCCTCTGGACACCGTGGGCGTGGTGGCGAATCGATACCGCGAGAACTCCACGGAGCACGCCTTCCGCCTCTCGGAGTTGCGCACCATGTTCGGGGACAAACTGCTCTCCCCCGTGATCAACGAGCTACCACAGTGGCAGCAGATCCAGGGCGCGGCGCACGCCGTGCATCATTGGCCGGGCAAGGACGCCGCCAAGGCTGCCGCGAACTACGAGGCCTTGCTTCGCTCGGTCCGCGCGGGACTCTCCACCCGCTGACCCCGTCGGCCCGCCTCTGGCCGCCCATCCCATTCATTCCATCGCGTCGCCGTGGCGACGTACGCAGAAGGCCCGACGCCGGTACTTGCCGTGATCTCTCAAGGCGGGCACCGGCGTCGGGCCTTGTGGGCTTTGCTCAGCTCGCGGAGCGAGCGGCACGCCGCTTGGCGAGCTCGTCCTCCGGGAAGCCGTGCTCCTCTTCCTCTGCGCGCTCGGCCGGAAGCTGGACGATGGAGGCCTCGACGTCTCGCCACACCTTGCCGATGGCGATGCCGAAGACACCCTGACCGCCTTGGACCAGGTCGATGACCTCTTCCTGGGAGGTGCACATGTACACGGACGCGCCGTCGCTCATGAGGGTCAGCTGCGCCAGGTCTGCCTGTCCCTGCTCGCGGAGGGTTCCCACGGCGGAGCGGATCTGCTGCAGGGAGACGCCGGTGTCAAGGAGCCGCTTGACGACCTGGAGGACCAAGATGTCGCGGAAGCTGTAGAGACGCGCCGAACCGGATCCGCGTGCGCCACGCACGGTGGGGACCACCAGACCGGTACGTGCCCAGTAGTCCAGCTGACGGTACGTGATGCCTGCGATCTTGCACGCGATGGGGCCGCGGTAACCGGAACCGTCTTGCAGGTACTGCAGGTCGTCACCGAAGAGCACGCCCTGACTCCCGTCTGCGGGCGCTGCTGGCGTCGAAGCGCCGACGACGTCGTGGACACCGCCGGGGGTCTCGTTGTCTTCTCTCACGCGTTCATCTCCTTGTTCCGAGGCTACCCAAGTCGACAAGGGGGAAGAAGGCAGTCGGCGTGTTCCACAGCCTGCGCGCGGGTGCGAGTGCGTGCTGACGTGTTCATGCAGGTGCCCGAGGTTCTTGGGTGTCTCTCGAAAGATGACGTTAGGCGTCGTGGCGCCCTCGGTCAAAGACCTTCAACCTGAGGTTGAGGTGTGTCGCGTCAGCGTGACCGAATCGTGACCTTTGTCGGTGTCATGGAACGGTGCAGCGTCACTCGAAATCGGACGGGTCGATGTCGTCCAGGAAGGCCCTGAACTCGGCCACGCGCTCCTCGTCCTCCTCCGTGACGGTCTCGGGGTCCGCGATGAAGCCGACGGCCTCCACGACCTCCGTGGCACACAGCACTGGCACTCCGGCCGCCAGCGCCACCGCAACGGCATCCGAGGCACGGGCGTCCACCGTCTTCCCGCCCGGCAGGTCCACCCGCGCGTGGAACACGGTGTCCTGGACCGACACGATCCTGACGCGTTCCACGTGGGAGCCCAGCGCGGCAACCAATGCCAGCAAGAGATCGTGCGTCAGCGGTCGAGGTGTGTCCAACCCCTGGGCATACCCGGCGATCACCGAGGCCTCCGGCGCGCCGATCCACACCGGGATCCGACGTTGCGTTCCAGGCTCCTCCAACAGCACCAACGGCTGGTTGGAGGGCAGCTCCACACGCACGCCCACCACGGTCAGCTCGACATATCCCTCTTCGAATCCGGCCATCAGCGATCCAGATGCGCCAACCCGCCCGAGAGCAGGCCGGCATGCAGCTGCAAGACGGCGCCGGCAAGGTTCTCGGCCTCGTCAGCGGTTCGAGCGGCGGCGGCCGCGTCCTTGCGCCGCGCCAGCGGGGCCACGGCGGACTCGACCATGCCGATCTCGCGATCGGCAGCGGTCCTGAACGCGCGCAGGTGACGAGGCTCGAAGCCCTTCTCGGCCAGCGTGAGGCATGCCTCCACGATCTTGAGTGCGGACTCGTGGAACAGGCCGTCGTCCTCGGCGCTCAACAATCGTTCCGCACGCAGCCGCTCGAGGAATTCTGCGCTGGCACCACTACGACGTTCCAATTCGGACAGGTCCAGTTGGGCGCCACGATTCCCGATTTCCTCGGCGGTGTGAGGATCAAGACTGCGCGGTGCCACGACTTCGCCGCCCGGCAGCGCAGGAGGGGTCTTCCCCTGGTCAAGGGCATCCACGTATTCCTTGATGACCTTCAGAGGAAGGTACTGGTCACGCTGGAGACCCAGGACGAAACGCAGCCGATCCACATCCACGTCGGAGTATTTGCGGTATCCGGCCGAAGTCCTGGCCGGTGTGACCAGGCCCTTCTCCTCCAGGAAACGGATCTTGGAGGCGGTGATACCGGGGAATTGGTCGCGCAGTTGCGTGAGTACCTCGCCGATGTTCAGGTCGCCACGGCGAGGCGAGGCTGCGCCACCGAGCGTTGCTCGGGCCTTTGCAGTCGCCACCCGGATCAGGCCTGCGCTTGGCTGCGGCCGTAGAAGGTCAACACGAACTTGCCGATACGCACCTCGGCGCCGGTACGCAGTTTGGCCTCGTCGACGCGGTCCCCGTTGACGTAGGTGCCGTTGAGTGAGCCTGTGTCCACCACGCGGAAACCGTCGTCCCCGCGGTCGAAACGAGCATGGCGTCGGGAGACGGTGACGTCGTCGAGGAAGATGTCCGACTCGGGGTGACGTCCCACGGTGGTGACATCGGAATCCAGGAGGAAGCGGGCGCCTGGTTCTCCGCCTGCATGGGAGATCAGCAGTGCCGAACCCACAGGAAGGGCGCCGACTGCAGCGCGTTCTTCCTGGCTGAGCTGATACTCAGCAATCACCTCGTCGGTGACTCGTGGCAGTCCAACACTCGTGGCCTCGGCGTTCTCACGCTCAACGGACCGCGGGTCCTGGTTCTGTCCCTCAGTCATGACGACTCATCTCCTCTTGGCGACCTGTGCCGTACCCCACGGCGAACCCGTGAAGCGAATTCCGTGGCTCGTGAACACGCACCCCGGCCCACTCAGCCTATCCCATCGACACCATTTCGTAACCATACAAATGTGACTCATGTGAAAGAAGTGATTCAGTGCCGATGCCAGCGGCCCACAATCCGGCGCCCGTCCCCGGCCTGCCGAAACACGTGCACAAGCCGCGTAGGAACTACTATGGACCCTCGGCCCAAGTGGCCGAAACCCCCTTGTCCCCCCGGCCTCTCCGGTCCCACCGAGGATCAGCCGGTCACCACTGGGCTGCCACCATCCCGGGCGAGCCCAGTCCAGAACTCCGAAAGTCCGTGATCAACTCGTGACCAACTCCATCGGTCCTCGCCGAGCCACCCTCGCGGTGCGCGTGCTCGCCCTGGGCGGCTGCGGTATCGGGTGCACCGAGTTCGCCTCCATGGGTCTGCTTCCGCAGATCGGCGAAGAACTGATCCCAGGGTTCGCCAGCCATCCGGAGGCGTCCATCGCCCAAGCCGGGCAGCTCGTGTCCGTCTATGCGCTCGGTGTGGTGGTCGGCGCACCCACCCTGGCCGCACTCACCTCCCGCATGTCCCGCTCCACCCTGGCCATGTGGCTCCTGGTCTGGTTCGTCGCAGCGACCGCCGCATCCGCCTTCATGCCAACGTTCGAGACCACCATGGTGATCCGTTTCTTGGCAGGCCTTCCACACGGCGCCTACTTCGGGGTGGCTTCCCTCTTGGCTGCGCAGATCATGGGTCCGGGAAAACAGGGCAAGGGAATTGCCCTTGCCCTGTCCGGGCTGACCGTGGCCAATATCGTCGGCGTGCCCGCCGTGACCTGGGTGGGCCACACCTTCGACTGGCGGGTGGCCTACCTGAGCGTCGCCATCATCTTCCTCGTGACCCTGAGCATGGGCTACCTGGTCCTCCCCCGCTTCCCGGGAGACCCCACCCGCTCCGCCAAGGCCGAGCTCAAGGCCTTCCGCAACGGACAGCTCTGGCTCTTGATCGCGATCGGGTGCATCGGCTTCGGCGGCTTCTTCGCCGTGTACTCCTACCTGTCGGAACTCGCGGTACGCCTCACCCACCTGGACGGGAGCACCGTTCCTTGGCTCCTGGCCGTTGTGGGGATCGGCATGACCATCGGCAACCTCGTGGGTGGCAGGGTCTCCGACCCCCATCCGGTCGGTTCCCTGATGACCGGCTTCGGGTCCTACATGGGCGCGTTGGTGCTCTTCAGTTTGACCGCGGCCAACCCCGTTGGCCTCTTCGTCTCGGCCGGACTGGTGGGTGCCACGTCCTCACTGCTGATGGTCCCCGTCCAGACCCGCCTCATCTCGGCGGCCGGCAATTCCCCGCTCATGGGTGCAGCCACCAACCACGCAGCCTTCAACGTCGGCAATGCCCTCGGGGCCGCGCTGGGAGGCGCCGTCATCGCAGCCGGACTCGGTTACAGGGCTCCTGGCTGGACCGGCTTGACCCTGGCTGCGCTCGGCTTCATCGGGCTCGTGATCTCCTTGGCGTGGGAGCGCAAGGCGGGTCGATTGGTCCGCGACTGAGGCGGCGTGCCGCCCGGCACTCCCCCAACGGACGACGACGGCGCCCACCGCGTTGGTGGGCGCCGTCGTGGTCCGTAACCGCCACCAGCGGTGGCCGATGGGCCGGCACCTGCCGGCAGGCGGGCTCGGATCAGGCCGTGCGGAAGCCTACGGAGGCCAGCTCCTCGGGGCTGAACTCCACGAATCCGCCCGATGCGCCGGGATCGATGCACAGGTACATGTCTTCTGCCAGGTTGGCACGGATCCAGCTCAACGGGATATCTGCCGCGGAACCGGAATCCTGGTAGCGGAAGACCTCCAGCGCGGAGGAGAACAGTGCGAACTCGCGTTCGCCGCCGGACTGGCGGGTCACCAGTAGCGGGTAGGCGGGCTGCCCCGGCTGCGCCTGGTACAGGTAGACGCCGGTGGCCTCGTCCGTGACCAGATACTGAAGCAGGGCCTCTCGGTTGCCGGCTCGCACCAGGTGCTTGAGCTTGCCGTTACGGGAGAAACCGACCACGAATTCGTCCGAGGTGGAGATCTCCACGCCGACCTCGACTGGGTCGATCACGATGGCGTGGGCGCCGACGTCCGTGGCCAGTGTCAACGCTTCGTCTCCCGTCATGGCCGCGAAGTCGGCCTGGCCGCCGATGCGGTCCTGCCATGCCTGCGCACCCTGCCGGGAACTGTGAACGGACACCACTGCGCGGCCCTGGTTGTCGAAGATGGCCGGTGAGCCGTCAGGCTGTACGGGAACCAGGACCACGGACCCATACAACTCGCTGAGCAGCGCCGTCTTGGCATCGGGGTCGCCCGAGCTCAGCCAGGTCTGCACGGCCGAACGCAGCCAGGAGGCGGAGGCATCGACCGCTGAGTCCGCCGCCGAGGCGGCCGAGGCAGGTGCGACCTCTGTGCCCGACGGCGCGGTGGGTTCTAGTGCCGACGCCGCGTGAGCGGGGCCGGTCGGCGCCTGCGGCACCGCTGAGACGGAGGGCTCGGCAGCGGGTTCGGGGGCCACCGGAGCCGCGACCGGCTCGTGTTGCGCTGCAGAAGGTTCGGTGGCAGTCTCCGGCTCGCTTCCAGGGCCGGCCACGATCACGCCGGTGGCCGCATCGCGGACCTGCCGCGTGCCGTCTTCCAAGGTCAGAACCTCGTAGTCGCTACCGACCGGAGCGTCGTAGACCTCGGCGATGATGGGATCGAGGGCGGCGACCTGATTGAAGTCCACCACCCGCAAGCGGGTGGTGTGGGCCACGTTCTCCTCGTCGTCGTCCGCGGCGTAGAAACGCCACCCGGAATCCGTGGGAATGGCGGAGGGAGTCCGCAGCATCCACCTGATACGTCCCGGTCCGCCGATCGCCGTGGCGGTCGCGATGCAACTGCCTGCATTCTCGATCTGGGGTGTCTGACTCACGTGGCCTCGATCTCGTTGATACGTACGACTGCAGCCCGTGCGGCGCAATCGCGGTGTGGTTTACCTGAGTGCAAGTATGCCAACACTGCCACTGGTCCGCATCACGCGTCCACGGCGCGGCGAACATGGGAATCGCCGCGGGCGCTCCGACTTTCGTTCCCTTACCGGGTCACGACGGTTTCCGGAGCGGCGTCCGGCGGGGTTTGCCGTCTCCGCGTCCCCTCCATCCCGTCGGTGTGATGGAACGCCACGAGAAACGACGCCGCCAGCGGTCGCGGCGCCGCTCCGGGGCCCCACGCAGCTGTGCCACGGTGGAGCGGGTTTCCTCCCACACAGCGTCGATCTCCGCACCGTCAGGGCGATCCGGCGAGAACGCGTTCCGGTCCATCCGGGTCGCCAGCCGACGAAGTCGGGTGGTCAGGCCCTCCCCCCGACCGCCAGATACGTCGTCCGGTTCCACGGCCGCCGCTACCTCGCTCCTGGTGGCGGACGCAACGGGTTCGTGGCCCGCATCGGCCACGCCGTCCACGATCTCCGACCAAGCACCGACCACGCTCCCCTGCGCTCTGTCCGTGTGTCGACGTCGACTGCGCCGCACCCACTTGATGAGAGCAGCCGACCACAGCGGAGCGGTCAGGATCAACAGTCCCAGTCCTATGCGCCAGGTCCACCACCAGACTTGGGAGAGGTTGTCCCGCCACGGCTGTCCCGGTTCGTTCGTGTTGGGCTGGGAGTTCTCCGCCGAGGGCGGTGTGGAGTCGCGTAGATCCGGCGGGTCCGGCGGCAGCACGGTGCGCGGCAGCGTCACGGAATCCTCTTCCGTGGTGCGCTGTTCCTCGACTGGTCGGGGCTCGGGGTTGGGGTCCACGGCCACCCAGCCACGCTCGGCATCGTCGACCTCGACCCAGGCGGTCAATTCGCTTCCGGTCAGCGTGCCGTCCGAGTCGACGTCGACGAACCCCATCACCACCCGTGAGGCGAATCCCTGTTGCCTGGCCAGGATGGCGAAGGCCGCAGCATACTGCTCGGCGTCTCCCACCATGGGTTCCTCGTCCACCAAAGCATCCAAGCGCCCGGCTGAGTGACCGGACCGGCTGAAGACTTCCCCCTCATCCGCGTGCGAGACATAACCGGACTGGAGCAACTCAAGCACTGTCTGCAGCTTCTCCCCTGGCCGTTCCTGATTCTGCGTGGCGCGGTCCGCCGCAGCCACCAGCGACTCCGGGAGCACCGGCAGCTGAGGCTGGGACACCTTCCCGGGGCTGAGTCTCTCAAGCCCGGCCGTTGCCGCCTTGTGCCCTGGTACCGCACGCAGCGTGTACTCGGTTCCCGCCTCCACGCCGCCGCTGAGGAGGGCCGCCTCCCGCGAGCGATCGTAGTAGAGCTTGTCCCGCATGTCCGTGGTGATGTCGAGACTCTCCAGCTCTCCGGCCAGCGGCAACCAGGGACTCAACCCTGCTTCCACCCGGACATCGACGCTCTCCCGTTTCCCCTTCGGCCGGTCCACCGTCGAGGGCAGCCTGGTGAAGCCGTGATCGCGGTCCGCGGCCACTCGGAAGGCCACCCCGTCGTAGTCGTCCAGCACGGCCAAGCGCAGCATGGTCCCAGGAGCCAGCCCGGAGACGGTGGCCGCGGCGTCCTGCTTGCCCTCGCCGGTGACCCAGGACCGATAGCCCTGCAGGGGTGAGGAGTCTCGGTCCGGCTCGTAGAAGGGGTGGTACGCCTGCCGCGCCACCGTCCGTTCGCCACCCGGTACGGCGGTGCTCACACCGGCCGCGGCCACGGCACAGACCGCGACGAACGCCAGGGCCGCCGCGGTCCTGCGCATGGATCCCCTGCGCAGTTTCCGGGTGTGATCGCGGTCCACGCCCCGGTCCGCAGGCCGCACCAGCTGGGACCAGGTCACGGCCACGAGCACCATGCCGATCCCCACCAGCAGCTCGCGGAAACCGTGCCTCGATCCGAACACGATGCCGTAGATCAGCACGGCGGTCCCCGCGGCGACGCCCGGCCAACGCTTGGCGCGGATGGAGCCTGCTACCGCCGCCCAGCCACCGAGGTAGGTCAGCAGGTACATCGGAACCAGGACGTCGCCATAGCGGCCCAACGGCGGTTCAAGGCTGATGACGTCCACCCACGAGGTGAGGCACGCGACCAGGAACTCCCCCAGCCCGGAGGGAGTCGGGACCACACCGGCCACGGTGGCGCCAGGGACCTCCGGCAACGCGGCCGGGACCCCAATCAGCAGACCCCAGACCACCGCGACCGGCAGCTGCACCGGCCAAGGCAGGCGCAGCAGATACATCCCCACTCCGGCGAGGGCCGCGGCACAGAATCCGGCCGCGGCGGCGACGACGAGCCAGACGTCTTGGTGCAGCTGCCACGTGGTGACGGCGGCGACGGTCATCAGCAGGGCGCTGAAGACCAGGTCCCGGATCAGGGTGGGACGGGTTGTGCCTGCCCTGCGGCGCCCGCTCATGCGGTGGCCCCTCTCATGAGCGCGCGGGGAAGGTCTTCCAGATACCCGATGCGTAGGACCTGGACACCGGCGACTTCGCGCAGCCCTGGGGTGGCTTCCGGGTCACAGACCACGGCGACGGTGTGCACGCCGAGGCCGAAGCGTTGCGACCAGCTGGTCACCTCGCGGATTCCGGGGCTGGAACCCACGATGAGGAACACGATGGAGATGCCGGGGATCGTGGCGGCGGACAGGGAGGCGAGGTCGTCGACGCCCACGTCCGATTCGCCCAGCGCCACGTCGCAGAGCCCGTCAAGCAGCCGACCAGCGCTGAGGGACGGGATGTTCTCGGGTTCACGCGCCTCCGGGGCGCCTGGGGGTCTACGCACCGGTCCGGTGACCACGGTCAGGTCACGTCCGTCGCGGAGGGCCCGAACCCCCAGGGACGCGGCGACCGAGACACCCAGTTCGAACTCCGTTGCGTCTTCCCAGGAGTCCTCGTCACGGCCGAAGGCCACCACGAGGTGGGAGCGCCTGGTCTCCTCGAACTGGCGCACCATGAGTTCGCCGGTGCGGGCGGAGGCCTTCCACGAGATGTGACGACGGTCGTCGCCCGGACGGTATTCGCGCAGCGCATGGAAGGAGAGGTCGGATGCCGTGAGGTCAGAGGTGGGTTGGCCCTCGAGATCCCTGACGAACCCGGTGGAGGTGGGTGGCAGTGACACCGTCCGGGGGTGGACGTAGACCTCCTCCACGTCCGAGAATCGGGCGCGACGGCGGAAGAGACCCACGGGGTCGCCGCGAACCGAGCGGACGGGGCCCACTCGGACCACCCCTCGGGCCTCGGCCGGGATCCGAAGTTCTTGCGACTGTTGCTTGCCGGTGATGGGTAGGGCGACGGGCTCTCCGTCGATCTCCACCTCCACCTGGGTGTTCCACGCGCGGAAGCGGGAGACGTCCTTGACGGTGACCGTGGCGGTCACCGGACGTCCCACCTTGGTGCGGGTGGCAGAGAGGTCGATGGAGACGTCGTAGCGCGGGTGCCCCACGAGGAAGAGGAGCGAGAAGGCGGAGACCAGCAGTGCCGTCCAACCGATCACCACGAGCTCGGCCCACCCCAGTGGGTAGCCGACACCCAGCCCCACCGTCGCAGCGGCGAGCATGCCCCAGCCCAAGGGCGTGGTGGTCCGTCGAACCAGGGCGGCTGCGCGTGCCACCCCGGCGCGGCTGCGTTCCAGCCCACGTTCCGGGCCGAGGAACGTGGTGGATTCTTCGGGACTCATCCCTGCCCTTGTACGGGCGGCTTGACGTCCAGCAGGACGCGACCGATCACGCTGGTGGCGTCCACGCCGTCGAACTCCGCCTCGGGATCCAACACCAGCCGGTGGGCCAGCACCGAAGAGGCCAAGGTCTTCACGTCATCGGGGACCACGTAGCCCCGGCCGGCGACGAGGGCCCAGGTGGAGACGCAGCGCACCAGGGCCAGCGCGCCGCGCACGGACACGCCCAGCCGCACCTCGGGGGCCTGCCTGGTGGCCTCCACGAGCCGGGTGATGTAGTCCAGCACGGCATCGTCGATGTGGACCTGTTTGGTCATGCCCTGCAGTTCGCGCACCTGGCGGGTGTCCAGGGCTGCGTCCAGTTCCACGTTGTGCGAGCGCACATGCGCCTTGCGGAGGATCTGCCTGGTGGTGGCGGAGTCCGGGTACCCCAGCGAGGTCTTCATCAGGAAGCGGTCCAGTTGCGCCTCAGGCAAGCGATACGTTCCGGCCTGCTCCACCGGGTTCTGCGTGGCGATCACCATGAAGGGCTCCCCCACGCGCCGGGTGGCCCCGTCCACCGTCACCTGGCCCTCCTCCATGACCTCCAGCAGGGCGGACTGCGTCTTCGGGGAGGCCCGGTTGATCTCATCGGCCAGGACGATATTGGCGAAGACCGGCCCCTGGTGGAATTCGAAGGCTCCCGTGGCCTGGTGGTAGACGCTCATGCCGGTGACGTCGGCGGGCAGCAGATCCGGGGTGAACTGGATGCGCCCCACCGTGCCGTCCACGATCTGCGCCATGGCGCGGGCCAAGGAGGTCTTACCGGTGCCTGGGTAGTCCTCCAGTAGCAGGTGGCCGCCGCTGACCAGGCAGGTCAGGGCCATGCGGATCACGTGCGTCTTGCCGTAGAGCACCTGTTCCACGCCCCCGACCATTGACTCGAACCCCGTGGAGAAGAAGTTCACCTGCTCCTGATTGAGCAGGGGCGCGCCGCTGACGGATGAGCTCGTCATGGTGTGTCCTCCGTGTCCTTGCTGGTTCTCATCTGCTTGAGTAGCCCTCTGCGAATCCCGCGTCCGAGGGGTTCGGCTCGGGTTCCGGATCGGGTTCCGGCTCGGGCTCCGGTTCGGGTTCCGGTCCCTCACACGTCACCCTGTTGTCGTACCGGGTCTCCGTGAACCCGTGCTTGGATGCTCTGGTCCACAGGTAAAGCTTCTCACCCGGTCCCGCGGCATCCACAACGACGCGGCCGCGCTCGACCTTCTTGAACGGCGGCGGTTCGTTTCTGTCCTGGTCCTCCTGCCTGTTCCAGCCGGCCTCGACCTCCGCCCCGTGAGCCGAACTCACCTGGACGGTGGTCTTGCCGTCCGCGATGCACTGCTCTCCCTCGAACTTGACATCCAGGCCCAGGTCCACGGTCCGTTTGGTCTGGGTCCCGACCTTCTTGGACTCGGAGCAGAAGCTCTTCTTGGCCGTGCGGCAGTTCATGGCCCACACGGTCACGGGCTTGTCGTCCGTCCCGAAGGTCACGTCCTTCCCAGGGCTCGCGGGCTTCCAGTTTCCGCTTCCGGTACCCGGCGCCTGATCGCCGAAGGCCACGAAGAAGTACTTGGCGCTGGGGTTACCCGCGTCGATGCGGTAGTGGGGCTGCTGGCCCTGCCGGCTGTCCTCGGTGTCCCTCTCCAGCCAGGTGTTTCCGCCCGGGGCACCCACGTGGGTGTCCACCTTCTTGGTCAGGGCTTGAGTGCAGAAGAGGCCGTTGCTGACCTTCACCGTGAACACAGGTTCCTTGCCCGGCTCCAGCTCCGTCTTCCAGGTGCTCCCGTCCACGTTGGCCTTGAAGCCCTCGGTGGAACAGGTCCCCGCCGAGTCTCCGCCGCGCTTGAGCGAGACCTGGGCCTGAGTGGGTGAGCCGCGACCGTCGGCCCTGAACTCGACCTGGGCTGATTCCCCGTCTGCGGTCAGACCCGCTGACGCAGCGGTGATCTTCGGAGCGGCCACGGCAGTACCTTGCGCATCGACCGGTTCGGACGTCATGCGCTTGTTCTTGGCCGTCACCACCAGCCGGTACTGTTGCCCGGCGCGGATCCTGGAATCGTTGACGTTGACCTTGGTCCCCGCGGTCTGGCGCACGATCCCGCCATCCGGTAGGCCGGGGCCCACCAACTTCACGGTGTAACCGGAAACATCCGTTCCCCACGGGGCGGCCTTCGGCGCCGTCCAGGAGGCCACGAACGTGTGCCCTGAGCGGTCAGTTGCCGACGGTTTCAGGACCGGCCGCCTCGGTGTGCCGGGTTGGTGGTCCATCATGACGGACTGCGAGGGCTGCGACCAGGCGCCGGCGCCCACCCCGTTGACGGCCCGCATCCGGAAGCTGTGGTCCACTCCGTAGGAGAGCCCTTCGACGCGGCAGGCACGCGGTCCGCCGCTGCAGGTACCGATCTCCGCTTCGTCCACCTGGTATTCGTAGCGCTGGATGGCGGAGCCGTTGGGCTCCGCCCCGGAGACGGACAACGCCACGGCTGCGTCCTCGGGGTACTGCGTCACCGACGGCGCACCGGGCGCGCCCGGCACGTCCTGCACGGTGACACGGAGCAGACCCTCGGCTCTGCGAGAGGCGTCTCCGGTGGCATCCTGCACCTGGTAAACGGCCGTGGCCGTGCCCGTGGTGGCCGAGTCGCTCGCGCTGACCTTGAGCCCGGATCCCTTCTTGGAGATCCGGACTCCCTCGACGCTCGTGGTGGTCTCCACCCCGAGCAATTCCAGCTCACGGCCACGGAACGGGGAGACATCGTTGGCCAGGACATCGACCGTCTTGGAGTCACCACGGCGCAGCACGATCTCATCGTCGTGAGCCAGTGGCGGCGGCTTGGTGGAGGACGTCACCGTGATGTCTACTGCAGCGGTCGAGGTACGTCCGTCGGCGTCGGTCACCGTGACCTGCGCCTGCGTGGAGGAACCCGGTTTGGCTCCCTTGGCTGCGGTGACCACAAGAGTGTGTCCTGAGACCTCGGTGTTCACGACGGAGGGGTCACCGCCGCCGACGGACCAGGTGAGTCCGGCGAATCGATCTGCGTCCACCCCTGCCACATCCGTGGATTCCCGGAGGTCGATGCGTGTGCTTTCCGCGGATTCCACCGACACGGTGGCCCGTCGCATGACCGGTGCCGGATCCTTCTCCGGCTCCACCGTGATGGGGAGGATCACCACGGAGGTGGAACGGCCATCGGTGACGGGGACGCTGACGGCCGCGGGCCCCCAGTACCCCGCCGCCGAACGGAACCGCAGGTGGCTTCTGTCCAGGGTTTTGGCCGTTCCGTTCATGGGAATCAACGCATCCGTGTTCGCCACACCCACGCTGCGTCCCTTGGCTGCGATCACCTGTTTCGCCAGGTCGATGTCCAGATCCTTGCCAGTGGTGACCGTGAGGGCAGGCGCGTCGTCGCGCAGTTCCGGCGGCGCTTCGTCGGTCCCGGGAACGGTGATGAAGGCCGTGGCTTCCGCGTTCTCGACATCCGTCCTTGACACGGTGAACGGAATGATGCTGCGTTCCGTTCCTACGGGAACGACTACGCGGCCCTGCGCATCCACTTCGGCTTCGGACCACCCGTGGGGCAGGCCGACGCGTAGGTCGGAACGGTTGCCCTCGCTCAGGCTGGTGGTGGCCAGGACATCGACCGGGACGCGGTCCCTGCCGTCCACCTGGCTCAGGGTCAGGGTCTTGTCCTCCGGTTCGGGAGCCGCCGCCGGTGCCTGGTCCTTGACGTCCACGGTCAACCAGGCGGTGGTCTGTGCCCCTCTTGCGTCCTGGGCCTTGTACAGAACATTCACGCTGCCGGGGGTCCGAGGCGCCGTCAGCTGGACCCGTTTCCCGTCGGTCGTTGCCTTCGCGTCACCTGCAGGGACGGAGGCCTCGGTGACGGTCAGCCCCTTACCGTAGGAGTCCACGTCGTTGTCCAGAACGTCCAGATCGAGCGTGGACCCGGGGCGGGTGGTGACGAGATCGTCCGCGGCATCCGGCCCGGCGATGGGAGCGTCAGGGCCCTGCACGCCCACCCGAACGGTGCCGACGGATGACGCGCCAAGGGCATCGGTGAGACGGTATGTGAAGGTGTCCGTGCCTTCCGAGACATCGTTGGGAACATAGACCATGCTCCGGGAGGACACCCTGCGCAGGGTGCCGTTGCGTGGAGGGGTGACCACCGCTGATATGCCGACGGAGTCACCATCCGGATCCGTGCCCTCAACGGGCACGGGAATGGTCACGGGCTGTCCCGCTCTGGTGCGCGCAGAGACCGAAGGCGCCGAGGGAGCACGGTTCTCCGCGGCGTCCAGCTCGGTGACGGTGACTTCCACCTGGCCCACGGCCTCACGGCCATCCGGGCCGAGCACCCTGTAGCGCGCTTCGAACGTACCGGGGTGGTCTGGGGCCAGGAAACGCAGACGGTCCTTCGTCGCCACCATGAGCCCCTCCTTGGGCCCGGCCACGAGTTCCTGGTCCAGGCGCAGCGGCTTGGAATCGGGATGGGAGTCGTTGCGCAGTACGGGGATGTCGACCACCTCGCCTGCACGAACCGTTGCCCTGTCATCCTTCGCCACGGGAGCCTGCAGGGTGCTGGGTTCCGGTACCTGCACCAAGGTCAGCTGGCCTTGGGCGCTCGAGGTGCCGTTGGAGACCGTGACGTTGAGCTGCATGGGCTCGTCGAGTTCCTTCAGCAAGGTGACCCTGACGCGCTGCCCGTCCACGATCTCCGTGTCGATGCCATCGGCTCTGGTCGGAGCCGATCCGAGCGTGGCTCCCGTAGGGGGGTTGGTGACCGCGGTGACGGTCAGGACCCCGCCTGCAGGATCGTAGGCCTTGGACAACACGTCGGCTTCACCGGATTCCTTCATCCTGACGAACGCCGTTGTGGGTGCCACCACGGGATCCGTGGATTCGTCCGGGACCGGCTGCACCACGACGCGGATGGTCCCGGTCGCGGAGTCGTTGCCGTCCGAGACGGCGTAGCTCACCGTGTATTCCCCCGGCACGTTCGGGGTCAATTTCACGGATCCGTCCGCGTACACCACCGAGGCGTCGAGTCCGTCCTTGTCCCCGTCGCTGATCTCCGCCTTGGTCAGGCGAAGATCGCTGTCTCCACCCCTGGCCAGTTCCGTCGGGGTGGTGACCACATCGGTCCCGATCCTGCCCACCAGGGTGGTGTTCTCGGTGATGATGGGGGTACGCCCCTTGGCCGTCACCGTCACCTTGACGCTGCCGTTGCCGGTGGCCTTCCCGTCGGAGACCCGGGTCCGGACGGTGTCCAGGCCAGGTGACCCTCCGCCCTGAGTCAGGTCCAGCCGCCCGGTGGCTTCCGCCCCAACCTCGTTCGGGGCATTGGCGGTGGCGGATTCCAGGTAGATCGGGTCCGATTCGGGGTCAACCCAATCATCCAACGTCTCCACGGAGGCTTGCCCTCCCTGCGCCACGGTGGTCCGCGTGGCCCGCACCTGCTCCGGGGCGTTGTTCACGTTCTCGCCCACGAGCTTCACCGAGACCTGAGCGGTGTCGCGGCCCCCATTGCCGTCATCCACGGTGTAGGAGAAATTCACGGTGCCGGTCGCGTCGCCGCGCGGGGTGAATTGCAGCTTCTGATCGTTCTCCACGACCTCCACGCTGCCCACCGTCGCCGGCGGTGGGGAGACCGACGTGATCGCGAGCGGGTCGGCATTGCGGTCGGAATCGTTGAGCAGTACAGGCAGTACGTTGGCGCGGCCGGGCCTGGCCCCGAACTCATCGTCCTGTGCCTTGGGTGGCCGCTGCGCCTTCACCGGCGTGGGGGGCACGTCCACGTCGTCGTTGCGTTGATGCACAGTGGTGGCGGAGTCGTCGAAATCGTCCCAGTTGGAGATCAGCGCGCCACCCTGCTGAAGGGCCCAGGACAGCCCGTGCGCGGAGTCGTCCGCCACCACGGTGTCCTGGTTCTTGCGCAGCGTGACGGGTGCATCCGCCACCGCGGAGCTCAGGTCAAAGGCTTCCGGGTCGCGCTCGTCGCAATACTGTTGCGCCGTGCCTTCCGCCCAGGTGCCGTACCAGCAGCCGTCGGCCCGCACGGGTGCGGCCGGCACGGAGTCCATGCCGTCCACCGGCAGCTCCACCGAATCCTTGTCCTCGCCCACCGTGACGAGCCCGCCGTCGTGGGCCAGCACGGCCCGGTCCTGCGCTGCGGTGTCATCGGCCGCCACGGGCTGGGCGAGCCGAACCGATTCCGGGTCGTCGACGACACCGGAGAGGGAGGTGGTCTCACCGAAGGCGTAGAGCTCATTGGAGCCGGGCGCGTACACCACGGGCTCATGTCCCACGAGGGAGATCTGGGCGTTGTCTGCCTTCGCGTCGAAGTCCACGTCAAGGACTTGTTGTTTCTGCCCTGGGACGGCCACCGTGATGCGGGAGGAGGTACGGGAATAGCCGGCCCACACGCCGTCGGGCCCCACGGCCACCACGGCGTCGGTCCCCACCTGCCCGTCCGGCTCAGCGCCTGGGGTGTAGCGGGCAACGTCTTGCAGGCTACGGATCCAGACGTCACCCTTCGCGGGATCCAGGATTCCCATCCGCGAACCGGCGGTGACCACGTCTGGCTCACCCTCGGGAAGATTCACGGTTCCCAGCGCATTCGCCTTGGCGGGATCCACCACGGTCAGGGTGTTCTTCTGTGCGGAATGCATCACCACGCGACGGGCGTCCTGCGCCAGGACATCGCCGTCGCCTTCCAGCCCCACCGTGGTGTCCAGGGAGGAGATCTCGGTGTTGGCACGTCCCAATTGGGAGGTGGAGGTGTTGGCGACCCACACGGAGGCGTCGGACAGATCCGGCGCTGTCCGGTCGAACCCGTTGGCGACGATGCCGATACCGGCCACCAGCGCCACAGCCAAGGCAGCTATTGCAGCGCCGATCCACACCTTGCGTTCGCGCGGCCCGACAGCGCCCCTGCCCGTCTTGTTCCGCGGCTCGGGTCCGCTGCTGCGCCGCCCCGTCACGGCTGAGCCTCATCCGGTCCAGTGCCCGACGGCGCATCGGACGTCTCCGGCCCCGTCGGCTTCGCCGACCGCGCGTTCGAGGTGGACCCCGACCGTGCACACACGGGACCCACGGGGTCTCCGACGTCACCGCTACGCAACACCTTCACGGTGAGACAGACCCGTTGTCCGGTCTCTGCGGTCTCCACGCGGTAGCGGTTGGAGGAGACCGTCTCCGCCGCCTGGCCCTGGACCTGCACCACATAGCCGTCCGAGGCGCCACTGTGCGGAGCCTCCCACGTGAAGTTCACGGCTCCCTGGGCCGATTCCGCTGTGAGGTCGGCGACCGTACCCGGCCCACCGGCCCATGGCTTCCACCACATCAGCACGGCCACGGCGGCTATGACCACGGCAGCACATGTGGCCAGCACCCACCAGCGTCGGGCACCGACGTGCGTGACCTGGAGGGAGCCACGCAGGCGCGTGGCGTCGTCGGCGCTGTTGCCGGTGGTGTCCCCCACGTGGGCGCCGCTACGGTGCCGACGGCGCCTGGTGCCTGCGGTGGACGAGGCACCGAGCGATTCCAGGCGACCCGTGGCCGTACCGGCCTCGCCGTCCGGACCGGCCAGCTCGGGGACCGGAGAGGGTTCCTGCCTGGCCAGTTCCAACGGGGTGGGACGCAGCCCCATCTCCGTCTCGGCCAGCTGCAGCCGGTGCAGCACCTCCATCATGCTCTCCGGCCGGTTGGCAGGCAGCGACTGCAGGCACTGATCGATCAGGTCCACCAGGGCCTGTGGCGCGTCCTCCCTATCGATGCGCAACGGCTTGGGCCGCCCCATGATGCGTCGCGCCAGGCTCATGCGGTCGTTGGGACCCTCCGGCGTCTCGTACGGGGAGCGGCCGGTGAGCAGGGCATAGAGCGTGGCCCCGAAGGAGTAGATCTCGCCCTCGACGGACCCACTGCTCTGGCCCTGAAGGGCCTCGGGCGGAGCCCACGGGATGGACAGGCCGACCTCTGAGGGGTCCTGCAGCTGCGTCACGGGCGCATGGTCTCCCGCGACCTGGCGCAGGGTCGAGGCGATGCCGAAGTCGGAGAGCACGGGGCGGCCGAAGTCCGTGATGAGGACGTTGGCCGGTTTCACGTCACGGTGCAACACGCCGGAGACGTGGGCCGTGTGCAGGGCCGCGCCAATGCCGAGCCCCACAGAGAGCACCTCCGGCACGGAGATGCTCTCTGTGCGGAACCGTGACCCGTAGCCGTCAGGGCAGTACTCGGTGACCAGGTACGGCCGGCCATCCGAGGAGATGCCCGCCTCGTACATGGTGAGCACGTTGGGGTGTCCAGCCAGGTGGGCCAGGGTATTCGTCTCATGCAGGAACGCTGCCCGCAGGTCGCCGGGAACGGCGTCCACGAGCAGGACCTTGACGGCGATCCGTCGTCGCGGCACGGACTGTTCGTACAGGAAGACGTCGGCAAAGCCACCGGTGCCCAAAGGATGGACCAAGGTGTAGCCGGAGAGCACAGGTGCGGTGCCGGGCAGCCTACGAGCCATGACCACCACAGCCATCGGTCATGGAGGGCACGGAGAGGGTGACGCCGTCCCCCAATTCCACGACGGTGCCCGCGGTCACGGGGACCTCTTCCCCGTCCCGCAGGCGGAATGGAGCCTGCCCGGGCATCTTGATGCGGGTCCCGTTGGTTGACCACAGATCACAGACCAGCACCACGCCGGATTGCACACGCAAGCACGCATGCGAGCGGGACACCGTGGCTCCCTGCACCGGAACCAGCCTGGCGTCGCGGTAACGGACGCTGCCCGCAGCAGGCTCGGTGCCCACCACCATCGCCGCGTCCAAGGGGATCTCCGTCTCTCCGGCGGAATCCTCCACCCGCACCACGGGCGGCCGCTGCCCCGGATCCTCCACGGGTTGCGGCGGGGCGGGCACGGGGAGTTGTCCCGGCAGCGTCGCCGCCAACATCGTGGATCCAGGGGTGGGCGCCTGCATAGCAGGAGGTTGCGGGGCCCGGACCGGTGCAACCTTCGGCTGCGTCGCTTCGGCCGGTGCCGACATGGGAGACGAGACGGCGGGGGGCTGGTCG
>NZ_JALAGT010000162.1 GCF_022712295.1 Galactobacter sp.
CCCCTCAGCCGCCTCTCTCGTCTTGACCGCTGACGCATTCGCCCGTCCCCCTGGATCGACACACGAGTCCCCTGGATCGACGCACTGCAGGACGGCAGACTTCCTCTCATGGACTTCAGCCGCTTTCCGCCCCGCAACCTGCACCTCCCGATCATCAACGCGCCGATGGCCGGCGCTGCAGGCGGCGCGCTCGCCTCCGCCGTGAGTCGTGCCGGCGGTCTAGGACTGGTGGGGGTTGGGCACGGCGCTTCCCCTGAGTACATCGAACGTGAGCTCAGCATCGTGGCGGACAACGGCAACGGGGCCTGGGGTGCCGGCCTGATGTCATGGTCCCTGGACCGCGACTCCACCGCTCTCAGTAAGGTCCTTGAGTACCAACCGCCGGTCGTGGCCTTCGCAGCCGGTGATCCCACCAACCACGCTCGTACCGCCAACGAGGCTGGTTCCGCCGTTGTTGTGCAGGTGGGGACATCCACAGAGGTCATGGCCGCTGCCGCGGACCGTCACATCGCGGCCATCGTGGTGCGCGGTTCCGAGGCCGGCGGTCACGGGCTCAACGAGGTCTCCACCTTCACCCTGTTGCAGTTCGCTCTTCGGAACAGCAGCAAGCCAGTGATCGCGGCCGGCGGGATCGGTTCACCACAGGGCGTGGCCGCAGCCCTGGGCGCCGGCGCCTCCGCGGTCTGGATCGGTACGCGCCTGATCCCCACCGCGGAGTCGCTGGCTTCCAGCGACCACAAGCGGAGGATCCTGCGCGCCTCCGCCGAGGACACCGTCTACACCTCGGTGTTCGACATCGCCCTCGGTACCCCCTGGCCGCACGAGTACGGCGGCCGCACACTGGTCAACGAGGTCACCGCCGAGTACGCCGGGACCGCAAAGGAAGCCGCGCTGCGCACCGCCAGTGAACAGGGCAGCCCTGAGGCCAACGAACTCAGTTCCCGGGTGAAGGCCGCCAGGGCCAGTGGGGACGGCTCGGCCTCCCCGCTGTACGCAGGTCAGGCCGCCGGCTTGGTGGCGAACGACTCTCCTGCGCCAGACAGCGATTTCCCGCCTGCTGCGGATGTCCTCGCCGAGTTGGGTGGTTTCCGTGAGTGCTTGGCCAATGCTGCGCGGCTTTGGGCCGTGTAACGCTTCCCAGTCCGCACTCCCGAACCAGTTCTGCAGAATGGGCCCGGCTCAGGAGTCAATCACGCAGAGTGATCCTGGTTCACAACCAGTCTGCCAAGCAGGGTCGACCACACTCAGGAGTCGGTTTCGCAGAGTAGACGCCCCTCCACGCAGCAGAACCGACTCCCCAACCACCAGCACCAGCACCAGCACCAGCACCCATCAACACTCAGGAGTCCAGCGCGTCCAGCGCGTCCAGTACGGCCGCAGCCCGAGACCGGCTGATCACCCCGCGGCCCACGGCACGGGCCGTCGCCGCACGAACCAAAGCCGCGTAGACGTCCACCGCCGGCATACCGCCCGCACCCAGGGCTCCGGTCGCGCTCTCGGTAGCGGCAACCCCCGCTCCCAGGGACTCCGCAGAGGCCAGCGCCTTCACCGTGGCCACCACCGATTCCGGGTTGCGCGCGGCTGCGGCCCGCTCCCCGGCGGAGGGGCCCGCCATCAGAGCGTTCTCTACACCGGAGCGCAGGAGCGACTCCATCATGCGTGAGGGATCCTCGACCCCCACCGCGTGCAGCGCCTCCCATGCGGTGGCCGCCACGGTCCCCAATGGATCCGCCGCCAGTTCCAATGCGGCGGCGTAGAGCTCCCTGTCCTCCTCCTCGATGACCACGGGTTCCGCTCCCATCTCCACGACGAGCGCCTGGGCCACGGGCAACATCAGTGGATCGGAGGTCACGGCGAAGCTCACCCCATCCAGACGGCGCAGATCCAGGCTGGTCCCGGTGGACTCCAAGGCGGGGTGCACGGCCAGCGGAATCGCGCCGGCCTCCCGTGCCGGGGTGAGCACGTCGACCCCGAAACGTGCCACCGTGTGCACCACCAGTTGCCCGGCCCGCCAGTGTCCGGAGGCGGCCAAGCCCGAGACCAGCGAGGGCAGCTCGGACGCAGGCACCGCCAGGATCACCGCCTCGCTCCGTCGCAGCAGTTCCGGGATATCCAGTAGTGGAACGTCGGGCAGCAAGGCCTCGGCCCTGGCAGCCGAGTCCTCGGACACCGCATGCACGCCGACCACGGCGTGGTCAGCAGCCCGAAGCGCCGCGGCCAGGACGGTCCCGACCTTGCCCGCGCCGATCAGCCCGAATCCGAGCCGTCCGGGCTTCCGGCCCGCCGTGTCAGCCCCCATGTTCACTTACTTTGCCTCCAATTGCGCCGCTGCGATGGTGCGTGCGGTCTGTTCCACGATGAGCCGGCTCGCCACGGGTGCCGCGACATCTGGCAGCACGGTGGGGACGGGGCCGGCAACCGTGCAGAAACGCACCTTCGCCAGGCCCAGGGAGCGCGAGATGGGTCCCTGATATGAACGCACCGCCTGCACCCGAGCGTGTGGGATGAGCGCCATCCGACGGTTGATGCGCCCGGCCCGCAGCACCAGCGTGGTCTCTGTGGTCCGGAATCCCTGTCGCTTCCACCCGATCGGTGAGATCCAACGGGACGACCGCGGCGAGGAGACGAAGTCCCCCTGGCGCCCGTCGACGCCTTCCTCCAGCAGCCCCCACGGATCCTCGGTCCCGGCGTCGGGAATGAGTGCGGACACGATGCGTGCGGCCTCCGTCAGCGTCCCGACCGGAAGCAAGGTGGAGCGGGAGGTGGAACCGTTCTGATCAGACCCACCGTAACCGGCCACGTCCGCGTGGACGCAGACCCAACCGAAGGGCCTCAGGTACCAAGGTCGGCTGATCCCGACCGCCTGCACCCGACCACGCGGTACGGTGCGATGTTGAGTCTCCGTGAGTCCGTGCCGCACACGTAGCCCGTCCGCCGAGACGCCCGCACGGAAGCCCCAGGCGGAGTTCAGCATCTGCCACACGGCGCTACCGAGCCCGAGCACTCCCGGGATGAGCACACCAAGGAACGCCCCACCCGGTGCTGCGATCGCCAACGTAACCGCGCCGACCACCGCGATCAGGACCCAGGGAGACAGGCTCAGCGAGATCCAGCCGATGAGTCGTTTCGGTGGGACCTCCACCAATCCCACTTCGTCCGCCGTCCCGCCGGCGAATTGCCCGTACACGGCGGTGCCCGCGAGGTCCTCGCCCGTGCGGCGTCCCCATTCCTGGGCGCGCGCTGCCAGAGTCCGCGCGGATACCTGATGCCCGACGGCGGGTGCTGTCTCCTCGTGGTCCGTCACCGAGCCCGGTGGTGAGGGCTCCACAGGCGCCGTGTTCTCCCCGGCTGAGGTGCCCTCGGCACCTGCCGGTGTCTCGTCGTCGGGCCCAGGCCGGCTCTCGAGCGAGGGACGGTCCGTTGCGGACGGCTGCGCCGTGGGCGGCAGGCCTTCTGCGCGGCGGGCGCCGGCAGCCCTGGACAGGACGTCGGCGCGCAACCGCTCGGCCTCGGCGGCCGGAAGGTAAGCCAGGCGGAGCACCGATTCACCGCCGTCGGCCACCTCGACACGCAGCTCCGAGAGGCCGAAGATCCGCGCAAGCAACGAGCGGTTGAGGTCCACGGACTGGACGCGGTCCAGGCGCGCGGAGAGCTCCTTGCGGAACAGGATGCCGGAGCGGATCTGGACGTGCGTATCCGTGATGCGGAAGCGGGTGAAGCGCCACGAGACGTAACAGAA
>NZ_JALAGT010000163.1 GCF_022712295.1 Galactobacter sp.
CCCTATGCGGAGGCGTTACGCCGGCGTTGCCAGAGCAGCCCCGCTACCACTGCCAGCCCGCTCACAGCTCCCACAGTCCAGAATGAGAGTGATCCGGTCCCACCTGTCAGCGGAAGCTCAGGAACTTCTGCGAGCTCGTTCTTGATGCCTGCGGCGCCGAGAACGGTGGTCCCATCGACGTACACATAGAAGGGAGCATCGGCGAGTACGTAGCCCGCTGGGGCTTTGGTCTCTGTTACCCGATACCACGCGCCCGTTTTCAATCCCACAAGGTGGAAGCGACCTGCGCGAGGATCAACATCAGGCCCGGTGCAGCCCGCAGCGGTGCAGTCCTGAACTGCGGTTTCCGTAGCGCCGGCGACGGGGGACCCGCCATCACCGGTAACTTCCACAACGGCCCACTCTGATCCCTTGAGGTAACCGGTGTCGGCGTGGGGCCCGATCTTGTTCCAAGCCAGGCTCGAGAGGATCTTGACACCTGCCGGGTCACAGACCTTAGCCGGCTTCGTCTCCCCAGCTTCCGGCTCAACACAGGCAGTGTTGACCACGGTGTCGCCTTCCTCAGCGATGTCGGCCAGCGCGAGGTCGTACTCGATGGTGGCGGTTTCGCCCACCTTGAGGCTGGCCAGCCGCACACCCTGAGCGTCGCCTTCCAGCGGAAGGGACGAGGTGAGCTGACCGTCAACGTAGAGCTGGCCAAGATCGGCCTTGTCGTCGGAGAGCGGCAGATGAGCAAAATCGACGTTGCCCGTGTTGGCAACGACAATTCGATACCTGGCCGACTGATCGATCATGAACGCGGGGTAATCGCTGGCGTCTTGCGCGTCATGCCAATTGCCTTGGAGGTCGCGCACATACTTCTTCAGCGTGAAGGCTGGGTTCGGCGTCACGGTGAATGAGGCAGAGGTTCGCATCCGCAATTGAGTGTCCGTTGCGCGACCGACGGCGAGGTTGACGAACTTGTTGTCGCCCTTGCTCCCGGTCGTGGTGATTTTCACTTGGAATGACTGCTTCTGGCCGTATGCCAACGCCGGCCCGATGACTCGGATGGCCGTGGCGTTGGCGGAGTACGTTGTCGTCCAGCCGACGGTGTTGCCGGTAGTCGTGGAGAATCCGCCGTTGGACGGATCCTTCGGATCTTCCTTCAGCGTGGCCGGAGCAGCGGTGGTGTAGTAGACCGTGGCACCTGCCGGGGCCACAACCGGGCCGTCGAGCGTGTAGGCGCCATCGAAGTCCGTGCCGCGCCCGTCGCCGACGTACGGGAGGATGTCGACAACGTCGGTCTTCGCGCTGGTGGTGGGGTCAAAAGACTCCATCTCAATGGTCCAAGAGTTCTTGGCGACGCCATTATTCGTCGGGACACTCGCCTGAGCAGCCGTCTTCTTCAGGGTGGTGTAGCCGTCCTTCGGAACGACCAGCGACGCCTCAGCGGTGGCGGACTGCCCTTGGCTGCTGGCGCTGACCTTGTTGGTGATCGTGGACCCAGGGGTGGCCGTCGACGGGACGGTCGCCTTGAAGTTGAGCACGTCCAAGGGCGACTTGTTGACAGAGACATTGGAGATTGTCCAGGTCAACGTCTGGCCTGTCGCCGGCGAACCCGACACTACGGGGGCCGGAGTCGAAGAGCCGGTCACAAAGGTCATGCCTGCAGGGAGCGTGTCCGTGACGACAACCGTGCCAACTGCGCCGGTGGCGCCGGCATCGGCGGTGAGTCCGTAACGCACGGCGTAGTCAACCGTGGCACCGGGGCCGGCCTCCTTCTGGAGTACCTCCTTCTCCACCACCGGGGTGGAGCCGATGATGCGAAGCACATCGCGGCCGGCGGCGGCATAGGGATAGCGTGCGCCAGGCGTGGCCGTGCCAGAGTTCGGCTTGTCGGTGACGTTCAACGAGCGGTTGGGGTGGTTCCACGTGCCGTTGAGCTGGTAGGAGCCCCAGGACCAAATATCCTGGCCGGTGCTCACCGTGCTCTTGATCTTCTGATCGACGTAGATGCCCTGCAGGCCATTGACGCTCGTGCCCTGGTTGATGAGTGCCAACGTTTGCGTGTACTTGACGGCCTTGACGGTCGACAAGTTGACAGGCGGGGTGGTGCTCCAGCCAGCAGCCGGCGTGACGGTTTCGCATCCGGTCCACGCATTGGGGTTGTAGCTGGTGCTGGTGGGGTCCAGCAGCCCGCCCCCGGTGCCGGTGTAGTACCAAATTGTCCCGCCAGTGAAAGCCTCGCCAGAGGCCGAAGATGAAACCTTGGCCGACTGGAAGTCGACGTACTTCGTGTCGAGGATGACACAAGCACTGTTACCGACCTCCGCTCGGACGGAGGCACCCGAGGTCACGGTGGCGCCGGCGTAGGTGCGGTAGGTGTCGGTCCAGACGCTGCCCTGAGACAGTGCGCCGACCGCGTTGAAGCCGTGCGACCAGACGCCTCGCGTGTAGGCCTGCGAGTTGGAGTTGTTGGCCGCAGAATCGACCGAGGTCACGGACGGGTTGCCCGCTGCGGTATAGGTCGGGGTAGAGGCCGAAAGCGTGAAGGTTCCGGGGCTGACGTAGGGGAAACGGAACTTGACCTGGCCGGAGGCGATGACGTCCATGCCGGTGGGCAGAGCGTTACCGCGCGAGTCCGTGGTGGGGAACGGGGCGTCGTAGTTCAGACCGGTCAAAGTCAGGAGGTATTTGCCGCCGCCCTGGGAGACCAGGGTGCATCCGGGGAAGTCGGTGCTGTTGGAGGTGCTGTGTGCGCCGTCGGAGTAGGGGAAGCCGGCCAGGCCGGTGGAGATGGGCGAGCAGCTGCCGGTCGGAAGCGTGATCGTTTCGCCGTTGGAGGCATTGACCGTTAGCACGTAGCTCACGGATGTGGGACCAGGCAGCGACCCGGTGGAGTGGCTCAGCGACCATCCGAAGGTCAGCTCCTGGAGGGCGCCGACCTGGGTGGAGGTGGATCCGCCGTCGAACTTGGCGTCCATCACGAATTTGTTGTCGATCGGGATCTTGGGCAGGTCGAAGGTCTTGCCGTTGAATTCTCCGGTGAGGCCGACCTGGTCTCCGCTGTTGCCCATCGGCACGAGACCGGTGAAGGTGACCTGGGCGGTGCCTTGGTCTCGGGTGCCGATGTTGCAGGTGAGCGTGGTGCCGTCCGCCGACAGGGTGGAGACGGGGGTGACGCCGCTGGTCTTGCAGACCGAGGGGATTGCCGTGAATTTGGCGTTGGTGGCGGTGAACACCACGGTGTTGTTGGGCACCGGGTCGTTCGAAGGCGCGGGGCTGTCGTCGTTGATGTCGAGGTACCAGACGGCCGAGAGCGCGTCGGTGCCAGAAGAGACCGACGTAGGGGGACTCTGCCATTGCCCGTAGAACTCATAGGTGGTTGTTTCGGCTACGGCGGAGGGCAGGCTGATGCCCAGGCAGACCGTGAGCGCGGCGGCAACTGTGGCAAGGACGCGCCGCAGGAGGCTTCTGATGGGCCGCCGCACATGCGGCTCCTTTGGCCTGAGTGTTCGGGTGTGCATGGTATTTCCCCTATCTACCGAGCAAAGTCGCGAGTGAGCAACGGAGGCTGGTTGTCTGCTGGATGTGGCTGGGACGCTGCGTGGTGGAGGTGGGCGGCGTCGCGTCGATTTCTGATGCTTGCGTCCTTGCGTCCTTGGAGGACGAAGTAGGCGATGGCTAGGGCCCCTCCGGCGCCAAGGATGACCATCCACCAGGGAAACCCTGGAATGGTTGGCACCTGGCCCAGGGCGGCCTGCGCGGCCGGCGGGGTCGGGGTGATTCTCTTGCCGGTCACCACAATCCTTTGGGTGTTGATGCCCAGGGGGGTGCAGGTGATTAGCGAGACGAGGTCTTGGTTGGGCTCGGCCCGGAGCGTCGCGGTGGCCTCCGGATCGATGACCTGGGTTTTGATGACCTGGTACACCAGTACCTCGCCGAAGACCTCCAGGGTGAACTGGTCGCCTTCCTTGACGCGGTCTAGATGGGTGAACATCGTGGCGTTGGCTAGGCCTCGGTGTGCAGTGATCACTGACCTGGTGCCCTTTCCTCCGACGGGGAGGCTGGAGCCCTCGAGGTGCCCGGCTCCTCGGCTCAGCACCGCGTCGCTGGTGCCGTGGTAGATCGGCAGGTCAACCTCGGCGGAGTCGATCTTGATGCGCCCCATCACGCCTTCGGCGTTCGCGGAGAGCAGGTGATCGTACTCAAGTCCCTTGGCCTGCGAGGAGCCTGTACCGACGGGAATGTTCGCGTTGCGATCCAACTTGACGCCGGCAACGAGGGCTTCGTTGTACCTGTGGGCCTGGTCCAGCTGCTGTGATGCAGATGGCACGGCGCTTTTGACATCGTCGCTGAAGGTTTCCACGATCTTTGACTGGTTATACGAGGAGAACCAAGCAGCGGTCATGGGGTAGGCCCCCGCGGTTGTCCCCCCCAAGATCAACAACGTGATGACGATGGTGAGGACGGTAGGCCGGAAGCGTCGCGATGATCTCTGGCGCATGTGTTCCTTGGTTTTGGGTGTCTTGGCGCAGTGCCGTGGTACCTGCCAGGGAGCTCCTGGTGCCTCGACGAAGAGCCGAGGCACCAGGAGCTCAACTGCTCGCTACGTCAGGCGACGTTGCTCTGGCGGCGGCGGTTCACCGTGATGAGCACGATGGCCAGTACGATGGCTGCGCCACCGAGCGTGATCAGCATCAGCTGGCCGGCTGCGCCGGTCAGCGGAAGCGGAGGCACTTCCTGCTGAGTGTTGATGATCTCGACGTTGTCCGAGGTGGTGGTGGCACCCACCTTCACAGCGACCGGGGTGTCGGCGTTCTCCGGCAGGACGTAGCCGGCGGGGGCCGCAACCTCGACGAGGACATAGCAACGCTGCAGCGCGTCCTTTACGGGGTTCTCGGAGTCAGACACAAACAGACCGGGCACAGAGATGATGCCGGTGCCGGCCGAGGTGAACTGCGTCTGGCCGTTCACCGTGATCGCCGTGCCGGTCTTCACAGCCGTCGAGCAATCGGCAGCG
>NZ_JALAGT010000164.1 GCF_022712295.1 Galactobacter sp.
ATATCGGTGGTCGGCACCCTGAAGTTGAAGATACCGGAGTCGAAGTGGTTGTAGCCCTCGTAATCCACGAGTTCGTACAACCGCGACCGCGTGAGCATCTCATCCACAGCCGGTTCCTGGGTCCCGGCCTCACGGATAGCCGTCAGCGTACGCTCGATGGCTCCCATGGCCGAACGCAGGTTCGTCACCGGGTAGATGATCATGGCGACGCCTGCAGCCTGCAGCTGGTCACGGGTGAACAGTTCCGACTTCCCGAACTCGGTCATGTTCGCCAGGATCGGGACGTCCACCGCATTGGCGACCGTCTCGAACTCGGAGATGTCCTTCAACGCCTCCGGGAAGATCGCATCCGCACCGGAGTCCACGAGCGCCTTGATGCGTTCGATGGTGGCATCAAGGGTGTCCACTCCGCGCAGGTCGGTGCGGGCCATGATCAGGAAGTTGGGATCCCGGCGGGCATCCACGGCGGCGGCGATGCGCTTCGTGGCGGTCTCCAGGTCCACCATGTTCTTCCCGTCGAGGTGGCCGCAGCGCTTGGGGTTGAACTGGTCCTCGATGTGAGTACCGGCCAGCCCGGCGTCCTCCAGTTCCTGGATGGTGCGTGCCACGTTCATGGGCTCACCGAAACCGGTGTCGGCATCGATCAGGCAGGGAAGGTCGGTGACGCGCGCGATCTGGTTGCCGCGCTGAGCCACCTCGGTCAGTGTCGTCAGGCCGACGTCCGGCAGTCCCAATTCGTTGGCGAGCACGCCGCCGGAGATGTAGACGCCGTCGAAACCCTGCTCCTGGATGAGCTTGGTGGACAAGGGTGTGAACGCCCCGGGGAACTGCAGCGCGGCCCCCGGCTTCAGTGCGGCGCGGAAGTTCTCCCGCTTCGCCGCAGGCGTGGTCTTGGAATACAGCATCAGAACAGACCCTTCGGGGAGGTCTCCAGGTCCACGGAGGCCAGGATGTTGAGCTGGTCCAGCTCGCCTGCACCCAGGTTGGGCAGGTTCTCGGCCGCTGCGATGAAGCGGTCGATCTCCTCCGGGGCGACCTTGCCCTCGGCCAGCTTGCGGAACTTGTTGATGTACTCGGCGCGGCCGAAGGGCCGGGCGCCCAGCGGGTGAGCGTCCGCCACCGCGATCTCGTCGGAGAAGGTGGAGCCGTCGGCCAAGGTGATCTCCACACGGCCGCCGAAGGCCTTCTCGGTCAGATCCAGGCTGTGGTACCGGCGGGTCCACTCGGCATCCTCCACGGTGGTGACCTTGTGCCACAGCGCCACGGTGTCCTCGCGGCCCGCGCGCTCGGGGGAGTAGGAGTCAACGTGATCCCACGAGCCGTCCTGCAGTGCCACGGCGAAGATGTAGGGGATCGAGTGGTCCAGGGTCTCGCGGGAGGCCGTGGGGTCGTACTTCTGCGGGTCGGTGGCGCCGGATCCGATCACGTAGTGCGTGTGGTGCGAGGTGTGCAGCACGATCTTCTCGATGTTGGAAGCGTCTGCGAACTCCGGGTGCTCGTTGTGCAGCTTGCGACCCAGATCGATCCAGGCCTGTGCCTGGTATTCGGCGGAGTGCTCCTTGGTGTAGGAGTCCAGGAGGGCGCGCTTGGGCTCGCCGGGGGCGGGCAGCGGCACGGTGTAGTTGGCGTCCGGGCCGTCCAGCATCCAGGCGATGACGCCGTCCTCACCCTCGAAGATGGGCGTGGGGGAGGTCTGGCCGCGAAGGGCGCGGTCCACAGCCTCGACGGCCATCTTGCCTGCGAATGCCGGCGCGTGGGCCTTCCAGGTGGAGATCTCGCCCTTACGCGACTGACGGGTGGCGGTAGTGGTGTGCAGCGCTTGGCCAACGGCCTGGAAGATGGTCTCGACGTCTGCCCCGAGCAGGGTGCCGATGCCCGCCGCGGCCGAGGGGCCGAGGTGGGCCACGTGGTCGATCTTGTGCGCGTGAAGGCAGATGCCCTTGGTGAGGTCGATCTGGATCTCGTAGCCGGTGGCGATACCGCGGATCAGGTCGGCGCCGGAGGCGCCCACGTGCTGGGCGGCGGCGAGGATCGGAGGAATGTTGTCGCCGGGGTGTGAGTACTCGGCTGCCAGGAACGTGTCGTGGTAGTCCAGCTCGCGCACGGCAACGCCGTTGGCCCAGGCGGCCCACTCGACGGCAACGGGCTGGTCCGTACCGAAGACCTTGGAGCCCTGGCCGCCGGTGGTGACGGGGTGGGCAAGCGCCTGGCCGCGTGCGGAGACGATGGGTCCGCGGTTCAGGGAAGCGATCGCGACGGAGGCGTTGTCGATGATGCGGTTGATGACCATATCTGTCACCTCCTGCTCCACAGCCACCGGGTCGGCGGCGACCGACGCGATCTTGTGGGCAAGCTGCTCCTCGCGGGGGAGGTTCTCATCGCTGCGGTAGACCCGCACAGTGTTCTCGATCATGCTCGTCCTCTCTGACGAAGGTCCGTAGCCGCTCGGGTGGTGTGCGGCCGGCGTGTAGGGGGAAACGCGTGAGGCTCGGGGCCTCATCCAGCCAGGGGCACCTCGGCGTCCCGGGCGTAGGTCTTGATATGGGCTTGGGCGTGATGCAGGTGGACCACGGTCTGCGCCTGCGCCAGATCCGGATCCGCCTGCGCCACTGCGGAAGCGATGGCTGCGTGCTCGCTCGCCGAGGCATCCAGTCGGTCGGGATGGTCCTGGGACAGCCGGCGGACGCGGTCCAGGTGCAGGCGCAGGCCTCGCAGGGCCTGCCTCAGGTAGGGATTGTCGGCGGCCGAGTCCAGCTCGTCGTCGAGCTCGTGCGTCAGTGCGTAGTAGCCGGACGGGTCGCTCGGATCCACCGGCGTGGCCGCCTCGAATCGCTTCGACAACGCCTCGAAACGTGCGCGGACGGTGCCCGACGACGCGGCGGCGTCCGCCGCACCTCGCGCCACCATGGTCTCGAGGCAGACCCGCAGATCGAAGAGCTGGTCAACCGATTCCGGACGGACCTCGGAGACGGTGACCCGGCCGGAGTGGTTGACGGCCAAGCCGTCGGAGAGCAGCTTGGAGATGGCTTCCCTCACGGGCGTCCGTGAAAGGCCCAGCCGTTCGGCCAGCTCGACCTCCAACAGGGGCGCGCCAGGCTGCAGCCGCCACTCGACGATGTCGCGGCGCACTTCCTCGTAGGCACGGTCACTAGCTTTCACACCATCAGTGTATACACAGATCGGAGATCTGTGTCACGCGGACGTTTCGTAAGTTCCGGATCGCCCGGAGTTTCGGGAATTTTCCAACCAAGGGTTTTCGAGCACCCACCCCCTGGTGTATACATGAAGCAAGACCGCAGTGACGTGGCTTACATCGCGTTGCAGGACGGTCCCACTCAGGCAGGCCGCCCCATGGTCAACCCATGGTCACCCGACCACATCCATGGCGGGCGGCAAAGTGCGTACATCCCAAGGACGTGACATACGTGAGCAGCTACGAAGAGACCTATCGACGCTCGGTCGAGGACCCGGACGCGTTCTGGCTCGAGGCGGCCCAGGCGCTGGCCTGGGAACACGCTCCCACCACCGGTGTGGACGGCTCCGAGGCTCCGCTCTACCGCTGGTTCAGCGATGGCACCCTCAACCTGACCGTCAACGCCCTGGACCGCCACGTCGCGGCCGGTCGAGGCGACGCACCCGCCCTGATCCACGACTCCGCGGTCACCGACACCAAGACCACGTACACCTACTCGCAGCTCCTGGACGAGGTCGCCGCTACCGCCGGTGCGCTGCAGGACCTCGGCGTGAAGACCGGCGATCGCGTTCTGCTGTACATGCCCATGATCCCGGCGGCCGTGATCGGCATGCTGGCCTGTGCCCGCATCGGTGCGGTGCACTCCGTGGTGTTCGGCGGATTTGCGCCGCGCGAGCTGGCCTCCCGCATCGACGACGCCGCCCCGGTGGCGATCCTGACGGCCACCGGCGGCATCGAGCCGGCCCGCAACATCGAGTACCTGCCTGCCATCGCCGAATCCCTTGAGATCGCAGAGCACACCGTGGCGCACGTGGCGGTGACCCATCGAGACGGATTCACCACGTCCCTGGAGGACGTCGCCGAACGGGTCCCCGGCACGCAGTGGCATGACACGGACACCCTCAAGCAGGCCGCGACGCCCGCCGAGCCGGTGATCGTGCCCTCCACGCACCCCCTCTACATCCTCTACACCTCCGGTACAACGGGGAAGCCCAAGGGCGTGGTGCGTGACACGGGTGGATATGCCACCGCACTGTCCTGGTCCATGCCCAACCTCTACGGCGTCAGCGAAGGCCAGACCATGTTCACGGCCTCCGATGTCGGCTGGGTGGTTGGCCACTCCTACATCGTGTATGCGCCGCTGCTGGTCGGTGCCACCACCGTCCTCTATGAGGGCAAGCCTGTGGGAACCCCTGACGCTGGCGCGTTCTGGCGGGTCGCTGCGGAACACGGCGCCGTGAGCCTGTTCACCGCGCCAACGGCGCTGCGCGCCATTCGTAAGAACGATCCGGACGGCGCCCTGATCAAGGACTACGACCTCTCCGGGCTGAAGGGCCTCTTCGCCGCAGGTGAGCGACTCGATCCCGATACCGCCCAGTGGGCGCACGACGTCCTGGGCATCCCCGTGATCGACAATTGGTGGCAGACGGAGACAGGTTGGCCCATCGCCTGTAACCCGTTCGGGTTCGACGAGAAGCCCATCAAGCTCGGCTCGCCCACGCTGCCGGTGCCCGGCTATGAGGTCAGCATCGTGGACGCCATCGGCGAGCCCGTGCAGGAACCCGGGACCGAGGGAAACATCGCGATCAAGCTCCCCATGCCTCCAGGCACGCTCGCCACGCTGTGGGGGAACGACCAGCGTTACATCGACTCCTACCTGACCGCCTTCCCCGGCTACTACGCCTCGGGAGACTCGGGTTACCTGGACGAGGACGGCTACGTGTTCGTCATGGGTCGCACCGATGACGTCATCAACGTCTCCGGCCACCGCCTCTCCACGGGAGCCATGGAGCAGGTCGTGGCCTCCCACCCCGCTGTCGCGGAGTGCGCCGTGATCGGTGTGGCCGACCCCCTCAAGGGCCAACGCCCCTCCGGCTACGTGATCCTCAAGTCCGGCGTGGAGGTCGAGGAATCCGACCTGGCTGCACAGCTGGTCAAGCTGGTCCGCTCCGAGATCGGTGCCGTGGCCGACTTCAAGGAGGTCCGTGTGGTCAACGCCCTTCCCAAGACCCGTTCCGGCAAGATCCTGCGCAAGACCATGCGGCAGATCGCCGACGGCGAGGAGTACTCGGTTCCCTCCACCATCGAGGATCCTTCGGTACTCGACCACCTCATCGGGGTGCTCCGCCCCACCGCGTGAGCTCGGTGATCCCATACCCCACAGCGGGTGGCCACCTCAGGTGGCCACCCGCCGTCGGGCATGGGGAGGACGGCTAACTCTTGCCCGTACGGACATACTCGACCTCGGGGCGCCCCTGGGTCCCGTGCCTGGCGCTGCGCTGGGCCTGGCCCGTGTCCACGAGATGCTCAAGATAGCGTCGCGCCGTCACACGGGACAGACCGGCAACCGCGGCGGTCTCCCGGGCGCTCAGTGCCGTCCCTGCCGCGTCCAAGGCCTCGCGCACCTGGACCAAGGTCTCCGCCACGAGGCCCTTGGGCAGGTCGATGCGCCGCTGAGGCGTCTCCGAGCCGAAGATCCGGTCCAGCTGTTCCTGGTCCGGAATGGACCCGGATCCACCCAAGCGCCGTTGCAGGTCGCGGTAGCGGCTCACTCGGGCGGCGAAGTCGTCGAAGGTGAAGGGTTTGAGCAGATAATCCGCGACGCCGGAGGCCATGGCCGCTCGCACCACCGAGCGCTCGCCGGCAGCGGTGAGCGCGATGGCGCCGCCATGCCAGCCTGCGGCCCGGAGACCGCGCAGCACCTCCAGCCCGTGTCCGTCAGGCAGATTCATGTCCACCAGGAACAGGTCGATGCCCGGGTCCTGGCGCAGATGTCGACGCTGGGCCAGATAGCGCCCGGCCTGCTCCTGGGTGTGCAGCACGGCCACACATTCCACGCCCGGGATCCGCCGCAGGTACTCCTGGTAGACCTGCGCCGTGGTCTCTTCGTCCTCGAGGACAGCCACCCGGAGCGCGCTCATGTTTGCCCTTCCTTCGTTTCCTGTTCCGGCGGCGTGGCGCCTGTCCGCGCCGTGCCCGACGGCGAGGTCTCCTCCTGCCGCGGCAGTGGCACCTCCACGGTGAAGACCGTTCCGGAGTCCGTTGCTGCGGCCACGGTACCGCCGAGCCTGGCGCACACGCTCGCGACGATGGGCAGACCTTGCCCACGGCCCACGGCGTCGGCGGGTTTGGTGGAGAAGCCGGGGGCAAAGATCTTCTCCTCGAGACCCTGAGCGATTCCGGGTCCTCCATCGGACACGGACGCGATCAGCCATGGGCGGTCCTGGTCGGCGTCATCGGCCGGCTCCTCGACGCTCACCTCCACCCTGACCCATCGACCCTCTGTCTGCTCGGCGTCCTGTGCGGCATCGATGGCGTTGTCCACGAGGTTGCCGAAGATGGCCACCACGTCCTCGGGCGGAAGCCCGGTTCCGCGCTCGAGCCGAACATCGGTCTCCAGATCGATGCCACGTTCCGCCGCCTCCGAGACCTTGCCGTGCAGCAGTGCCGTGAGGACGACGTCGCCGTCCACACCGTCCTGGTCCGGGGAGCCGGCGGGGAAGCCGACGGAACTGCGCAGCATCGCGTGGGCTTCCGTCACGTGCCCGATCTCCATGAGGCTCAGCAGCGTGTGCAGTCGGTTCGAATGGTCGTGGTTCTGTGCGCGCAGGGCCGTGGTCAGGGAGCGGGTGGTGGCCAGTTCTCCCGAGAGTCGCTGCACCGCAGTGTGATCGTGGACCGTCATGACCCAGCCTCGGGAACTACCGGTGGAGAGCGGCCTGCGCAGCGGTTGCTGTCGCACCACCACCACCCGGCCGTCGATGGTGTGGGCCTGATCCTCCACGGATTCTCCGTCCTGGATCAGACGGCCCAAGGGTCCGGACAGTCCCAGTTCGGACGGCGCGATGCCGTCAGGGTGGACCCCGTCGGGCGCACGGTCCTGATCGGTGCTGAGCTTGAGCAGCGCGTCCGCTGCACGATTGTGGAAGACGATGAGGCCGTCTGCGTTGGTGATGATGATGCCTTCGTCCACGGTGACCAAGGCGGCATCTGCAGCGGCGAAGCGTTGTGACATCTGTTCCGGACCGAGTCCTTGGGTGACCCGCCGCAGATAGCGGGCTTCCCACCATGTCACGACGGCCAACAGTGCAGCGATGCCGAGGACCACAGCCAGGGTCAGGGGAACGGTGGAGGCGGCCACCAGCTGAAGCGCACCGACGGTTCGACCCACCGTGAGGGCACCGACCACCTCGCCGTCGGCGTCCCTGACCGGGACCACGGCCCGTACGGACAGTCCGGCCGTGGCCGTGGACGAGGTCTCGGTGAAGCCCTTGCCCTGCTTCAGCGCCGGCGCCAGCCTCCCCGAATACTTCGTGCCCACATAGCCTGGGCGGTGATAGGTCAGGCGCACGCCATCGGTATCGAGGAAGGTGGCGAAGTCCGTTCCGGTGTCCGCCATGACCCGTCGGCTGACCACGCTCAACCCCTTGGTGCGGGTTTCCGGGTCGGCTTCGGCATACGCGCGGCGCACTTCCGGTTCGTCCGCGGCCAGCGTGCCGATGGACTTGAGCGAATCACCCTCGCTACGGAACACCGTGGAGCGGGTCTGCAGGTAGGAGCCGCCGATCGCCACGATCGCCGCGATCACCAGCACGATCCACTGCGCCAACAGGACACGCCTGGCCAGGGACCACGTGCGGGGACGACGAGCGGAGGTGCGCATGCAGC
>NZ_JALAGT010000165.1 GCF_022712295.1 Galactobacter sp.
CCACTCCCACCTGGGACACGGCAGAGATGATGGCGCCACCTGCATTGCGCTGCCACACCGCCGCCAGCGTCCCCAACGGCAGGGCGATGATCAGGGCCACGATGATGGCAAGGAGGCACAGGATCAGGGTCACCTGCAGACGGTCCAGCACGGTGCTGGTGATGTCTTGGGCCGTTACGTAGGAGAGACCGAAGTCGCCGGTCACGAAACCGCCGAGCCAATGGAAGTACTGGCCCACCAGACTTCCGCCGACATCATGCGCCTCTCGCCAGCGTTCCAGCGCCTGAGGCGTGGCGTCGGTACCGAGGGCAACCACTGCGGGGTCTCCTGGTACCACTCTCAACAGGACGAACACGATGATGGTGGCCACGAGAACAGTGACGACGAACTTGGCGACGAGGCCTGCCAGTCTGGCGATCATGACTGCGACCTCCCCCACGGGTTTCTCTGCGTCGCGAAGATGATCATTCCCATGAGATCCCCGTGATGTCGAAGGACTCCGACACGGAGTTCTTCTGGATGCCCGTGAGCCCATCGGTTGCGATGGTGATATTCGGCATCAGGAACAGCGGAACCGCTGCAGCGTCGTCCACCGAGGTCCGTACCGCCTTCTTCATGCCCTCTCCGAATTCTTCGAAGGAGCCGGCGTCTGCCTTGTCCACTTGGGACGCCACGTCCGAGCTGTCGTAACGGGTGTAGTAGTCGGGGTTGTCGAAGGTGATCGGGAAGTCATGAGCCTCAGGCGTGAGGATCACACTCATCTGGTAGTCGGCCTTCGTGAAGACCTTGTCGAGCCACACGGCAGGGAATTCCGATGAAACGAGCTTCACGTTGATGCCCGCTTCCTTCAGCTGTGACTGGACCACTTCCGAGACGGCGGTCGCATAGGGGCGGGTCGGGACCTGCATCTCGATGGTCAGATCCTCTTGCCCAGCTTCCTTCAGAAGCTTCTTGGCCTTGGCGACGTCGTGCGGGTACACGTCCGTGAGGTCCTCGTAATAGGCCTCGGTGGGCGGGACGAAGGACGCGATGGGCTGACCGTAGCCGCCCCATGCGGTGTCGATGATGGCCTGGCGATCCACCGCATAGTTGATGGCCTGGCGTACGCGTTCGTCCTTGAACGGGGCCTTGGAGTTGTTCAACGGTAAGAACACCTCACCGGTGGAGGTGCCCTCGATGACGTCGTACTCCTTCTGCTTCTCGAAGGTTCCGACCAGGTCCGGAGCCTGCATGTTGACCAGGAGGTCTGCGTCGCCGGCCTGCAAGGCATTGGTGCTCGCCACAGCGTCGGCGAAGTAGCGGAAGGTGGCGGTCTCGATCGCCGGAGCGTCTCCCCAGTAGTCGTCACGCAGTTTCATGGTGATCTTCTCACCGGGAACGCGGTCGGTCACCTCGTAAGGGCCGGTACCCACGGCGTCGTTGGCGAGATCGGAGACGCCCTCCTCGTCGAACATCTGCCCAACGGTGCCGGTCATGTTCAGGAGCCACTGATTCGACGCTTGCTTGAGTACCACCTTGACGTGGTGGTCATCCACGACCTCGACGTGGTCAAGGGCATCCATTCGGCCGCCGTCTGTGGTCCACTCGTCCTTGATGCGTTCCAGGGAGAACTTGACGTCATCTGCCGTGAAGTCGCCACCGTTGGAGAAGGTGACGCCCTCCTTGAGCTTGAAGTCGTAGGTCTTCCCGTCCTCGCTCACCTCCCATGATTCCGCCAGCTGTGGAACCACTTCTCCGTCCTGGTCCGAGGTCACGAGCCCTTGATAGACGTTGTTCATGAGTGCCTGAGGAATGGCGGAACCGCTCGTCTTCGTGAAGTCCAGGTTGGCGGGCTCTCCGGTGACTCCGAGCACCAAGTCCTTCCCTCCATCTGAGCCGGAGGAGTCCTCCCCGGCGCCGGCAGAACAAGCGGTCATGGCAACGAGGGCACTGATGGCGAGGCCTGCGGTGAGGCTACGGCGCAGTCGGTGAGTCATAGGGTTCTCCTGTGCTGAGGATCGGACGAACGCGGGTCCTGAGGGCGTTGAAGATGAGTGAGGTGCACCTCATCGTGTTACTGGTCTGACCAGTAGACTTCACGCTAATATCGGTCTCCACGGCCCCACAACCAGGGAAATCAAGCCGTGCCAGAGCATTAACAGAGCCGAAATCGACCACTAGGCGGCACCCATGGATTTCACCCCTGTATTGGCCCAGCGGACCAACGCATATCAAGCGATCGTGAACCAAGTGGAGACCGCCATCACCGAGGGTGGACTTGCCCCAGGAGACCGGCTGCCCGGCGAGCGCCAACTCATGGCCGACTTCGGTGTCAGTCGCGCCACGGTCCGTGAGGCACTACGGGTACTACAGGCACACGGTCTCGTGGAGTCCAGACCGGGCGACCCTCGGGGACCGGTCATCACCCGCTATCCGCCCCGACTGCTCCAGGAATCGCTGGCACGTCTCGCGCTGTCCCAGGGAGCTGACCGCATCGAGATCCTGCAGTTCCGCCTCGTCCTGGCAGGACACGCAGCACAACTGGCGGCCTCAGTGCGGACCGACGACGATCTGAACAAGATCCAGTTCGCAGCGGACAACCTGGCAGCGGCCAAGGCCACCGAGACCGACCACGTGGCAGCGGCGATCACCGGTTTCCACTCCGCAGTGAATCAGGCGGCACACAATCAGTTCATCGAGGTGTGCGGCAACGCCGTCGCCGGCGTGCTGCAGTCGCTGATGGCCACCCGGCTTGCCTCGGATCGCGATGCCGCTGCCCGGCTGCAGCGCAGCATCAAGGACTCACAGGCGCTCCTACACGCCATCCGGGGCCGTGACTCCGAGGGCGCATTCCGCAGGGCTGTAGACAACATCCACCGCTACTACGAGGACGACCTCACCGAGGAGGAGCGGCGAGGGCTCTCCCCCATCCTCACCGACCTTTGAAGCTACTCCCCCAGCTGCCCCGACAACCTCGACGTGAACGCAGCGCTGGCCTTGTTCAGCCCCACGATCTCCACGCTCTTGCCGTGCTGCCGGTACTTCTCCGTCACCGCATCCAGCGCCGCCACCGTTGAGGCATCCCAGACGTGGGAGTTGGACAGGTCGATCACCACGCGTGCCGGATCTCCCGCGTAGTCGAAGCGGGTGTAGAGGTCGTTCGAGGACGCGAAGAACAATTCGCCATCCACCACGTACCGCGCCACGTCACTCTCACCGCCACGTTCAATGCCCGACGGTTCGGCACCGCTTCCAGCGGCACCCGAGGCCGCGTCGTCGGGCATTGAGGGCGCCTCCGGCGCCGACTGAACCGGCACCCTCCGCACGGAAACCAGGTGTGCAACGCGGCGGGCAAAGAGCACGCACGCGGTGACCACGCCGACCACCACTCCGATGGCCAGATTGTGAGTGGCGACGGTGGGGATCACTGTGGCGAGCATGACCACGGTCTCCGAGACCGGCATGCGGCGCAGCGTGGAGGGGCGGATGGAGTGCCAGTCGAAGGTCGCGACGGACACGAAGATCATGATCGCCACGAGCACGGCCATGGGGACCTCCGCCACGATGTCGCCCAAGAGTACACACAGCACCAGCAGGAACACCCCGGAGAGGAACGTGGAGACGCGGGAGCGGCCGCCGGAGGCCTTCACGTTGATCATGGTCTGCCCGATCATGGCGCAACCTCCCATGCCACCGAACGCGCCGGTGACGACGTTGGCGATGCCCTGTCCTACGCCCTCGCGGGTCTTGGAGGAGTGCGTGTCAGTGACGTCATCCACGAGCTTGGCGGTCATGAGGGACTCGAGCAGACCCACCACGGCCATGGCGAGCGCGAAGGGGAAGCAGATGCGCAAGGTCTCCCAGGTCCACGGGACGCCCGGCAGGAAGAGCATGGGCAGCTGATCCGGGAGCGCGCCCTTGTCCCCCACCGTGGGCACACTGATGTGGGCGAAGACGGCCAGGCAGGTCACCACGATGATGGCCACGAGCGGCGCGGGAACGGCCTGCGTGAGTTTCGGCAGACCGAAGACGATGATGAGGCCGAGCGCGCACAGCGGGTAGACGGCCCACGGCACGCCGATGAGCTCCGGCACCTGCGAGGAGAAGATGAGGATGGCGAGGGCGTTGACGAAGCCGACCATGACCTGCCGCGGGATGAAGCGCATCAGCTTCGCTACGCCCAGGGCCGAGAGCACGATCTGCAGGATTCCCGCCATCAGGACGGTCACCACCAGGTAATCCAGCCCGTGTTGCTTCATCACCGGCGCAACAACCAGTGCCACGGCACCTGTGGCGGCGGAGATCATGGCCGGACGGCCACCCGCGAAGGAGATGGTGATGGCCATGGTCACGGCGGAGAACAGGCCGATCCGCGGGTCCACACCGGCAATCACGGAGAACGCGATGGCCTCCGGAATCAGCGCCAGGCCCACCACCAGACCGGCCAGCACCTCCGTCTTGAGCAGCCGCGGCGAGCGCAGGACGGTGGAGACCTTGCCCCGCTTCGAGGGCGTGAGCTCGGGTTTGGTGTTCGTCGAGGCTGAGCGGGTCGGATTCGGTGGGGTTGGCTGCGACATTCAGACTTCCAGGGGCGTGCGAGGGTGACGAATCAGGGTATCGCGAGGCGGGCTTTGGTATGGGATCCGGGTCCGGAGTGGTGGTCAGTTTCGGCCTTCAGGACGGACGCTGGAGCCGCCTTCGCCACTGAAAAGATACTGCTCGGCGCCCACCACGCTGGTGAACAAGTCGGGATCCAACGTGACGCCGGTTCTGATGACGGAGTAGATGCCGCGGGGTTCCAGGATGATGCTCTGCACGTCTTCCGGTCGTCCCACCCCGGCCTGGCGCATGGCCGCGTGGAGATCGGCCGGTGAGGTGTGGGTCCGGCGGCACGCGTCCTCGATGGGCGCGCCGTGGGCAAAGACCAGGACCGGTGGCGCGCTCACCAGGCGCTTGGAGGTCCAGGTGCGTTCGACCGCGCCGAAGATGGCCTCCATGCACATCAAGGTCACCAGCCCGATGGCCCCCGCCGCCACCGTGGGAGGGTGCCCCAGGATCACACGCCCCGCCACCGCGCCCAACATGATGCACACCAGCGCATCGAAACCGCTCGTGACCGTCAGGATGCGCGTCCCGAAGAGCCGCACCAGGATCAGGAACACCAAATAGATCAGGACGGCGGAGAGAATCACCACCGGGATTCGATACCCCTGGATACCGAGCGTCTCCACCAAAAAAGCCGGCCAACCTTGTGGTGGCTGCATGCCTCATCCTCTTCGCGTCGCCTGAACTTCGCAGCCAGTCTAGGTTCACCTCCTCGAATCACCAGGAACGCGAATCACCAGGAACACCCTGATCCGGGCGGGCCGCAGGCCCGGACATCGGCCGATCAAGGCGACGTCGTGGGGAAGCCCGACCCACGGCGTCGGGCATGAGCACATGGACCGCGCAGCGATACGAAACAAGCCATAACAGTGGTTTAGGTGGGTTCAAGCGGAGCGTGCGGGCCACCGGCAATCATGACGGCCACCCTCCGCAGCTCCTTGAGTTCGGCGAGCGCGCCCGGGTTGCCGCGCAGGTTCAGCAGGGGCGTGTACTCGTGCACCAATCCGGCCGCCACGGCCTCAGCGCCGCCCTCCACCTCAACCCACGAGACCTCGACGTGCTGTCGCAGCCATTCGGTGATCGAGAGGACGTCTTCTGTCTCGAAGCTGAAGTCCAGGTGATTGGCACTGCCCACCAGGGAGCCCACCAACGGCCGATACCCCAGCACCACGCCGATGCTGCGGAAGAAGGTCCCATGACCTCGTCCCTCGAGTTCGTCATGGACCATCCGCCTGCGCAGGCTGCGCCCGGTCGCGGAGCCGATGAACAGCAGCCTGGTGCCGCGCTCTTGGACCCTGGTCCGGAAGGGTTCCGGGAGGGCTTCCGTGGTCTTGATCCACACGGCGTAGACGCCATGACCTTCCGGGACGGAGGCGGCCAGCCCATCGACGGAGTGGACGGTGGCGGGATCCAGCAGGGCGGTGACCAGGTCCTGAGGCGTGGTGGTCGTTCCGAAGTCCGACATGGTTCCTCCTGAAGGGCGTCTCCTGTGCGGCACGGGTGTGCGTGGTCCAGAGCCTATCCAGCCGGTGTCGTTTCCGGGAAGACCACCCCTGGGCAAGGAGCTTCGCAGGGACCCCAGTACTCACAGGGCCGTGTATCCACGCCCGGGCCCTGTCCTGCCATGCGAAAACCCGGCCCCAATGTGGTTCCTGGGGACGGTTGGGCGGCGGATCGGTGCCGCTGCGGTCAGCACGAAGTCGCCCGGCATCAGTGGAGCACGTCACCGCGACGACTCGCAGAGAGAAAGTCACCGTTCATGCACTTTCATATATGTGCACGAACGGTTACATTTAGGCGTGTGAATACGGCCCAACCACAAACCGAGTTGTTCAGTCCGGCGGACCTTGGGGAACTGATGCGTCAACAGCGCTTGAGCCTCGGCCTCACACAAGCGGCACTGGCAGAGCGTGCGGGCGTTTCGAGACGTTGGTTGATCAAAGCAGAAGCTGGCCAGTTCTCGACGGCCATCGGGATGTACATGCAGGTCTTGGACGTACTTGGCCTGGCTTTGTTCGTGGGGCACTCCGGAAGCAAGTCCGAGGCATGACTGCCCCTCTGACCGCGTTCCTGAGCGGTGAACCGCTCGGAGAGTTCTCCTTCGGCAATGGTCAGGCGACCTTCGACTATTCGGAGGACACCGCGCAGGATTCCACGCCGTTGTCACTGTCGATGCCACGAAGCCGTCAACACCACGGAAACCGTCCCGTGTCCGCATTCCTCAAAGGCCTGCTGCCTGACAATCAAGCGGCCCTGGCCAACATGGCACGCGGCGCAGGAACGTCACCGAACTCCTTGCAGGGGCTTCTGGGCGCCTACGGCCGCGATGTGGCCGGTGCCCTGCAGATCCTCCCTACCGGAGAACCCAGCGATGACTCGACTCCCGGCAATCTGGACACAAGCCCCCTCCTGGACCACGACAGCTTCGAGCGCCTTGTCGCAACCACTCGACAGGCTTACAGCAGCCCGGTTCCAGCCCAGAACGCCTTCCGGTTCTCGGTAGCCGGAGCCCAACCGAAACTGGCCCTGAGCATGAATTCGGCCGGCCAGTGGATCCAGCCCACCCGTGACATCGCCACCACACATCTGATCAAGCCACTCACCCACGATGTCACTGGTGGTGTCGCCGAGATGGAGATCCTGGAACAGATCACCATGCGGTCTGCCCGTTCACTAGGACTCGACGCACCTCAGATCCAGCTGTGGACGTCTGAACGCACGGGCCAGCAGGCCCTCATCGTTCCGCGTTACGACCGCAAAATCGTGGGCAATCATGTGGTCCGCATCCACCAAGAGGACCTGTGCCAGGCTCTGGCCATACCGCCGGAGAAAAAGTACCAACATCGCGACAGTGGACCCGGGGTGGGCGCCATTGCTCGGCTCTTTGCCGATCGAGCTCCCCGCCAGCGTCACGAGCTGGGCGTCGCCTTCTTCCGGCTCCTGGTCTTCAACCTGGGCATCCTGGGGACCGACGCTCACGCCAAGAACTACTCACTGTTCCTGGACGGACGCGATGTGGCCATGACTCCGCTCTATGACTCGATCTCAGCGGCAGCCCACGCAACGCAGGTCCAGAACACGGGAGATCTGACGTTCCCGATGTCCATTAGCGGTGAATACAAGTTCGATTCCATCTCCCCCCAAGGACTGCTCCGCGAAGGGAAACGCCTGGGACTCGACACTACTGCTGCGGAGAACATCATGAACGATCTTCTCCCCCGCATTCCGGCGGCCATGACGACCGCGGCCGAAGAGCTACACCGCGCAGACCTGGCCCAAATGCTCAGTGACGGGCTGAGCCGCCTCTCCCTCAGCCGACACTTCACCGGCCATGTCTGACGAGGGCAAAGTGCGAGCGACGCTCCAACCGGCGAGTCACCGTTCGTGCACTTCCCTTAATGTGCACGAACAGTGACACCGACGCTCTGAGTCCCTCACTATCAGGCCGCCTTTCCAGGCTCAGGCTGTGCCCCTGCCAGACGGGCCCCGGACCACCCTTGGGCCCCGGGGAAGAGCAATACCTCGGCGAAGGGACCCAGCCCGAGTAGGGGAATCCGGGACGGGCAAGGCTCCGGAACACGCGATCCGTCGGCCTCGTCTGACACGATGGATCCATGTCCACGACCGCGGCTGGGCAACCGCCTCAGCACAGCCCCCAGCGCATGCATGCGCCTGGCGCCTACGCGCGCCTTTTGGAGCTGCGCCGCACCCGACAGGAGGACTCCGCCTGGTCCCTGTTGTGCGCGGACAACGCTGCACTGATCATGGGCACCTTGGGCAGGCACCTGGCGGGAGAAGTTCGCCGCATCGCCGCGGAAGACCTGATCGAGGCAGTGGAGCAGGACCTGGATGATCTCCGCTCCCGCGGCGAGGAACTTCCCCAGACCGCGCGCCGCTATTGTGCGGACTGGCGTTCCAACGGGTGGCTGATCGCCCGCCCGTCCTCGAGCAGCCGCGGGGAAACCTTCGAGCTCTCCGACGGCGCACTGCGTGCCATCCAGATCGCGGACTCGCTGACCACGCCCAAGTCAGCAGTCACCGAGTCCAGGCTCGCAGCGATCTCCGGGCAGCTGACGGACCTCTCCGTGGATACAGATCCGGACCGTTCGCGGCAGCTGGCCACCCTCACGGCCCAGCGCGAGGCCCTTCACCAACGCATCGAGCGGATCCAGCGCGGCGAAGATCCGCCCATCGCCATGCGGGACGCGGTGGAACGCCTCCGCGACATCCTGACCCAGGCCGCGGAACTCCCCTCGGATTTCGGTCGTGTCAGGGCCCGCTTCGAGGAACTCAACGCCACCCTGCGGGAGCGCGTCCTGGAATCGGATGCCTCCCAGAAGCACGTCCTAGATGAGATGTTCCGAGGCGTGGACCTGATCGGGGAGTCCGATGAGGGCCGCAGTTTTGCCCAGTTCCTGCGCCTGGTGCTGGACCCGGAGGCGGGAGCAGCGTTGGACGACGATGTGGATCAGGTCCTGGACCGCGATTTCGCAGAGCAGCTCTCCCCGGCCGAGCGCCGATTCCTGCGCAGTTTCCGCGCCCTGCTCAAGCGTGAGGGCAAGGACATTCAGTCCTCCATCGCCGGCTTTGCCCGGGGCCTGCGCCGCTACGTGCAGTCCCAGGAATTTCACCGTGATCGCGCACTACGGGACCAACTGCGCGCAGCACTGACCGAGGGCCTCACCGCAGCGCCACACACCAAACCGTTCCGCGAGACCGACATCGAACTGCAGCTCAGCGGCGTCCCGATGGCCGGAGTTGGTGCATTGGTCCTCTACGATCCCGGCGCCATGGAGACCGCAGAGGACCCACAGCTCATCCCAGACGCGGAGGTCTCGCTGGAGGAGCTACGGGCGTTGGCCCGTGAGACCGAGATCGACCTGGATGAGCTGCGCAACAACATCTCGACCACGCTGGCGCAGCACCCGGAAGCCAGCATCGGAGACGTCCTCACGGCTTTCCCCGCCACCCAGGGCGTGGCCTCGGTGGTTGGCCTGCTCAGCTTGGCCATGGGTGCCGTCCCGATCGGTGCCGCGGAACTGGTTCCTATGCCTGGTGGCGCGGCCCCGGCCGAGCACGGGACCTGCGCCGAAGGCGTCGCTCCGGGTGGGCCGCCACCGGCCGTCGGACATTCCGGTTGCACCGAGCCCGTGGAGTGGGGAGCCCTGAACGGTGCCACGCATCGAGCCGATATCCCCCTGTACCGCTTCACGAGGACCCCCGATTGAGTCAATCACCAACCGAACCCACCGCAACCACCGCAGGGCTGCTGTGGGCTGAGGACACCGGGACGCTGCCCGAGGCCTCCCGTCGTGCACTGCTCGCCCTGGTTCGCGGACCGTATCTTGACCAGCGCGACAAGCCGCAACTGTTCTCCGCCCTGATCACCGACCAGGACGCCATCCGATCTCAACTGCACAACCTCTTCCTTGAATTGCACCTGCATCAACAGGCCGGAGTCGCGTTTGTGCGTAATGTGGCCACGCCTGAGTTGGCCACGCCCGCGGCGGTCCGCTCACACACGTTGACCTTCCTGGACACGGCCATGCTCCTGGTTCTGAGACAGCTCCTGCTCGCCGCTCCGGCAGAGACCCGCGTGATCGTGGGTCGGGAGGAAGTCACTGACCAACTCAAAGTGTTCAGGACCAGGGACCGCGACGAGGCGGATTTCCGCAAGCGCCTCAACGCCTCGTGGAACACCATGATGAACAAACTCAATGTGCTGAAGAAGGTCAGTTGTGGGGAATCCGACGAGGACCAGCGGGTAGAGATCTCCCCGGTGCTGCGCCTGATCATGGACGCAGAACAGAATGGTGCCATCCGTGCCGAGTATCAGCGCATCGCTGCTGCTGAAGGCCAGACCTTTCTCGACGCTGCCGAGGGTGAGGGGCACGTTGGGGAAGCGGCCGGCGATGACGCCGAAGATGCCCTCGACAACGGATCTGGCAGGCAGGACGACGAATGAGCAAGCAGGCATTATTCACCGATCCACAGTCTCGTCAGTACCGGCTGGCGCGGGTGGAACTGATCAACTGGGGCACGTTCCACGGCATCGCCTCTCTCGACGTGGCGCGGCAGGGACACCTGATCACCGGTGCATCCGGATCGGGGAAGTCGTCGCTGCTTGACGCCATCGCGACGGTGCTGACGCCGCGGAAGTGGTTGCGCTACAACACGGCGGCCCAGGATGCCGGGACCCGCGGTGGGGACCGAACCCTCATGTCCTACCTGCGAGGGGCGTGGAGCAAGCAGGCCGATGACGACGAGGACACCACGGTGTCCCAGTACCTGCGCCGCGCCACCACCTTCTCGGGGTTGTTGCTTCGGTACGACTACGCCGCTGGGGACCAGGGCTCCAGCGTGACGTTGGCCAGGCTGTTCCACGTGAAGGGCACCAGCACTGACTCCTCCGAGATCAAGGACCTGGCCTTCGCCACGGCCGGACCGACCGTGCAGGCCCCGAAACTCGCCGATCTGGCGCCATATGCTCGCAACGGTATAGACGTACGAGCCGCCAAACACAACTTCCCCGACGCCACCATCACCTCCACCGGATCTCACTCCCGGTACTTCGGGCGGCTACGCCGCGAGTTCAAGCTCCCCAACGACACCGCCCTGCAGCTGCTGCACCGCACCCAGGCCGCGAAGAATCTGGGTTCCCTCGACCGGCTCTTCCGCGACTACATGCTGGACGAGCCGGAGACGTTCGCGACGACCGCCACCGCCGTGGGTCAGTTCGTGGACCTGAAGGAGGCCCACCGGATGGTGGTGCAGGCCCGCAAACAATTGCAGATGCTCAACGAACTCCAGGTGCGGGCGGATCAATTCGAGTCCTCCGCGGCGGCGGCCGATCACGCTCACGTCCTTTGGGATTCGGTGCAGGAATTCGCTAACCGGCTGGGTCTGGACCTTGCACGGCAAGACCTGGAGCGGCTCTCCCGGAACCGCATCGAGGCCCGTACCACTCTGGATACGGCGGAGGAAGCCGTGGCCACTTGTGAGGAGGAGCTCGCCCGCGCCGAGGCTCTGGTCAGGGACAACGGCGGGGAACGTATCGAAGTAGAACGCGAACGACTCGCTCGGGCTGTCTCCGATGCGGCATCCGTGGCGTCACGCCGCGCGGACCTGGAGGAGGAACTACGGGAAGTCGGCATCGACATCCCGGCAGATGCCACGGAGTACCTGCAATTGGCCTCTTTGGCGCAGGACGCCAACACGCCTTCCGGCTTCACCGACGCGGCCGAGTTCGCCCAGCGCAGCAAGCTCCAAGCTGACCTCAAGGAGACCGCAGCTCAGCTTGAAGCACTGAAGGGAAGACGCTCCAACCTGGACCCGCGCCGCCTCGCGGCCCGCGCACAGATCGCCAAGGCCATCGGAACCTCGGAGGGAGCCCTGCCGTTCTCTGGCGAGCTGATCGACGTGGAACCGGAGTACTCGGAATGGACCGGTGCCATCGAACGCGTGCTGCGCCCACTGGCACAAACCATGCTGGTGCGGACCAATGACCTGAAACGGGTGCGAGAGTTCGTGAACAACCACCACCTGGGCACACGATTGGTCTTCGAAGAAGTGCCTGTCCGGGTGGACACCCCGCGACCTGTGGGCGGCGATTCCCTGGTGCACCGGATTCGCGTAACAGATTCCCCGTTCGCAGCCTGGTTGCAGGAACGGCTGGCCCGCCGCTTCGATTTCACCTGCGTGGACTCCCCGAACGAGCTGGGCCGGCACGAGCGTGCCGTGACCATCACCGGCCTGGTGAAGCATCCGCATGGTCGCTACGAGAAGGATGATCGCACTCAGGTCCAGGACACCAGTACGTGGGTGCTCGGTTCCGACAACGAGGCCAAGACCGAGCGTCTCATCACCGCTTACAAGGCAACGCAACAACACCTGAGTGCCGTGCAAGCGAGCATCGACCGTCAGGCGGCGGAGGATGCTGCCGCGCGCAAACGCGCGGACCTCACCAGACGTTTGGCCAAGCGGCCCTACTCCGAGGTGGATGTGGCCGCCGCAGAGTCCCACTTAGCGGAACAACGCAAGGCTCTGGAGTCCCTGACGCAGGGAAATGCGCCCCTGGAGCAGGCGTTGGCTGCCCAGCGCCGCGCGGAGGCCACACGAGCCGGTGCGCGCGAACACGAGCGCGAGTGCGACCGCGCCCTGGCCAGGCTGGACTCGCAAGTGGATCAGCTTCAGGGCCAAGTGCGCACGCTCTCCGAGCAACTCGGCGGAACCGACCTGGAAGCGGAGGTCCGGGATTCCCTGGATCGGCTCTTCCGCGAACACACCCGTAGACCCTCCCGGGAGTCGTTGCCGGGCGTCGCCGCAGCCGTCACCCGGAACCTTTCCCTGCAGGAGCGTGCCCACCGGGATACGGGTGCACAGGCCAAGGCCGCCTTCGAACGCAGCGCCGACCGCTTCTGCCGTGAATTTGCCGAAGCTTCCGCCGACCTCACGGTGAACATCGACGACCGTGGTTCCTATCGAGAGCTGCGTGCCCGTATCGCCGAGCGGGGACTGCCGGAGTTCGAGGAACGTTTCGCCACCATGCTGCGCGATCGTTCCCGGGACGTCGTCGCCGAGCTGTTGGACGAGATCATGTCCGCAGGCCGGGCGGTACGTGAACGGATCGAGCCGGTCAACGCCTCGCTGGCCCGCTCCCCCTTCGACACAGGTATCACCTTGCGTATTCGTGTGAAGGAGAGTCGCGGAGCCGAGGTCAACGAGTTCCTGTCGCAACTACAGAGCATCGCCTCCGGTTCCTGGACCGACGGCACCTCGGAGCAGGATCTCCAGGCCGCAGAGCAACGTTTCGCCGTGCTGGATTCCCTCATGACTCGGCTCGGCTCCTCGCAACCGGCGGACGAGGCCTGGAAGCGGCGTTGCCTCGACACGCGGGAACACATGAGCTTCCAGGCCTTGGAAGTCGACGAATCCGGCGGCGTCGTCAACGTCAACGATTCCTCCGTTGGGCTCTCCGGTGGCCAGCGGCAGCGTCTCGTGATCTTCTGCCTCGCCGCAGCCTTGCGGTATCAGTTGGTGGAGGACGTGGAAGACAGGCCGCTCTACTCCACGATCGTGCTGGATGAAGCCTTCGACAAGGCTGACTCCGCCTACACTCGCCGCGCCTTGGACGTCTTCCGCGAATTCGGCTTCCACCTGCTCCTCGCCACGCCTCAGAAACTGCTCTCCACGATCGAGCCCTACATCGGCGGCATCACCGTGGTCTCCAACCCGACCCGGAACAGGTCGCAGTTGGCTGCGGTGCCGTGGGAGGAGATCGGTACTCATACCGGAGGAGCTATGCCCGACGGCGCGAGTCCGGCTTCCGGCTCCACTTGTTCCGTCCCAGCGCTGACCGGCACGCCTGCGGCGCGACCGCAGGTGCGCGGAACGCGCGCCACAGTGGAGGCCCCGCACGCCCAGGGCGTCGAGTCCGGTGAGACAACCGAGGAAGGTGTGTCCACGGCGTCGGGCACTGGTTCTCGTGCCGAGAGCGACCCCAACGATGAGGCGACCCTGTGGTGAGCGGCCCCGTGGCACCGGACGATGCGAGGGAGCGCGCGGCGAAGCTGGCCCGACGGAATCTGGGGGACTGGGCCGTCTCCCCCGCCGCTGCCGAAGCCGCGCGGTTCGAGCTGCCCTTGCACCCGCCCACCGAGCGTGCCGTGCTCGCCGATCAAAGTGCGGCGCGGTCCTGGGCGGATGCGTGGCGCGGAATCGACGGCGTGCAGTGGGACGACCGGAAGTGGTCTCGAGTGGGAACGCAGTCGGTGCCGATTCGGCTGGACTTGGCCACGGCTACGGTGATTTCTCGGTTCGCGGGGCGGGCGACCAGTGGCGATTGGGCACGCGCGCTGGAACTGGTGGCGGCAGCACGTGAGGCCTTCTCGGTGGAAGATCTGGAGAACACCGAACTCGGCCGCACCATGGCGTCGAAGCTGCCTGCTCTACTTAAACTTCCGGCCACGGACGCGCGCCTCTGCCTGGGACTGGCCGGCTGGTTGTCCACACATGACGTATCCGGCATGTATCTGCGCCAGGTTCCCCTGCCTGGGGTGGACACCAAATGGCTCGGGAAGCACCGTGGCCTCGTCACGGCACTGGTGCGGGCCGCCACCAGGCGCGATGACCTGGGGCTGGCCTCCGCGCCGGAGCGGACCCGCGTTCGGATACTCGACCCCGCTGCGGCACCGGCACTGGCCGCACTGGGGCTCACCGACGTCGAGGCGCCGCTGGACGAGTTGGCGTCGCTGCGCATCACCGCGTCCGTAGTGCTGGTCGTGGAGAACCGCGAGACACTGCTGGCGCTGCCGTTATTGCCTGGGGTGGTCGCCGTGGAGGGTCACGGGTATGGGGCCGGGCCGCGGCTGGCTGCGCTTCCCTGGATGTCATCTGCACGGGTGCTGTATTGGGGCGACCTGGACTCTCACGGACTGGCGATCCTTGATCAGTTCCGCTCACGATTCCCCGAAGCGGAGTCGGTGTTGATGGACGTGGGCACGCTCGAGGCTCATCGGACGCTGTGGGTGCCGGAACCCTCACCGAGCGCGGCTTCGATGCCGCGGCTGAGTCCTTTGGAGTCCGAGTCCCTGGCCCTGCTTCGTTCCACTGGGGATATGCGGCTGGAGCAGGAACGGATCCCGTGGCCGTGGGTGCTGTCGGGTCTAGGTGCCGCACTGGCGTCCTGAGATGCCCTGTCGACGCTGCGCGTCATGCCGCAGGACCAGGCTTTCGTGGGACGTGCGCCGTATCGGCGCAAGTCTGATGAAAACCCGGTCCCACCGGGATATTGGTGAGGGATCACCTCACCAGTTCTCGGTGACGCCCTCCACGTTGCGCGGCAGCTTCTTCCACGCCGGGGTGTACAGGTACACGTTGCCTCCAGAGGACTTCTGCCACACCTTTTCGAAGTTCTCGCGCTTGTACACCCGCCGCACGTCCTGATTGGTCTTCCCGTTCGGGTCGTTGAGGATCGGATCGCCGTCCTTCGTGAATCCGACCAGCACCATGAGGTGCCCGGTGCTCTCCCAGCCGGCTTCAGGCATCTCCTCCAGCGACCAGGACAGCGACGTGATCACCGGGATCCCGGCCTTGATGAAGCGCTCGGCCTCGGCCAGGGAACGCAGGCGGGTGATCTGGGTGTTCAGGCCGAAGCGGTGCGCGTAGGCCGCGTTGAACGGCCAGTTTCCTGAGCCCTCATAGGCGTAGTCCCACGCGTGCAGTGCCGCGTAGTCCACCTGTGGGTCCTGCTGAATCTGCTCCAGGCCTTCGACCGAGTCCAGTTCGCGCCGAGGCACGCGGTGACCCCAGTAGTCCTGCACCATGGAAGACGAGGTCGGGGAGCACCAGACCTCCCCTCCCCCGCCGAACTCCGGGAACTCACCGGCATGCACGTTCTGGGAGTAGGCCGGCACCTTCAGTTCCGTGTGCTTGCCCAGCGTGAATTCGCTCGTCTCCGGCACATCACCGAAGAGCTCGTTGGTCATGGTGGTCATCGAGTCCACGGTCGGTGAGGCGTGGGACCCGGCAGGCCGCATCAGCTTCATGCGGGTCTGGAACGCGACGGGTTCCTTCCCGGAGATCGCGGAGAACGTGTCCGTGAAGATCTGCCCGTCCTCATCCGTTTGCCCATCGACGGAGGTGCGGTGAATGTCGCCGGCCTCGAAGTCCATGCCCGAGGTCCACCGGCCCATGACGTACCACTTGGTCCACTCACCGGATGCCAGCTTTCCGCGGAAGGCCGGTTCGACCCACGTGCCGGTGGGTGTGCGCACGTTCCAGGACACGATGGCCTCGTCGATCGAGTACCCGGGCCTCACGACCTCGGAGGTCCACGTCCCGTACTCGTACTTTCGTGCTCCCGCATCTCCGAACGGGTCCTTGTACGTCCGCGTCGGCAGCTTCCCCACCCGCGGCACGCGAAGGCCCGTCCCGGGCACGGAAAGCAGGTGATTCGAGGCGCCCCGAGCGAAGTCCCGATGGGAGTCCCAGTGCGTTGACGTGATCTTACGTTCCGTATCGTCACCCGTCTTGGTTTGGGCGGCCGCCGGGGACGCCATGGTCAAGGTCAGCATCAATGCTGCCACCGCGACAATGAATTTGCGAAGCTTCATGGAATCTCCCCTGCTCTGCGATCTGCGTCACAGTCGAGTGTGCACCGTTCTACCGCTGACCACCAGATGCGTAACGGTGTTTTTACGTTGCAGATCGGAGATTCGACTCAGATCCCGATCCAGTTCAGGGCAACCCCGAGCATGAACACGGTCACCGCGAAGGACAGACCGGCCACGACAAGGTGCAGCACACGGTTCATCTGCAGCACCGCCACGAACTCGCGCAGAAAGGCGCTCGGGACGAAGTAGCGGGCAGTCTTGGCCCCGATCACCTGCGCGTCCACACCCAGCTTCCGCGACAGCAGCGCGGCCCGCGGCGCGTGGTAACCGTTGGTGACCACCAAGAGGGGCCGCTGCTCGGTTCCACTCCCCTGTCCGACGGCGGGGCCTCGCCCCGCGCTCTCCCGCTGGGACTCGCCGGTCGGCACCGTGCTGAGCGACGCGTCGTCGGGCATTCGCCGCGCCGTCACCGCGTCGGTGGCCACCTTGCGGGAGAACCGGAGGTTCTCCTCCGTGGTGCGGGAGCGGGTCTCCGCCACGACGTCCGCGGGATTCATCCCGTGCTCCACGAGGTACTCGGCCATGGCCTCCCCCTCGGGGCGCGGCTCGTCGGGGCCCTGCCCGCCGGAGGGGATCATGATGGTGGTCGCATCTCGATGTTCGGCGAAGGCCTTCCGCCCCAGGTCGAGCCGCGCGGCGAGCAGCGGTGGGACCTTGCCGTTGATGAGGCCGGAACCGAGCACCACCACGGCGTCAGGGCCGTTCAGCACCGGTCGGCGCGCGTCGCGTGCCGCTGCCCAGCGGTACAGGGCATACCAGATCGCGGCCAGAAGAAGGGAGAGCATGCCTCCCATGCTTCCACGTCGGGCTCGCTCCCGCCTGCGACTGGGGGCTGGTCCTGGGTCCCACCGGCGTCTTGTTCACGAGGCGCATGGCCTAATTGGCTCAGCAGTGAGACAGGCGCTTCATGCAAAGAATCTACAGCTGTTTTTTAATAACCTGGAGGGCGTGCCTTCTTCCTCTCCGGACCCCACCCAAAAGTCGCCTGCCCGCACCTGTCCAGGTGTCTATGTGGCGATCATCGTCGCCGTCATCACCATCGCTGCCGTGGTCATGAGCGTCCTGGTGGACCGCGGAATTCTCAGCTTCCCCGGCACCACCACGGCCCACGCCGCCGGTGCCCCCGCGGCGGGCTCGTCCTCAGCGCCCGCCACGGATTCCGATTCCTCGAAGAAGACCGCCCGACGGGCCTCGCATGCATCGACGTCGGCAACGGATGCTGCGTCGGCGCCGCAGGCCTCCGACGCCTCCGGGGCGAAGTCATCTCGTCCACGGGCTCCGAAGCCCGTCACAGGTCATGACGTGGCCTGGATCGGGGACTCCGTCTCCGCAGGCGGCACCACGCCCGTTCTGAAGAAGAAACTGCCGGGGCTGGTGGTCGATGCCCAGATCGGCCGCAGTTCCCGCGTTCTCGCCAGCGAGATCCAGGGCCTGGAGAGCCAGGGCCTGCTCGGTAACGTCCTGGTCGTGGAGTTGGGCGCCAACGGGGTGGCCCTGGATTCCGACATCGATGCCGCTCTGGACGCGCTGGGACCGAATCGGCAGCTCATCCTTGTCACCCCGCACGGTGGTGCTGACAACGCTCGCACCACGAAGGTCTACATGGATGCCGCCGAGCGTTTGCCCCAGCAGATCCAGATCGCCGATTGGAACGCAGAGTCCTCTCGGGTCAAGGATTTTGCCCCCGACGGCATCCACATCGGCGGACAGGGAGCGGGCGTCCTCGTCGACACCGTTGCGCCCAAGATCGCCGAGGCCAAGGCTCGCCTGAAGTGAGCGCTTCCCTGACCAAGACGGCTCCATCACGCCCAGACACCATCGGGACGCCTCAACCCGCCGTGGCCGTGCGGGCGCCTGGCCTCGACCGGTTGCGCGGCCTGGCCGTGCTCTTCGTTCTGCTCTATCACGCATGGCCAGGCACCGTTCGAGGCGGCCTGACCGGCGTGGACATCTTCTTTGTCCTCAGCGGCTACCTGGTGACGTCAGGACTGGTCAGGTCCCGCGCGTCCGGGCGCAAGCACCGCTGGGCCTCCTTCTGGGTTCGCCGCACCCGCAGGCTGATCCCAGCGCTTGCAGCCGCACTGATCGCCCTCACTGCTGCCGCGCTGCTCATCTCACCCATCCCCGCGCAGCTGGGCCGCCAGTGGGTCGGTGCGCTGACCTGGAGCAGCAACTGGTTCTACGTCTCCAGCAAGACCAACTACTTTGCCGAGCTGGACCCACCGTTCTTCCAGCATCTGTGGTCACTGGGGGTCGAGGCCCAGTTCTATCTGGTCTGGCCGGTGGCCCTGTCCGCGATCTGGATGCTGTCCCGAGTCCGCAAGGACACCGTGGGGATGCGCTGCTGGATCCCCACGCTGTTGTCCCTGCTCCTGGCCGTTGTCTCTGCAGCTGGGTTGGTCCTCGGGACACGGCACGGTGTGGATGCGTCCTCCCTCTACATGAACTCGGCCACCCATCTCTTCGGCCTCATGGCCGGAGCCACGGTGGCGCTGATCCCGGAGCAGTCTGCCCCCGGCACCAGGTGGCTGGCGCGGGCACGTTCATCGTCCCGAGCCTGGCCCGCACGGCTCGCGATCACGGTGCTGGTCCTGGCCCTGTGCCGACTGGCCTGGGTCGCACAGACCGACGACCCGCAGGTCCTCAATCGCACACTGCCGCTGGCCACCGGCCTGGCGGCCGTCGCCGTGCTCGTGATGACCAAGCTGCACCCGGCGCGTACGGGCACCGGCTCTGAGACACAAACCCGCTGGACGGGTATCCTCGCGCTCGGCCGAGTCATGGAGTGGTTGGGGCAACGCTCCTATGCGATCTACCTGTGGCACTGGCCTCTGCTCTTGGTCCTGCGCGGACTCCTGCCCCGGGATGCGGGAGACTTCGGCACAGCCATTTCCATCACCCAAACCCGAGCCGTTTTCATCGGTATCGTGATGATGGTGCTGGCCTGCTGCTTGGCAGAACTGTCATGGCATTTCATCGAGGAGCCGGTCAACCGCCTCGGGTGGATCAAGGCAGGCAGGGCCTTCACGACGTGGATCAGGGGTATCGCCGCCCGCCCGTTCCGCCTCTACCTGTGGCTCTCGGTCAGCGGTTCCCTTGTGGGTCTGGCCGTGATCGCCCTGGTTCTCTCCCCCGCGCAAGGGGCCATGCAGCAGCAGCTGGGGCTCTGACTAGATTCCTCCCCCGTCTCCGGAGTAGTCGCCAGAAGCCATGTTGTTGAAGCGGGAGAAGTGACCCTGGAAGGCCACCACGATGGTCTTGGTTGGACCGTTACGGTGCTTGGCCACGATGACGTCGGCCTCGCCCGCGCGCGGGGATTCCTTGTCGTAGATGTCATCGCGGTGCAGCAGGATCACCATGTCGGCGTCCTGCTCGATGGAACCCGATTCACGCAGGTCTGAAACCTGCGGGCGCTTGTCGGTGCGTTGTTCGGAGCCTCGGTTCAGCTGGGACAGCGCCACAACCGGCACGTCCAGCTCCTTGGCCATCAGCTTCAGTGCACGCGAGAACTCCGCGACCTCCTGCTGACGCGATTCCACACGTTTGCCGGAGGACATCAGCTGCAGGTAGTCCAGGACCACCAGCTTGAGGTCGTTCTTCTGCTTAAGCCGCCGGCACTTGGCCCGGATCTCCATCATGGACATGTTCGGGCTGTCATCGATGAAGAGTGGTGCATCGTTGAGCTGACCCATGGTCGAGGCGATCTTGGTCCACTGGTCATCGGTGACCTGACCTTTGCGAAGGTCTTGCATACCGATGCTCGCCTCGGCCGAGAGCAGGCGCATGGCGATCTCGTTGCGCCCCATTTCCAGGGAGAAGATCACCGAGGTCATATGGTGCTTCACCGAGGCGGAACGGGCGATGTCCAAGGCGAACGTGGACTTACCCACGGCCGGACGGGCCGCGACCACGATCATCTGCCCGCCCTGCAGGCCCTGCGTCCGCTCGTAGAACTCGTAGAAGCCGGACGGCACACCGACCATGCCCTCGCTACGGCTCGAGGCCGCCTCGATCTCGTCCACGGTGGCTTCCATGGCCATCGACAGCGGAACGTAGTCCTCGGTGGAACGGGTCTCGGCGACCTTCATGACCTCGGCCTGGGCCTCATTGACGATGGCATCCACCTCGCCGTCCTGCGAGTAGCCCATCTGGACGATGCGAGTACCGGCATCCACCAGCCGGCGCAGTACGGCACGCTCACGGACGATCTCCGCGTAGAAGCCTGCGTTCGCCGCGGTGGGGACCGATTGAATGAGCTCATGCAGGTAGGCGGCCCCGCCCACCCGCTGGATCTCCTGGCGTTTGGTGAGCTCATCGGCCACCGTGACGGCATCGGCAGGTTCGCCACGGCTGTAGAGGTCGGAGATGGCCTCGAAGATCATCTCGTGGTTGGGCTTGTAGAAGTCGGGGCCCTTGAGCACCTCGCCGACCTCTGAGATGGCGTCCTTGGAGAGCATCATGCCGCCGAGCACGGATTGCTCGGCCACCAGGTCCTGCGGGGGTGTCCTGGAACCCTGGCTTTGCCCGCCCTCGTACTCCTGAACGCTCACTCAATCTCCCCCTAGTAGTCGCCCTTACCGTAGGCGCCCACACACGGGTTGTCCACTCAGTTATCCACAGGGGGTGTGCGAGTCGTGTGCACAACTGCCCTGTTCATGCGGGAGTCGTGTGGACAAAGTGGGGACACGCCAGTGAACTTCTCAACCCTTCAGGCAAGAATTGCCGAGATTCCGCGGATCTTGGCGTGTGGACAAGATTCTTTTTCGGATCACTTGTCCCCAGGATCTCCTATGGCGTTGCACCTGAGTTGGGGAAATACCAGTCTTGACATGACCCCCGAAGCCGTGCCAAAGCGGGTTATCCACAGATCGCACGTGGTTGTACACAGGCGGGTTCCACAGAGCGGAGATCCCAGGTCCACCGTTCTTCCCCGATCCCCAGGACGGCGAAAGCCATATCTAAAGCGTCCACTGGGGCGTGGACACCGTAGATATGGCTTGCGACCGTTGAGAGATTGTTCAGGCAACCGGTGTCAGATTGTTCGGGTCTCGGGCTGCTCCGAGGACGCTCTTCAAGCGAAGACGGGCTGCGGCAGCTGGTGGAAGCCGGAATCGTGGAAGATCAGCGGGGAGTGCGCTGAGTCGTGGGTCTCCACGCCGTGAACCTGCAACAGGACCACATGGTGGTCGCCGGCAGGAACCTCCGCGTACACGCTGGTATCCAGCCAGAGTGCCGCGCGGCCCAGGAAGACGGCGCCCTCGTCAGAGGTGTGCAGGTCCAGGCCGGCGAAGCGGTCCCCGGATTTCGAGGCGATCTGACGGCACACGCCGTCATGCTCGGAGCCGAGGATGGACACACCGATACGGTCCGCGCCCTTGATGATGGGCCAGGTGTTGGAGGTGTTCTGCACGGCAAAGGAAACCAGGGCCGGTTCCAGCGAGACACCTACGGTGAAGCTGGAGGCCACGATTCCCTGCGGCGCTCCGTCCACGGTGGTGCACAGCGCGGCGACGCCTGAGGGAAAGCGCGCGAAGGCTTCGCGCAGGGCGTTGGGGGTCAGGTCATGTGAGAGGGTCATGAAGCATCCTCGCTCAAACTGCTCGGGCCACTCATCGAGGTGGCGGTACTTGCCGCAGCCAGGAAGAGCAGCGGCCGAATCCTCACCTGGGGCACCCCAACTACCGCGTCGAGGGTTGCCGGTGGACCAGCCAGGGCTTGTAGATCCACGCTCTTGATTCATCAACAACGGTAGAGGCCCGTATAAACGCGTGACAAGAGTGTTGCGAAATGCTTCGCGTCACGCTTCCCTCCGCGCGGGGAAGGTGTCCGACGTCGTGGCGGCGGCCACCGCCGTCGGGCCTTGTGTGTGCGATGCGAACATGGCAAGAGGCCCCCGCAGTTCCTGAAGGAACTGCGGGGGCCTCCCGCATCAGCGAACCGATCTGCATCCCACGCTCATGCGCGGGACGGGATCACTTGCGCTTCTTCTTGGACTTCTCGGCAACGACCGCGAGGTCGATGTTGGCGAGGACGTCCTCGTGCAGGCGCACGGTGGCCGAGTAGTTACCCACGGACTTGATGACCTGGGCGATCTAGCGCTTCAGCTTGTCGCCCTAGCCCGAGCCAAGGCGCTCG
>NZ_JALAGT010000166.1 GCF_022712295.1 Galactobacter sp.
GTCCAAGCCGGCTTCGTCACCGAATGTTCACCCACCCCGCTCTGGCAGGGGCCGCCAATGCCCTCCGAGCGCGAACCTCTATATCGTCGACAAACCGTGCGCGAAAAGTGCACTCATCAACAATCGGACCTACCAGTAGAGATCATCTCCCGCTACTCTGCCTGGCAAGAGGTCTACTCCGTCGACGAGTCCTTCGTCGGACTCCGCGGCACCCCGGACGAGCTCGAGAACATCGGCCGCGAAATCCGCCGCACCGTGCGCCAGCTCACTGGCGTCCCGGTCCGTGTCGCGATCGGCGCGACAAAGTCCCTCGCGAAAGTCGCGGCGATCGGCATCAAGAAGTCCTTCGCCGAGATCGGCGTGCTGAACCTTGCCCGCTACACCGACGAGCAGATGGACCGCATCCTCGACTCGATTCCCGTCGCCGACCTCTGGGGCGTGGCCGAGCGCTCCGGGAAACGTCTCGCTGCGATCAACGTGCATACGGCGCGCGAGCTGCGGGATCTGGACCCGAAGTGGGCTCGCAAGCGCTTCAACGTGAACATGGAACGCATCGTGCTCGAGCTGCGCGGGGTGCCGTGCATCCCGTTGGAGATGGTGCCGCCCGCGGCGAAAGACCAGCTCATCTTTTCCCGTTCGTTCGCGAAGAAGATCACCACCGAGCCCGACATGGAGCAGGTGATCTCGCTATACGCACAACGCGTCTCCGCGAGGCTTCGCGCGCAGGGCTCGGTTGCGCACCACCTTTCCGCGTGGGCCGCGACCGGCTGGGCAGATACAGGCACGGTCAGCCACAGCGCACAGGCCACGGTCGCACTGCCGACGCCGACAGATGATCCGATCACACTCACCAAAGCCGCCCGCGCGCTGCTGCCGAAGCTGTTCCCGGTCGACGGCATCCGCTATGCCCGCGCCGGGGTCGTGCTCACCGACCTGCGGCAGGCCGACGGCGTGCAGCCGCTGGATCTGTTTAGGCCCGAGTTCGAGGGCCGCGGTGTCGGCCAGGCGCTCGACGAGATCAACCGCAAGTTCGCCACGACCGCAGTAGGTGTCGGCCTCGGGGGGATGAAGGCCCCGCCGGGCTGGGCGATGAAGCGCGAGCTGCTCTCGCCGCGGTGTCTGACGAATTGGGACGAGTTGCTCGTGGCTGCGGCGTGATGGCTACGCGGACGCAAGGTGCTGCTGAGCGCGGGCTGCGGCGGCTCGGGAGCGACGCTCACCAAGCCGAACTCGCACGAGCGTCACCAGCGAGACCGGCCCGAAGATCAGAAACTTGAACGCGTTCCAGATGCACGCGAGCATCACGACGTAGAGCCACTTTGACGCACCACCGTCGACGAGCACGCTCATGACGGCGGCGAGGTAGAAGTAGACGACCGCGAGGAGCATCGCCGGGACGCCCCATTTAAGGCCTCGGCGGGTTCGGAGCTTGTCGAGCACGATGTTCGTCGGCATGAACCGGCGCATGAACGCGCGGGTGTAAAGGCTGGCGATCCAGATGGTGCGAAGCATGGGAACAGTCCTCTCCTGTCGGGAGGCGACAGGTAGTAGAAGGACCGTTCGACCGGAGTCGCACGTCGTGCCATCACAACGGGTGATGGCGTAGCAGGTAGAGGTCGCCTACCTCCAAGCTACGCTTCGCAGCTGACTTTCGGAAGGGCGACTTGATGGTCAGTTGTTCGGACCCCGTCCCAATGTCAGTGGTCCCTGCAACAATAAGTCTTGCCGCCGCGTTACGACTAGATCGGGGATCAAATGGCACGACTTATCCAGCAGTTCAAAGATGCGCTGAGCTCGATCGAGCCTGGCGATGACAAGGCCAATGCGCCTGAAGCGCACCAGCTCGTGCGTGCCGCGCTGCTGTCCGATTCCAAATTGACAGAATACGGTGCTGATCCCGTCTTGATCGGCTCGTATAAGCGCAATGTGTCGATCAAACGAATCAAGGACGTCGATGTATTCGTACGACTTCCGGAGATGCCTGACGATGTTACGTCCCAGCAGATCCTCGATCGGTTCTTCCGAGTCTTGCATGACGAATTCGGCTCGGATGATGACGGACATCGTCGTACCAAAAGGCAAGACCGCAGCCTGCAGGTAAGCTTCCCGGAGTACGACCTGTATGTTGATGCAGTTCCTGCTCGACCGCACGCTGATGGGGAGACCTGGGAGATCCCACAGCGCGGTGACGAAGACAAGTGGGTGCAGACGAACCCCGAGCAACTGACAGCACTGTCGAGCGAGATGAACGCGGCCCACGACGGTTACTACGTGCCCATCGTGAAACTGATCCGACAGACCCGTCGGTCGCTGCTCGGAACGTCGAAGCCCGGCGGATTCTTCTTCGAGATCGCGACCTACCAGGCATTCGCCTCGGGCGCAGTTTCCGGCACTGATCATGCGTCCTACTACGCGTCGGCGCTCGCTGAGATCAGCCGTATTGTCGCGGACTTCGTCACCTATGGCATCGATCTTCCCGACCCTACTGTCGCGGGGAATAGCATTCGTATCCGCGCTACTGACGATGAGCTCGCGGCAGCACGCGATCAGTTCGCAGCAGCGGCCAGTACAGCCAAGGTCGCTCTTGATGAAGAAGATGAAGGGCAGGCTGCCCTGGCCTTCCAGGGGCTTCTCGGGAAGAACGGAGACGACGAAGACGTGTTTCGGATGCCGCCTGGGTTCAACGAGGATGGGACCCGGAAGGCGAGCGCCGTGTCTGCAGGAGCCCGAGTTGTACCGGCAGGCAGCAGGACGTTCGGTTGAGCAACGATTTCTGGAACGACTTCGTCGCCTACAGTCGACTTCATTTCGAGGAAGGTCTCATCCGTGCTGGCTTTACGGCAACACCGGTGGGCTGGTCGGGGTCGATAGGTCACGGGCAAGGTGTAACCCGCGTGGTCATCACCTTGCCTTCCCGCTTTCCTTTTAGGCACCCGAGCGTAGTTCCTGAAGACGGGGAGGATGTCGCCTGGTCTTGGCATCGTGAACGGGACGGTGCGCTGTGCCTGGTAGCTGAGGACGACCACGATGACCTCTGGTGGACTGACAGCGCTGCGTTCTTGAAGCACATTTCGGCCTGGTTTGAAGAAGCGGATGCCGGGTGGCCGAGCGATCGTCCTGATCTCGACTTGGAGCGCTACTTCGAGCCATCCAACGATCACCGCACCTATCTCTACGACGAGATCGAAGGCTTCAGGAATGCGTTTGTGCGCTTCAAGCCAGCTAAGAACGACACCATGATCATGGTGCGTGGGACGCGATTCCCAAAGGCACACAAGAGCCACAAGGACCGCTATGGCTACGTCGTCGAGCTGGCCGATGTCGCAACTCCGCCTCGAAGTTGGGATGACCTCGAGACGCGCCTCCCAGAAGAACTGTCGATCGGCCGCAAGATCCGAGATGGTTCTATCTCCATCGTGATGGTTACTTACCACCGCGGTGATTCGCTAGGTGCGCTCGCACTGGATGTGTCTGTTGACGTGGAACGGTCAATTACGGCGAGAGCCCTCACGTCAGCATCAACGAGCGCAGACACCCGGAACTTGCGCGCGGGGCTCCTTGCCCCGTCGCTCAGTGACAGAAAGATTGCCATCGTCGGTCTCGGCGCAATCGGATCATTCATTGCCGACGCGCTTGTTCGTTCTGGCCTGCGCAACCTCACTCTCATTGACCCGGACAGGATTCTGCCGGGAAACCTCGTTCGGCACCTCGTTGGTCCGAGCTGCGTTGGGCTCACCAAAGTCGAAGCAGTCCGCAGGTACTTGGTTGAGCGAAACGACGATCGGAACCTCGCAGTGGACACGGTCGTCCAGCGGGTGGACAACGGTGCCGATGCCTATGACCTGATCGATTCACACGATCTTGTCATCAACGCGAGTGCTGATTTCTCAACGACTGCACTGCTACGTGTCGCCGCTGCGTCACAAGGGCAGCACGTCTTGTCTGTCGCGCTTGTGGACCACGGAGCGACTTTTCGAATCGACGTATTGCCGCCGCTGTCTGATGTCGAGGCCACACCAGTTCTCGACACTCCCTCTTTGCAAGAGGATGTCGCTGAGCTGTTCGAGCCCGGCTGCGGGAGTCCTATCTCTCCGGCGCCTCCCCATGCGGTGATGGAGGCGGCGTCTGCAGCAGTCCGGCATGCCATCGGGATTCTGAGCGGTCGACCGCTTGACGATGCTGGCGAGACTCGAAACGTTGCGCCCCAAGGAGAGACCCACGAATCATGACAACGGCCAACAACCTTCCGCACATTGAACTGTCTGGTGAAGCACATGAGACGATCGCATCGTCGACCGCTAAGGCACTGCCGGATGAAACGGGTGGCATCCTCCTCGGCTACCGTGTTGGCAGAGACTTCACCGTCACGAACGCCCTCGTTGTCGAGGGGAAGCGTACGAATACCTCGTACCTGCGCGACGACGTCGAAGCGAACCGCCTGCTAGCTGAGTTCCTGAAGGATCGCACCCCGACCGACCCCGTTGGGTACATCGGCGAGTGGCACACCCACCCCGGCGATGTTGGCCCAAGTTCACAGGACATCAGTTCCATTCGTGACATCGCTAAACAGCAGCAAGACCCACTGATCCTTCTTGTCTACTCCGTTGGCGCGTCCTGGACGTATTCGGGGCGAGTGGCAAAACGTCGCCCGCTAATTCAGCCCAGGACGGCACTCGCGAAAGTCTCCTACCCACCATCGCGATTCCCGGAGCTCGAGCCGCTTCCCGCAGGTGCCGTTCGTGGAGATGGACCTGTCTTCATTTCTTACCGGCAAAGCGATGGAACGAAGCTTGCCGACTCGTTCGAAGAGCTAGCACGCGCAGCAGGACTAGTCGTATGGCGTGATCACACAGATCTGCGCGGTGGCACGACGACCGATCGACTAGAACGTGCCCTCACCCAGGGGTTGTCAGGCGCCGTGCTCATCGTTACCCCTGACATCGCAGACAGTGAGATCGTTCGCGAACGCGAACTCCCGCGACTCCTCGCACTGGATGAAGCAGATGAATTCTCACTGTGCATCGCTAACGCCATCCCTCGAACAGCAGACAGCCCGAAGTGTGATTACGGCGCACCAGATCGTTTGCTTCGCTTGGCACCTAGTCAAGTGCTTGCGGACAAAAAGCAGACCAACGTGCTTCAAGCAGAGGGCAAACTCAAGATCATCCGGGACCTTGTTATGCACCGAATCGAGGAGCGAAAGCCAATCATCAGTAGGGATAGACGCCCCTTCATGATCAAGGTCCAAACGAGGCCCGCAAGTTACGCAATCGACGCGGGAACAGAGGACCTGCACATCCGTGTGCAAGCCCCCGACAGCGGGCGTTTGCCTCATCCAAGGGGACTAAGGCTGATCCAACAGACTTTTGGTTTGCTCGGGGACGCAGTCCACGCCTCGGGGGCGCAGAAGATTGCCGTATCGGGCGGGGCCCACCTATCCGTCGCACTTGCACTAGGCGCAGCGCTACCGGCAACAGAGTTCCACGAGCTCGAAGTAAGCGACAGCAATGGCCAGACTTGGCAATCGTCTAGCGCGGAGCACGAACGGGTTCCATCAATCCGCACTGAAACATTGGTCCAGTCAGATTCTCCTAGTGAAAATTCCCGCGTTGCAATCTTCGTCACATTGTCCCCGCACGCGGACCACGTCGCGTTCCAGAAACTGATCGAGCATGGGCCCAGCTTCGACATCGCCATCACGTTGAGTGCCGGTGACGGACACATCGATTCGTCTGCGGCAGGTAGCCTCAGCAAGGCGCTGATTTCGAAGGTGCGCGAGGTTGCTTCGACGTTCGGGAGATCGGAGGTCCACTTCGCCTATCACGGCCCATACGGACTCGGCGTATTGCTCGGACGTCACCTAAACACATTGCGCACTGTCGTCTACGAATGGAACGGCGACCCGAGCAGTGAGATGAAGTACGTTCCTGTCATGACTCTCGAACCCGGCGTCGGTGGAGGACCCATTGTCGAGGTGCACCTCAACGACTAGTGACAACATCGCTGGAAGGCTGCTCGTCGGTCCGACGGCAAGCTAGTGCTGGGATCTCACGAACCCGCTCCAGCGTCTTCCTCACCGAGTCCCGGCTGGCTCCGATCGTGCGGGAGATCCCTCGAAGCGATTCGCCCTGTCGGAACAGTCGAACGGCCTCGGCAGCCTCCCATCCGTGGAGCCCGGCCGGGCGACGCACGACGCCCTTGTCGGTGAGGTGCCGGGAAACGGTGGCGCGGTGCACCTCGTACTTGACGGCGAGGTCGGTGACGGTCGCGCCGCCGAGGTAGTCGTCGACGATCTGGTCGATCTGAGACGGGGTCAGAAAGGTTTGAACAGTTGCAATCGTCCCCACGACCGGCCCCCGAAGGTCGCGAATCGGGGGTTCGGACGCCCTCTGAGAGGTGCGGTAGACACCCCGCTTCCAGCGCTTGATCAGGGCATTCTGTCCAGGGGTAAGGTTTGTGAAGAGATCACGCAGGGACCCCAGATGGACGAGGTCCAAACCTTCACGAGAGTATGCACTCCCGTGAAGGTTTGAACCTCGTCCTTTTTTGCGTGAAGCCTGCCGGCCGCGCGAGGGATAAGAGTTACGACGCTGCCACGGCGTGGGCAGGAAGCCTGGTCGATCCCTGGTTTTCCGGTTCGCGTCACCCCGGGTCACAATCGACGCACGACGTCACCGCGGTCACCGGTGCTTTGCCGATCCCACGCCGACGCCACAGAATCGTGAGTGATCGGTCAACTCACGAGAGGACAGGCACAAGATGACCACCACCAGCGAGTCCACATCATTCACCGCCGAGCATGAGCGGTGGCACGAGTCCGTGGAGGCCCAGCGCACCTCACCGCACGGGCCGCTCAGCCTCACCGCCATCCACTGGCTCGTGGACACCCCGTCCGAGCTTCCCGGGTTGCCAGGGACGTGGAGCGCCACGGACGATGGCACGGTGACCGTAACCCTGGCCGCCAGTGACGGGGTCACCCGCGATGGGCAGCTGCTCGACGGAACCGTGACGCTCGGGCCGCTCACGGGCCTCGAGGCACTACTGTTGGAGTGGGGAGACAAGCGCATCCAGGTCGCCGCCCGCAGCGGTAGCATCGCCGTCCGACCTCAGGATCCCGCCTCGCCTGACCGCGCCAACTACACCGGAACCGCCACGTTCCCGGCGGACCCCGCCTGGGTCATCACTGGCCGGTATCAGCCGAATCCCCGTGCTGAGGTCGAGGTGGATTCGTTTGTCCCTGGCGCCAAACAGCAGTACGACTCCCCCGGTCAGGCGCACTTCACGGTCGATGGTCAGGACGTCGCCCTCACCCTGTTCGGTGCCCCAGGAGCCAGCCAGTTGCGCGCCATCTTTGCGGATGCGACCGGCGCAGACCTCACCTTCCCTGCCGCGCGCTTCGTGCCTGTGACCCGCGACGGCGACACCGTCACCATCGACTTCAACCGGGCGACGAATCCGCCCTGCGCCTACTCCGCCAGCGCCACCTGCCCCTTCCCTCCGCCGGAGAACCGACTGCCGGTACGCATCGAGGCCGGAGAACTGCGGCCCTAGCCCCGAAGCGTTACACGACCCTGGGTCACCGCACCGACTAGGGTTTCGTACATGGCTCACGCATCTCGGCCCCGTTCCATGGAGGATCTCGAGGACACCCTGCGGCGGATCGACGGTCGCGGCTACCCGGCCTATCGCGACCTCAAGGGTTCGTGGGTTCTTCGCACACATCCCGACGGTGCCCCTCGCCTGGTGCTGCACGTGGACAGGGTGCAGGCGGACCCATACGCCCCACCGAGCCTCGTGCGCGTCGGCATCGACACCTCCACAGCAGATCTCCCCCACGACCTGATCCAGGACCTGCCCGGCCGCGTCGCAACCGCGGACTTCATGCTGCGCGCCATCGCGGGGGAACTGTCCCACGACTCCACAGGAGTGCACGCCGGAACTCCAACGCAGGAGATCATCGAGCGCAGCGGCGTCGTGATCACCGAGCATGGGGTCGAGGCCCGCCTCAGTGTCCCCCTCCCCGCGGATCGCAGGAGGGTCCTGGGTCGCCGTGCCGACGAACTGCTCCTGGATGTCTTGCCGAACGCGGTCGGCAGATATCTGAGAGCGGACGGGCTGGACCTCGAGGCGCTGCGGAGCCACGTGGATTCCTACCGAGACCAGTTGGTGCTGCAATCGTTGCTCCCCCAGCACGGGCTGGTGGGTTTCGTTCCCGACGGCGCCGTACTGCCCCGTGCGTCCGGAGACTCAGAGCTCCCGCTGAACACCGGCACACCGTTCCGCTCCCCCGATTCCCTTCGGGTCACACTGGAGCTTCCGTCCGGGCGCAGCCTCACCGGCCTTGGTATCCGGAAAGGCGTCACAGTCGTCATCGGCGGCGGGTTCCACGGCAAATCCACTCTCCTGAGGGCCCTGATTCGTGGCGTCCATCCTCACATCGAGGGCGACGGCCGCGAGTTCGTCCTCAGCATCGCGGATGCGGTCTCCATCCGCGCCGAGGACGGGCGCTCGGTCACCGACGTGGACATCTCCCCGTTCATCGGGCGGCTTCCGTCGGGCACCGATACCCAGCACTTCTCCACGCCAAACGCCTCCGGCTCCACCTCCCAGGCGGCCTCCATCGTGGAATCCTTGGAGGCCGGCGCCACCACCCTGTTCCTCGACGAGGACACCTGCGCCACCAACTTCATCATGCGAGACGACGTCATGCGAGGCCTCGTCACCGCGGAACCGATCACCCCCTTCGTGGAGCGCATCGACGAACTCACGGCCGCCGGCGTCTCCACCGTGTTGGTGGTCGGAGGCTCCTCCGCCTTCCTGCCCCATGCGGACACGGTCATCTCCATGGACGCGTACGTCCCGTCCGACGTCACGGAGGCGGCCCATGCCGCCACCCAAGGCCCGACGGCCACAGACCGAGACCCGCTGCCCGCTACAGCAGGGCGCGTGCTGGCGAGGGACGGGCTGGCGCCCGAAGCCTCCCGGGGCAAGCGAGCCAGGCCGCCTGCGGCCAAGGGCCGCGGAGTCATCCGGATGGGCGAGGCCACGCTGGACGCCACCGCCACCGGCGTGGTGGACCACGAACAGACCGAAGGCGTGGCTCGAGCGCTGGCCTGGCTGGAAGCCAACGGAACCGGACGGACCTTGGCACGGGCCGTCGGGCATTTGGCCAAGAAGCTGGAACAGGAAGGCCTCGCCGCCCTCACTGCGGACAGGGACCACCCGGGGCAGGTGGCGCTGCCACGTGCGGCGGACGTTGCGGCTGCGGCCAATCGCTACCGACGCTTACGCATTCAACCCTGATCCGCGCGAGTAGAATGAAGTGCTGCGCCTGAACGGCGCCGAAGCGCACCCATCAGGCCTTGAAGGAGACTCAGCGTGAGCATCCGCCCCATCGTCATCTACGGGGAACCCGTACTGCACCGCCGTGCCGCGGAGGTGACCACCATCGACGACGAGATCCGCACGCTGGTGGCCGACATGTACGAGACCAACGACGCCGCCCACGGAGTGGGGCTCGCCGCACCTCAGATCGGCGTTGGGCTGCGCATCTTCGTCTACGACTACCCGGACCATCAGGACGACGCACCCCACCGCGGAGTGCTCATCAATCCGCGACTGACCCTGTCCAAGATCTCCGGAGCCGCACCGGACCCGGACGAGATGTCGGAAGGCTGCCTGTCCGTCCCCGGGCTGGATTTCCCGCTTCAGCGTGCCGACTACGCCCGCGTGCAGGGGCTGGACATCGACGGCAACGAGGTGGACTTCGAGGCCCACGACTGGTTCGCGCGCGTGATGCAGCACGAGTACGCGCACCTGGACGGAAAGCTCTACGTTGACATGCTTGACGCCAAGTGGGGCAAACGCTGGAAGAAGCAACAGAAGCGCGAAGGCTTCAACAAGCCCGGCCAGACGTGGATGCCGGGCGTAGACCCGGATCCGTTTGGGCACTGAGGTCGGATTCTCTCACCAGCTCTGACAGACAGCTGGGGAGTCAGTTGCGCCGAGGCGTGCTGCCCTCACTCGGCGAAAGTGACTCCCGAACTCAGACACTGAATTGGGGAGTCAGTTGCGCCGTGTTCTCGAGTGAGAACGAGGCACAACTGACTCCCCAACTCTGAGTAGTCAGCGTCAGTGACTCCTGAGACCGTTAGTCGGCCTTGGTCGCTGGTCAGTCCTGGGCGGGCAGGGACACCGGGTGGGTTCCTGCCATAGTCTCGATGACGCGGACCACCTGGCAGGAGTAACCGAACTCGTTGTCGTACCAGACGTAGAGGACCACGTGGTGGCCGTCGTCCGCCACGATGGTGGCGCGGCCGTCCACGATGCCCGCACGGCGTGAGCCCACGAAGTCCGTGGAGACCACCTCGGGGGAATCGATGTAGTCGATCTGGCGGTGCAGGTCGGAAACCAGGGAGGCCTGGCGCAGGAACGTGTTGATCTCGTCCTTGGTGGTGGCCTTGTTCAACGTCAAGTTCAGGATGGCCATGGACACGTCCGGGGTGGGGACGCGAATGGCGTTACCGGTGAGCTTGCCCTTCAGCTCAGGCAGGGCCTTGGCGACGGCCTTGGCCGCACCGGTCTCGGTCAGGACCATGTTCAGGGTCGCGGCACGGCCACGACGCTCACCCTTGTGGAAGTTATCCGTCAGGTTCTGGTCATTGGTGAAGGAGTGCACGGTCTCCACGTGACCGATCTGCACACCGTACTCGTCATTGAGGGCCTTCAGCACCGGCGTGATGGCGTTGGTGGTGCAGGAGGCTGCCGAGAGGATGGTGTCCGCGTCCTCGATGTCGGAATCGTTGACACCGTGGACGATGTTCTTCAACTCGCCCTTGCCCGGCGCGGTCAGAAGGACCTTGGCAACGCCCTTGGCCTTGAGGTGCTGCTCCAGGCCGGCTTGGTCGCGCCAGCGGCCGGTGTTGTCCACCACGATGGCGTCGTGGATGCCGTAGGCCTCGTAATCCACCGTGGTGGGGTCGGACGAGTAGATCACCTGGATCAGGGTCCCGTTGGCCTGGATGGTGTTCTTCTCCTCGTCCACGAGGATGGAACCGTCGAACGGGCCGTGGATGGTGTCGCGGCGCAGCAGCGATGCACGCTTGACCAGGTCCTCGTCACCGTTACGGCGCACCACGATGGCGCGCAGGCGCAGGCCGTAACCGCCGCGCTCGATGAGGATACGAGCCAGCAGGCGGCCGATGCGACCGAAGCCGTAGAGGACGATGTCCTTCGGAGCAGCCGGGCTGGCGCCGTGCTGACCGGCCACCTCAGCGAGCTGCTCGGCCAGGTAGTCGGTGACGGAGACGCCGTTGGCCTGGGCTTCCTTGGCGCCGTTGTGCAGCGCGGCAAGGTCCAGGGACACCGCTCCGACATCGAGGCCGTCCACGATGGAGAGCAGTTCGAGCGAATCCGCGGGGTCCATCTCCTGGCCGTCATAGTGGCGCACGATGCGGTGTGCCTTGAGCAGATCGGTGGCGGACTTGTTGATGAGCTTACGGCCGTGGATCGAGGGCACCACGTTGTTCTCGCGGTAGAGGCGACCGATGAGCGGGATCAGCTCCTCGGCAACCCCCTCTCGTGCACTCCACTCGGCCTGGGCTGCGTCGGTCTGCTGCGACAAGTTGGTCTCCTGCTGCTCGGGTTACGGACGACGGGGCCACGTTGCCCGCATCGTCGTGGGTTGGGCACCGGTGACCGCCTGGATCACGATGTGTGCACTCCCGTCCATTCTACGGTCGAATTGATGCACACGCGTTCATGCCTGGGTGAAGTTCATCACCCAGGCATGAACGTGCCGGGCTGCTACTTTCGAACCGACTTCGACGTCGCTGAGGTCGAGTAGGACGTCTTCGCGAACGTCATCCGGTACGTAGCCTTACTGGACCGTTTGACCTTGACCGTAGCCTTCCCCTTCTTCAGGGTCACTGTCTTCACTGTCTTCCACTGGTTCCCGGACTTAACCTGGAACTTCGCCCTGGGGTTGTAGGCACGATAGCCATAAAGATCCGGGCGGTATCGCGAGGCCTTCCCCGTCAGGGTGACGTACTTACCGGAGCGCTTGGCACTGACCGAGGCCTTGGCCTTACCGCGGATGTAGAACGACTTGCGGGTTCCATCCACGTAGGATTTCAGATCAGTGGACCAGCCCCAGTAGTCGGAGTACTCGTACTCCGCAAGGAGATCGGCAGGTCCTACCGTGTATTTGCCCAAGCCTTCGTAGCTAGGACAAATGACCGCACGATCGGTGATGATTCCATCATCGAAGGACACCGAGCCGACCCAGCCCCCCGCCTTGGTGACGTCCACAGTGCCGAACGAATCCCAGTAGTCCCTCTGCTTCTTGGTTCTCGCCTTGATGGTGACATTCCTGCAGGAGCTGGTCGAGACGACCTGGTCGTTCACCGTGTAACCGGTGATGTCGATGGGACGAGAACTTGCCTGCGCCGCGGGGGCTCCGATGCCCACCCCTGCCACTAGAACGAGTCCTGCAGTCACGACACTGGTCGCGACACGACGAATAGATTTCATTGATTCTCCAAAACGAGTGATCGTGCGATGACTAACGAATGATAATCTCCTTTCCCCTTACCGTTGTATGGGTGTGACCACAACGACAAGAGCGGTCGCGACACGGAGACGCCCTCGGACGACTAGGATGGACCGCGGATGAGTCGGCCGGACGGTCGCGTGCTCCGGTGCAAACCGGGGCCCGAGGAAAGTCCGGGCTCCATAGGACAGGGTGGTGGGTAACGCCCACTCGGGGTGACCCGCAGGCCAGTGCCACAGAAAACAGACCGCCTCGGTCAGCAGGCCGAGGTAAGGGTGAAACGGTGGTGTAAGAGACCACCAGCGTCCCAGGTGACTGGGACGGCTAGGTAAACCCCACCCGGAGCAAGGTCAGACAGGTGCCGTTGGAGGGCTGTCCGCCTGAGGTACCGGGTAGACCGCTCGAGGCCACCGGCAACGGTGGCCCTAGATGGATGACCGCCTCCCATGCAGGGGTAACCGTGTGTGGAGACAGAACCCGGCTCACAGGCCGGCTCATCCACCCCTACTGCTGAAACACCCCCGGAATCTCGGTGTTGCCCGCGCAAACACTGGGATCTGTGGCGGTCTGGACATCACCACCGATGTGGCAGGATGTTGCAGAATATGGCAGCCTGTGGCATCCCGATCACCACCAGATCACCACGGGCTCCTACCCGGCCCAGTCCCCCAGCGACGCCATCCGCTCATCATCATCCACCCACAGATGCGCATACGTCCGCAACGTCTCCGTCGCATCCCGATGCCCCAACCGGTGCGCCACAGCCACCGGCGACGAGCCGCCCGCGATCAGCAGCGAGGCGTGATAGTGCCGCAGCGCATGCCACCCACGCCCCGGATCAAAGTCCACGGCGTCCTTCGCACGCCTCCACGACTTCGCCGCCACCTGCCTCCGCAACGCCCAACCATCCACCGTCCCGAACAGTAGCCCCTCCGGACCACGCGGCGACTCCACCAACCCGCGCAGCACCTCCAACACCTGCTCCCCCACTTTCACAGTCCGCACCCCGGAGCGCGTCTTCGGCGGCCCAAACTGCACCCGCTGATTCGACGTCTCCAACAACTGCCGGTCCACCCTGATCAGGCCACGACCCAAGTCCACCCTGTCTGCCGTCAGCCCACGCCACTCCCCCGGCCGCAGCCCCGTCCCAGCAGCCACCACCACCGCGTCCTGCAAACCCTCACGCATCCCCACCCGCAGCTCCTCCACCTGGCTGGTGGTCATCACCTGCAACGGGTCATGAGGAATCTCCGGCAGATTGATCCTCTTGCACGGCGACGCGGGGATCAGACCATCATCGACCGCATCCCGGAAGATCTGCGCCACGAACGCATACACCTCCTTCACAGTCCGCGGCCGCAACACCTTCTTCCACGCCGTCACCGCATCCTGCACCTCGGCACGACTCACCTCCCCCAACCACCGGGAACCAAGCACCGGCACAATGTGGTTCGCCAACACCGAGTCAAGCTTCGACAGCGACCCCTCACGCTGATGCACCTGACGTTCCCGCCACGTCTTCACCCAGTCCGCGACGAGCATCGGCTCCACTGGTCGCCGCCCAGTCACCAGCACTTCATGACGGTCACGCTGGATCCGGTCCAACCAGGCTTGCGCCTCATCCCTGGTCCGAAACGACTTCTTCCGCTCCGGCCTGGACGGGTCCTCCCGCCACATCGCAATCCACCGCAGGCCCTTCCCATACCTGGCTGTGCGGCGACGGTCCTTCGTATGCCACGCATCAACTACACGCACCGCAACCCCTCCAAACGATCCCGCACCACAGCCTCAGTCACCCACAACGACTCCGCCAACTCGAACACATCCGTGGACCAACACAGAGCGGACTCGAGCGCATCATCCGGGATCAACAACCTGGCCGTCTCCGCACGCACCGCGGCCTCTATCCGCGACGGCTGCGCACCCTGATGCCCATGATGCAGGTGCACCAACTCATGCGTGAGCGTGCACCGCCGCTCCACCTGCGTTACCAGGCGGGCCCGGTTCAGGTAGATCGTCATGGACGACGGGTCGCACAGGCCAAGGATCCGCCACGGCATATTCGCCGGCCACGACACCTTGACGCCAAGTTCACGCACCACACGCCACGGATGAAACCTAGTCACCCACAAATCGGAGCATGAGACCCCGACAGAATGGTCAGGCCGGTTCGTCGTTCCCCGTGTCCTGCGACTCCTCGCCGCGCTCATCCAGGCGCGCACGCTCCTGCTCCGCCCCGGACTCATCTGGCGCATCCTGAGCAGCTAGCCTCAGCTGCTCGGGTGTGAGCTCCGGGGTATCGGAGTCACCACCCTCCACCTGGTCCTGCCACCACAGGAGCTGTTTCGCCGTGTTCACGATGAGTCGCTGTGACTCAGAAGGCAGGTCCGCTGCACCATGCACCACTAGGTCATGAGCGCCGGGCGCCCCGCTGCCCAGATCAGTCTCGAGTGACCGAGCAAACGCAAGGACGACCTCATGCGCTGGTACTCCGAGACCTTGAATCAGACCGCGCATGGCCTTCGTGGTGGGCATGTCCTTGAGTGGACGCGTCGTATAGGAGCTGATCTGGGCCCTGGTGATCTGGCCACCTGACCGCTTGGCGATGTCGGTGTAGGTGAGTTCGCCGCGGTGGGCGTTGATGTAGGCCGCGATGGGCGTTTCGTTCGTCATGGGATCACGTTCTCAGGTAGTCGCTGGCACTGGTAGGCCCCTCCGAAAGCACGCGTCTACACGCGGCAACGGCGCGACGCGGGGCATGTGTCTACAAATATACCGGCGTGCCTACGACACGACCACTTGCCATCAGGTGTGCATGCCAGACACGTCTGTCTACTCACAGTTGCGCAACACCCCGAAAAGTGTCTACAGTGCGTGTCTACAAGACACGTTGCGAATTCGCAGCACACACCCGGAAGGAACCACGAATGACCCGCCACTTCAACCGCAACAACTGGAAGGAGGGGACCTACATGCGAGTCAAGGACCCCACTACCATCCGCATGCTCATGGACAGCAAGAGCCTCGCCGTCCGCGACATCGCCAGACTCAGCACCGGGACCTCATACGAGGTCCGACACGCTGCAGTCGGGCACGTCGTCAGCGGCTTCCGTAGCACCATCAATCCAAAGACCGCCACCGCCATCGCCAATGCGCTCCACGTCAGTGTCGAATCCCTCTTCGACATCGAGAACGACCGCGACCGCGAATGGATCAACGCCTACGCCAACAGCCTCAAGGCGGTGGCGTGATGTCCGCGCAGCCAATGGCTCTGGAACTCGACCCGGACGTGTGGCGCGACTCCGTCCTCGACCTGATCGACGCGAAGTGCCGGCGCGGCGAACGGTTCACGTCCGACGACTTGCACGAGGTCGGCGAACCGCCGCACCCGAACGCGTGGGGGTCAGTGATCCGCACCGCGAAGGGCCGCAAGATGATCCGACCGGTCATGACCGCGTACACGCGACGCCGCGCAGGACACGGGCGCCTCGTCCACACGTGGGAACCCGACCCGGCCACCTACAGGCCCCAGGTGGCCTGATGCCGCGCACCAAGTACCTGACACCCGCCCAGGTCGCCGAAGCGTTGGGCCTGTCCACCTACACGGTCTGCCGGAAGCTCCGCCGCGGCGAACTCGCCGGCATTCGCGCAGGCGACGGCCCCAAAGCCCCCTGGCGCATCCCCGAAACCGAACTCCAACGCTACGCGGCACGACACGCCGCATAACCCAAGAAGGAACCACCATGAGCAAGACACCGAAGCACCTCGGCCAGTACGACACGAAGCGCGAGAACCGCGACCGCATCTGGTCCCGCGTCCTCGGCCGCCCCGTCCTCAGCAACAGCGGACGGCGGTCCGCAGCATGACCGCCGCGACCCTCGAGGCCCTGCCCGTGGGCGTGCACGATCACGTGCCCAACGCCGCCTACCATGCCGACGCAGCCGTGGGTTCCACGACGCTGCGGAACCTGCTGGACCCGGCGAAGGCTGGCCTGTTCGACGAGCACGGTCACGTGCACATGGAGACCACCGACGCGATGCGGTTCGGGACACTCCTGCACTCCATCGTGCTGGAAGCCGACGACCAGCAGGTTGTCGTCCTCCCCTACCAGGAGTTCCGAACCAAGGAGGCTAAGACTGCCCGCGACGAAGTCCTGGCCGCCGGGAACATCCCGCTCAAGACCACCGAGTGGCTGCAACTCTGCGACGTCCGTGACGCGATCCTCGCCCACCCGTTCGCGAAAGCGCTCCTGACCGGCGGCGTCTCCGAGCAGACGCTGATCTCGGAGGACGCGGAGACCGGGCTTCGGATCAAGGCCCGCCCCGACCACCGGACCGCGTTCATCGCAGACCTCAAGACCTGCCGCGACGCCAACCCGGCGACCGTGGAGCGCCGCACGATCCCCGACTACGGGTATCAGCAAGCCGCGGCCCACTACCAGCAGATCGTGGCGGACACCGTCACCAACGGCGAACACCTGCCCTTCTACCTCGTCAACGTCGAGAAGACCGCACCGTACCGCGTCTCTGTCGTAGAGATCGGCGACCAGTACCTCGAGGACGGGCGCGCCAGGAACCGGCGCGCACTCGACCTCTACGCCCACGGCCTCGCCACCGGCGAATGGCCAACCTGGCCGGACACCTACACAGCAGAACCACCCACGTGGCTGACCACCCAAACCCAAGACCTCACCAACGAACAGGAAGCCTGACCATGAGCACCGAACTCGACACCACCAACACCGCCGACCTGGCGACCATCCACCACACGACCGCCCCCGCCAAGGTGGCTACCACCGCCGACACCATCGACCTGATGGCCTGGGCCAACGAACTCTCCGCAGCCCACGAGATCGCCTCCGCACTGGCCCGAACCTCCGTCGTCCCGGCCACGTTCCGGGGCAAGCCCGACGAGTGCGCCGCCGTGATCCTCGCAGGCAAGGCCCTCGGCCTCGACCCGCTCACCAGCCTGCAGAACATCTTCGAGGTCAAGGGACGCCCAGCGATGTATGCCAGGTGAATCGTCCCGGGTTTGATTGAGGGGAAGCCTGACATCCTGGAAGGATCCCCTCATGGCAGCACCACGGAAGTGCCCAGCAGCGCTTCGGGCGCGAGCGCCCCGCCTGGCGGTCGACGCCCGCCGCGACCCTGATA
>NZ_JALAGT010000167.1 GCF_022712295.1 Galactobacter sp.
ACAGCCGCATCCAGATGAACGGTGCTTGGTAGACCGGAATCCGGGTCCAGGACTTGTTCTGAGGACTCCATCCATTCGGAGCGGTCCCGGCGGTGCGCGGGCTCATCCGGTGGTGGGGACTGGGTGTCTGGTTGGAGGGGTGGGTCAGGCTCATTCGAGGAAGACATTTCATGAAACTATCAAATCAAGCGATAGAGCGGCCATATTCCGGGGACGCTGGGTTTGTCCTGCGTAGGCTGACGAACCATGAACAGCACTTCGCGAGTGACCGTCAGCGGAGCCATTCCCAAGCGGGAGATATCCCGCTCGGAGAGGGTCCCCGAGTACTTGCGCGGACAGATCGTGGAACGTCGCTGGAGGCGGCCAGGAAGCAAGCTGACTCGGCTCAACGGCAACGGCATCGGGGCCAAGGACCTGTCGGTTTCCGCCCCGGCCGATTCCATGCTGCAGTGTTCGCTGTGGCAAACAATCGCCTCTACGAGGCCCTCTACGGAGCAGTGATGGACGTGCTGCTCCGTGCGCAGGCGGAGGGGGAGCTGGTGTTCGGGGCCGGGCCGAGCGAACGCGGTGACGGGCACCGGGAGGTGCTTGCAGCCATCGAGGCGGGCGACGCTGACGAGGCCGGCCTGGCCATGGGGCGTCACATCGACGTGGACCTGGTGGAGAAGAACTGACCTGAGAGATCAGTGGCCGCGATGATCCTGCGGCGCGAGCCGAGGGCCGTAGGACGGGTTCTTGGCCCCCGACGCGGCAATGAGCCGAACCACCCTCTGACGGTGCCCGTGCCACGGAGCAAGCAGTTCCGCCATGCCGGCGTCGTCAGCCCGCCTCCCGGTCAGCGCCTGACCCACCAGGTGGGCCACATGGAAGTCGCCGAAGGACACGTGGTCGGGGGAGCCGTGGGTGCGCTGCAGCGTTTCGGCCGCGGTCCAGACCCCCACTCCGTGAATGCTGCGGATCGCCGCTTCCAAACGGGCCAGGTCGGTCAATGTGGCCGTGCCAGGGGCAGTCCGGGCCTCCAACCTGGCCCAGGCGGAGGACCGTCGGGCCACATTCACCACAGTGTTTCGGCGGGACGCATCCACTCGCGCGGCATGCCAACGCCACGAGGGCACGGCCTGCCATGCCTCACCCGTTGGCGCCACGAACAGCGGACGAGGTGCCCCCTCCACCTCGGGGGCGGGGTCGCCGAACTCCCGCACCAGAGCCTTCCACGCACTGTGCGCCTCGAGCCCCGTGACCTTCTGTTCCAGCACCACGGCCACCAACGTGTCCATCAACGATCCCGCGGCCGGTAACCTCAGCCCCGGGCGGGCTCGTCGGGTCGTCGCCACGAACTCGGGCAGTGTTGCCGCGAACTCCGGGGCGTCGAAGCTGGACCAATCGTCGCCTGCCCCGACCCACAGCGGCACCTGGCGCACAGCCTCCTCGGCTCCCGGCCCCCATGCCGAGGCATCCACCGTGTCTCCTCGCGTGGGATCCAGCAGCATCCCGCGGGTGGTTCCACCGCTGCGCCGATCCCGCGGATCGGTGAGGCGCGCCCCCGCCGCCTCGCGCACGCCCCGCACCCGCACCACGGCGGGACCGGAGGCGAGGCGGACGGCCCGCCACATGCCGTCGGGCACCAGCACACACGTGGGGTCCTGCGGGCCGTGCGGTAGTGGGGCCAGGGTGGCGGCGAGATCCACGAGCCCGGTGGGGGAGAAGCTGGAACGGGCATCCGGGGCGGTCATGCTTTCCATGCTGCCACTCCCGCACGTGTGAGCGGGGTCAAGGTCATGACGGCATGTTTCCTTCCGCTCGTCTCTGTTACGGCCTCCGGTTACCTTATAGATCATGCGATACGCGGATTCCGTCCTGGACCTGATCGGGCACACCCCCTTGGTGCGCCTCAACTCCGTGACGGAGGGGATCGAGGCGACCGTGCTCGCCAAGGTCGAGTTCGTCAATCCCGGCGGATCGGTCAAGGACCGCATCGCGGTGAAGATGATCAAGCGCGCCGAAGAATCCGGTGAACTGGGCCCCGGCGGCACCATCGTGGAACCCACCTCCGGTAACACCGGCGTCGGGCTGGCTCTGGTGGGTGCGCTGCGTGGCTACGACACGGTCTTCGTCACCCCTGACAAGGTCGGCAAGGAGAAGCGCGACGTGCTGGCCGCCTACGGCGCCCGCGTCGTGGTGACGCCGTCGTCGGTTGCCCCGGATTCGCCTGAGTCCTATTACTCGGTGGCGGACCGCATCGTTTCCGAGACTCCTGGGGCGTACAAGCCGGACCAGTTCTCCAACCCTGGGGCGCCTGACTCCCATTACGAGACCACCGGACCGGAGATCTGGGAGGACACCGACGGGCTCGTCACGCACGCCGTCATGGCCGCCGGGACCGGCGGCACCATCACGGGTACCGGCCGCTACCTCCACGACATCTCGGCCGGGCGCGCATCCGGTCCCGTTCAGGTGGTGGCCGCCGACCCGGACGGGTCCGTCTATTCCGGCGGCACCGGGCGTCCTTATTTCACCGAGGGCGTCGGGGAGGACATGTGGCCGCGCAATTATGATCCGTCCGTCCCCGATCGCATCGAGGCCGTCACCGACGCCGAGGCCTTCGCGATGGCGCAGCGCCTGGCTCGCGAGGAGGGCCTGCTGGTGGGTGGCTCCTCCGGCATGGCCGTCGCGGCAGCGCTGCGCGTGGCCCGCGGCCTCCCCGCGGACGCCGTGGTCGTGGTGCTGCTGCCGGATTCCGGCCGCGGCTACCTCGGCAAGATCTTCGACCCCGTCTGGATGCGCGCCCATGGCTTCGCGGGCAAGGAGACGGTGTCCGACGGCGTGACGCCGGTTCCCGGCTCAGGTCACCGTGCTGCCGTGCCCGGCAGCGTCGGCTCCGCGCTGGGCTCCAGGCGCTCGCCGCGCGTCGGACTGCCGGTGTCCACACCGGTGGGTGTGGCGCTGGAGGCGCTGGCCCAGCTCCGGGTCGAGGCATTGCCGGTGCTCGCCTCGGAGAACTGGCCGGCCCGCGAAGGCGAGGTGAGGGGTTCCGTGTCAGCTACAGGGCTGGACGCCGCTCTGGACACCGGGACCATGACGTCGGACAGTCCGGTGGGCGATGCGCTCGAATCCTCTCTGCCGACGGTGGGCGTGGACGAGCCGCTGGCCTCGTTGTTCGGGCTCTGGGCGTCCGCTCCTGCCGTCCCCGGACTGTGTGACGGCGAACTGATCGACGTCGTGGCCCCCTCCGACCTGACCTTGAGTTGACCCTCAGCCCACCGAACTCATCCGCGGCATCCCCGCGATACTCCCGCGACCCCTCAGCAACACCGAAGGACTTGTTTTCATGACTGACTCCACCGCAGGCTTCTCCACGCGCGCCATCCACGCCGGACAGCCCTTCGAGGAATCCACCGGCGCCGTCATTCCGCCGCTGCACCTCTCCACGACGTACCACCCGTACTCCATCGGCGAGCTTCGCGGCGGGTACGACTACTCCCGCGGCACCAACCCCACGCGTGACTCGTTGCAACAGCAGCTCGCCGCGTTGGAGGGTGGACGCTTCGGGATCTCCTACGCTTCCGGGCTCGGAGCCGAGGACGCGGTGCTGCGCGGGCTGCTGAAGCCCGGTGATCACGTGGTCATGGGCAACGACGTCTACGGCGGCACGTTCCGCCTCATCTCCAGGATTCACGGGGCGGTGGGCATCGGACACACTCCCGTCGACCTGACCGACGTGGACGCGGTGCGTGCTGCCGTGGCCGAGACCGGGGCGAAGCTGCTCTGGATCGAGACGCCGTCCAACCCGATGATGCGCATCGCCGACGTCGAGGCACTCGTGGCCGTGGCGCACGAGGCCGGCGCCTACGCGCTGGTGGACAACACCTTTGCCTCTCCCTACCTGCAGCAACCCCTGGCCTTGGGCGCTGACCTCGTGGTGCACTCCACCACCAAGTACCTGGGTGGGCACTCGGACGTGGTGGGCGGGGCCGTCATCACCAATTCGGAGGAGATCGACTCCGCGGTTCGGTTCATCCAGTTCGCTGCAGGCAACCAGTCCTCGCCGTTCGACGCTTATCTGACCACGCGCGGGGCCAAGACCTTGGCCGTGCGCATGGACCGGCACTGCGACAACGCGGAGGCCGTGGCCTCCTGGCTGTTGGGCCGGTCCGAGGTGTCCCACGTGCTCTACCCGGGGCTGGACGACCACCCGGGCCACGACGTCGCCGCCCGTCAGATGCGTCGTTTCGGCGGCATGGTGTCTGTTCGTCTGAAGGGTGGCGAGGCTGCAGCCCGCAAGGTCGCCGAGTCCACGCGCGTGTTCACCCTGGCCGAGTCCCTGGGTGGCGTCGAGTCGTTGATGAACTACCCCTCCGAGATGACGCATGCGTCCGTGAAGGGAACCGAGCTGGCCGTGCCGGAGGACCTGCTGCGGCTCTCCGTTGGCCTCGAGGACGCCGAGGACCTGCTGTCCGACCTGGAGCGAGCCTTCGAAGGGTTGTGATCTGGACTCCGACACGATGTCGGTTGAACAGCACGGCGTCGGTGCTCACTGCCCAGTGAGCACCGACGCTGTGCATCGCGACCGTTGTCGTACTGGAGCGCCGTGGTTAGCGTGAGCACATGGCAGAACAGATGAGTCCCAACCACCGGTTGCTGCGGATCATCGAGGAGTACGTCGTCGAGGACGACATGACGCCCTGGTGGACAGAGATCGGCGAAGTCGACCTGGAAGCTGCCGAGGACGTGGGTTTCATGGAGCCCGATGACCTGCGCAGGATCGGTCTCTCCGAGGAACTGATCCGCGACGGTCAGGACTGGAATCGGGAATGGGACGCCTGGGCCATGGCCACGATGGACCTGGAGCACAATGGCCCGACGGCGGCAGGGGAGGCTCTGCATCGTCGAGGCGTCGAACTGGCCAAGCGGAGCGTCGAGGAGGTGCCCTCCCTCTGGGTCCTGGACCCGGACCACGACTGGCACGTCGGAGCGGACCAGCTCACCTATCCGGGAGTCCTAGCCGTGACCTGGGACGCGTGCCTCCTCCTGGGCGTTCCGGCGGACTCCGATGACGATTGGCCTTGGTGGTTCGAGCCCGCAGGCTCTACGCCCGACGGCGCGTGGCGGGTCCCGCTGCCGCGGGACCTCGGGTGGGGCTCGCATGTAGAGGAAACCACCGCTGCGTATGTGGAAGCCTTCCGCGCGGCTGCGACGTCCGGTGCGATGGAGGAGGCGTTACGCCTGGCGCGGCAGGCGGTGCAAACCATGGCAGGCACCGTCTGGAAGATCAAGGGCCTCAGGGTCAGGGATTTCACCAATCGGGAGTGGCTCCTGTCAGAGTCGATGCCGCGGAATAGTCGCCTGGACCACGAGCTCCAGACAGCGCTGACGCGGCTGATGAAGGAGAGCCCTGCCCCGCCACGGCCCGAGAAGGGGGAGTGGTTCGCCTATGCACCACTTTCCGGTGAGACGTTGGAGCCCTGACGGCGGTGCGCGGTGGTTCGACGGTCACCACTGGTCACGGTGTTACCGAATGATGCGTCGCTGCGCTACAGTCTTCCTTGTTCATCCAACAGGTCGATGAAGACCTCGGTCGAAAGAAGTCCGTGTCATGCTCTCAACCCTCAAGCGGCGCACCGCAGCCGTCACTCTTGCGCTAGGCCTCGCGGCCTCCGCTTCCGTCGTTGCTCTGCCTGCTCATGCGGCAGATGTCTCGGACACACTGAAGTCCGATGGAACCTCGTCCGGCGGCCCCGCTCCCGCAGCGGTCGGTTTGGCGGATGCCGCGGGCAGGACCCCTGCGGCCAAGACCACTGCGGCCTCCAAGAGCCTGTCAAGTTTTCTGTGTAAGCCCTCCTGATATTTCTTGGTTGTTGGTGGGTCAGAGGTAGGGGTTGATGCGCTCGGGGTAGGCGACGGCGAGTTGGGCGAGGGCTTGTTTCCAG
>NZ_JALAGT010000168.1 GCF_022712295.1 Galactobacter sp.
CCTCCGCGGCGGGTCTGCGGCGCAAATGTCTGTGGGGCATCCGGCCAGTGGCCGACGCCGGGGGGGCCCCCGTCGTCGGCCACTGCTGAGAAACGCTGTTTGCGACCGTCGTCAGGCGGGCAGTGCGGACTCGATGGCCGCGATCACCTGTGGTTCATCCGGCTTGGTGGTGGGGCTGAAGCGCGTGACGTTCCCGTCCGGGGAGATCACGAACTTCTCGAAGTTCCAGGTGATGCGCCCGTCCTTACCATTCTCCTGCTTGGGGAAGCGCGTCAGCTCCTGGTAGATCGGGTCTGCGTTCTTCCCGTTGACCTTCACCTTGGATGACATGGGGAAGGTGACGCCCCACGTGGTGGAGCAGTACTCCTCGATCTTCTCCTCGGTGCCGAGTTCCTGCATGAACTGGTTGGACGGGAAGCCGATCACCGTGAATCCACGTTCACCGTAGGTCTTCTGCAGCGTCTCCAGGGTCCCGTACTGCGGTGAGAGGCCACAGCGCGAGGCCACGTTGACCACCATCACGGCCTTGCCTCCAGCGAGTTCGCCGAAGGTGGTTTCTTCCCCCTGCAGTGTGGTGACGGGCAGGTTCTCCAGGTTCACAGTTTCCGGTGTGGTCATGTTCTGCTCCTTTTGCTGGCACTATCCGGAAATGTGAGCACGATCCGTGCCCGCATTTCCGGATACTGCCATCAGTCGAAGATGTCGTCGAGGATTCCGCCCAGCAAAACACCACCCAGCACAGGGCCCAGCATCCCGCCGCCACGGCCCTGTTGCCCGCCGTAGCCACGACGCCCTGGGCCTCCGAATCCACCCCAGTCGCCCCAGTCGTCCCCGTCGGGGCGCTGGGAGTCGATGTCGCGCTGGGCGGCGCGCACCGCGTCGTCGGCCAGCGCCGCGCTGCGGCGTGCCAGCTGCTGGGCGCGTTCACGTGTGTCCTCAGGCCCGACGAGCGGTTCCAGCTCCGTGCGAGCGCGCTGGGCCTCGGCGAGATTGGTACGGGCATCCGCACCGATCCAGCCACGGTGACCCTCGATGATGCGCTTGGCCATCTCGATGCCGCGGTCCGCCGACTCCACCTCGTGCCGAACGTGGGCAAGGTCCGGGACGGGGCGGGCCGCCCTTTCCCTGGCTGCATCCACGGCCTCGTCCAAAGCGGAGTTCGCAGAGCTCACGGCGACCAGGTCGGAGAACGGATCCGATCCGGCTGCCTCCTGCCGCACGTTCGCCAACGCCTTCTCGAGCGCGCTCATCGCCTGCGCGACGGCGGGGACTCCACCGAATTCTGCGGCCGCCACCAGGTCTCCGCGCGAGTCCGCGATGACCTCAGCCAGCGTCCCTTCCGCTCTCAACGCGTCGATCTCGAAGGTGTCAACGCCGTCGATGACACTCTGGGCCCTACGCAGGGTCTCCGTGACGGCCTCCAACGCGCTGATCGCTGCGGCATGGTCGCCGGCCTGACCGCGACGTTCTGCCAAACCCGCCGAACGTTCGGCAAAGTCCACGAGACGTTCCGCCTCATCGGGATCCACACGCAGCCGCTGCATGGCGGACTGGCTGTAGGTCGCCGCCAGGCGGTCGGACGCGGCACGCATATTCGGAAGTTGAGCCCGCAGACGGGCCACCTCTGCCTGTACCCGTTCGAGTTCCTTCGGTGCACCACGGACCTTCTCCACCTGCGCTTGCAGGGCCTCGGTGCGTTCGTCCAGCACCTCTTCCGCCCAGTCACACAGCTGCACGATGCGCGCATTGCGCGTGCGCAACTCCTCAGGGGTATCCGGGATTTCGTCATGGTTGAGACGGTGAAGTTCGAAGGCCTCAGCCATGTGTTTCTTCACCGAGCTCAGGCCCAGACGCAGCTGCTCGGTTGGCTTCTGCCCCAGCTCGGCCACGGCGAAGCCCAGTTCGTCCTCCGTGGCGCGGATACGTTCGTCCGTGGTCACGATAGCGGTACGTGCGCGCACGGCCAGATGTTCGTCAGCGGCGGTCTGCCGCTCCTGCTCCTCGCGTGAGCGTCTACCCCAAAAACCTGCCATGACTCGATCCTAGTGGGAGCGGCTGAGAGTCGGCATAGAAGGAGTACGGCTGTGGCGCCGCCGACCTGGACGGAGTCTTGTCGTTCTCCCGTGCCAGGTCAGTGCTGAGGCGTGTTGGACGAGCGGGGTCCCGGCTGCTGCGGACCTTCACCCGGCTGCGATGCGTTGCCCTGCTGCGGACCGCCGACCCATTGACCACCAGGTTGCTGTGGTTGCTGAGGCCGAGGTTCCTGCCCCTGCTGGGGAGCAGGTACCCACCGACCGCCTGGCTGTTGCGGAGCGCCAGGTTGCTGCGCCTGACCGGGCTGCGGGCCGTACTGCTGGGAACTGGGGCCAGGCTGATATCCAGGCTGCCCGGGCCAGGGCTGCTGATACTGCGGATACATCGGGGCCGGCCCACCGCCCTGAGGCACGCCCTGGTAGTACTGCGGCGGGTATACCGGTGCAACGGGCTTGGGCGGCTTGGGTTCGAAGGCCCGGAACACCACCGGGATCACCAGGAGCACCACGGCGGCCAGAACGGCTGCCCCTGCAATACGCCACCACCAGCCAGGCCACTGGACTCCCGGCAGCGATAGCGGAATCGCGACGATCAGTGCGGTCAGCCAGAAGAGGCAGAGGACCCCCTTGGAGGCCATCTGAGATCCGGGGCGGGTGGACTTCTCCACCAGCTGGGACCAGACGAACTGCGTGACCAGGATCGCGAGTCTCAGCACGATGATCACGCCGAGGAACCGGAAGAACTGCTCAGGCCCGTCCAGCGTGGAGCGGTAATAGCCGTAACTTTCGTTGAATTCCTCGCGCTGCTGACGTGCTTCGGCGTCCACCTGCAGCCACGAGGTCCAGATCTTCAACAGGCCAACCAGCAACAACACCACGTTGGTGATGGTGGAGGCAGGCACATACCAGCGATTGGTGCCGTCCACGGTGGCATCGAGGACGGCTGCACCGGCAAAGAACATCACCAGGATGAAAGTGAGCCACACGCGGCCGGCGATACCGCCGTCGTCACCCACGATGATGAAGAAGCCGCCGATCACCGCTGCTGCAATGAGGAAACCAACGGTCAGCCAGAGCACCCAGCGGGCAGCGGGTGGCCTGCCGGTTCCCTGAGGTCCCGAAACTTGGGGTGGAGACCCCGGGCGCCCTGGGCCGAGACCGGTCCCTTGCGGCGGGAATGGCTGCTGAGTCATGGTGAGGGCTCCGCTCTTCAACCGCGTATCCGGTCGAGATCTGGCGATCCGTTCAGGTGACCGGGTCTGTTTCCGATCAGCTTATAGGAGTTTCTCCGACCACTGGAGGTTCCTCGCCGGGGTGCTACCACCGTGCCTCAATGCCAGTCGGGAGTCTCCGACGGTCCGTCCGGGAGGTGACCCACGACGCCGTGTAACGTGAACGAAGCAGCTCACCCATGCACGTCAGGAGAGACACCATGAGCAAGCAGCACTCGACCCCGTCCGAGCAGCATCAGGAGACCGAGCGCAAGGTCAACGTCCCCAAGCTGGTGCTGGCAGGCCTGCTCCTGGCGATCGCCCTGATTTTCATCTTCTCCAACCTGGACAAGGCATCATTGCACTTCATCGGCGCCTCGCTGACCATGCCGGGATGGGTGTGGTTCCTGCTCCTCTTGGCCGTCGGAGTGATCATCGGTTCCCTGTTCCCATGGCTCAGGCCGCGAAAGCAGAAGGGCAACTGAGCCCCGGCGCATCCGCAGTGATTGCTGTTAGCCTGGTTAGCGGTACGAACTTGTACCCTCGCGCAGTCGATGACGAAGTGCTCGTCTGACACATCATTCGGAGGGGGCCGACCACTGGTCGGGACATGTCCGCGATGGAGATTGCGCAGTCGGCCCCGCCCGGGGGTCCGATTGTGTTGCCATGCCGCGGACGCGGCGCGAGATGAAGGAGGGCTCCATGCCAAAACAAGACAAGACAGCAGCCGACCTCCAGGCCGTTCTGGAGAAGATCGATTCGTGGCCGGAACCGTACAAGAGCATCGGTGAGCGCCTGCACGGCACCATCGTGGAAGCAGGCCCCAAGATGGCGCCTCGAATCTGGTACGGCATGCCGGGTTACGCTGCAGCCCGCAGCAAGCCGGTGCTGGTTTTCTTTCGCCTTGACGACGGCGTGATGTCGCTCGGAATTTCAGAGAAGGCCACGGTGGAGCAGGAAGCGGATTCCACGTTGCGCCCGTCGGCGTGGTTCCTGGATGACATCGACGAAGCGACGCTGACCAAGGTCGCTTCACTGGTCAGGACCGCTTTTTCCTGATCTGGCTCATCGGTCGCGCTCGCACGACATCTGGAAGCGGTGCCAGCGGATTGCCGCGGCACCCGACCGTGCGCGCCAACGTTTGAGGGCCCGGATCGATGACGATCCGGGCCCTCGAACGATGCGTGGAGGCAGAGAGACAGTGTTCGAACCTTGGAAAATGGTCTCACCGCATCGGGCGTTCCTGCGCCGGATCATCCGCAGGGATCCCACTGCCCGGTATCGGCGAAGGTGGTCACCATCCTTGCGAAAAGCTCTGGATCCTCGGCGTTCCATGCGTGATGCACACCTGGCACGATGCAGGTCTGTGTCTGTGGGAGAACCGAGCACAGCGCCGGGAACCCGCGGCGGACGGACGCAGAGTCCTTCTCGCCGCTCACCGCGAGCATCGGCCCGGTGTACGCCAACTCTCGCGGCAATCCGCCGACCACGACCTCGCGGAACATGGCACGGTTCGTCCGAGCACTCGGAGCGCACCCGTCCGCTGCGAACTGCTTGCGCACCTCGGCTGGGATCCGAAATGCAAAGGCCTGAGCCGCCCAGTACCAGTACCGTCGCCACAGCGGGACCTGCGGCGCGATCGCCAGCTTCTCGATCCGGCTGTATCCGCTCACCGCGGACCCGGTGATGAGGCACGAACGGAGCAGCTCAGGGTGCTTGTGTGCCAGTTGCAGCGCGACGAATCCGCCGAGCGATAGCCCGACCACATGGGCTTTCCCATCGATCGCACGGTCTCGTATGAGTGTCGCGACGTCGTCTGCGGCGCCTCCCGTGCCCGGCCAATCCTCGCACGCACGGCCCGCGTACCCTGGAAGTTCAGGGGTGAGCAGGTGCCTCTGGGGCAGCAGTTCGACCTGCCCGGACCAAGCCCAAGCTCCCGAACTGCCTCCGTGTAGGAACAGGATCGTCTCTCCAGACCTCGGTCCATGCTCGATCTTCCTCGGATCCCACTCCGATCCGAGCGGCCTGGACTCCGGATCGCCGCAGTCGACCGCGTCATCTGCACTCATGGCCATTCCTCCACTCCTTGGAGCCGCGCACGGGTCTCGCCCAGCCAGACCAGCTCCGACTCGCCCATCGTGATGCCGTAGCGCAACGTGGATGCCTGCAGCGCCGCAGCGGCATCCTTCTCGTCACCGACGTCGATCATGCGCAGGCGATCGAGCTCGCCACGAACTTGCGCCTCGTACTCGTCGAGCAGTCGTTCAGTATCGGCACGCCCGAGGCGGGCGACAAAGAACAGCTGCGCCAGCATCGGCAGCTTCGGCCGCGCCGTCTCCACAGGCCCCGACAGCCAGCTATTCAACTCGGTTTGGCCCGCGTCAGTGAGGGCATGCACCTTACGATCCGGCTTGCCGTCCTGCGAGATCACCTCGGTATCGATAGCGCCGGCCGCTGCCAGCCTGTCGATGGTTCGGTAGATCTGAGACTGATCGGCGTGCCAGAAGTGGGCCACCGAGCCGGTGAACGCACGCCCGAGGTCATACCCGCTCATCGGACGGATCGACAGCAGGCCCAGAATTGCGTGTTTCAGCTCCATGCAGATAGCCTACTACGCATATATAGGACTACGCATCTATAGTGTCGCAAGCCGGACGCGCCAACTCGTACGGGTTCACGTGCATGAGCAGATCACGGACGACGGCCGACACGGTGAGTCGATCACCATGGACCGTGGACCTTCCGCACTCACTCCCCTCGGAGGCCGGGAGCGCGGCAGGCGTCGACGTCAATGTGACCCGAGACCAGAACGGCAACCGACTCCACGCCGAGGGTGAGGATTTCCGTTCCCTGGCCGTGATCGACAACGCCGCGAAAACTACGAACGGCAAACGCCCGGAGCCCCCAGAGCCTTCGAGTCGTTCAGACACAGCAAAACGAGTGAAGGCTCCCGCCGAAGCGGGAGCCTTCACTCGTTTGGTGGAGGTAAGGGGATTCGAACCCCTGACCTTCTGCATGCCATGCAGACGCGCTACCAACTGCGCCATACCCCCAAATCGAGGCGCTCAATCCGCTCACAGAAGCGAACCGAACGATGAATAGCCTAGCACGCAAAGCGAGCTCATCTCACATCGGGGTGACGCGATCCCGACCACATTCGTCACCGTGTCACGTGCCGACCCGCGGACGACTGCGGACGCCACCAGCCCGGACACGACGAAGGCGGCAGGCAGGCCGTCGAGCATGACACCGACGCCCGCCGCAGGCGCTCGGACGACCAATACGCGGCACTCTCCGCTGCCGAGTTGCGGCACTCGTGGATCATGGAAATTTTGTTAGTCACCCTTGACCAAGAACAAGCTCTGCCTCTACTCTCGATCCACAGG
>NZ_JALAGT010000169.1 GCF_022712295.1 Galactobacter sp.
CTATGCCATCAACATGGCCGCGCAGCGCTGGGCGCAGTCCCACGACGCCGACGACGCGATCTTCGTGACCTCCGACGGGCGCGTGCTGGAGGGGCCGACCTCCTCCGTGCTGATCGCCCGCCGCACCGACGCCGGTGTCACGCTGCTGACCCCCGAGCTGGAGACCGGCATCCTGGCCGGCACCACGCAGGCGGCCGCGTTCGAGGTGGCCCGCGAGGCGGGCTGGTCGCTCGGATACGGCCCGCTGACGCCGGCCGCTCTTCTTGAGACCGACGGCGTGTGGCTGGTTTCGTCTGTCCGCCTCGCCGCCGCTGTGACCTCCATCGACGGGGTCTCCGTGCCGTGCGATCCCGAGCTGCACCGCGTGCTCGTGAAGGGGCTCGACGCCGCGCTGTAAGCGGGTGCGGCCGGCGGGCTCTGCTCTTTGGCTGGGCCGGCTGTGGGCGGCCCGCGGGGTGTTGTTGTCGCGGGACGGTCATAACCTAGGCGCATGACCTCTTCGCTGAAGATCGAGTGCGTGGGCGGGCTCTGGGACGGGCGCCTCCTGGACATCGCCGTTGACGAGTTCGGGCGACTCCCCGCCGTGCTGTTCGACGACGGCGGGAAGCCCTACTACTCGCTGCTCTTCGACGAGTGCCGGATCCTCGCCGGTAATGCCCACGAGTACACCGGCGCAAGATACGTGCCGGCGGCGGCGTAACCACCGCCCGGTACCACGAGGTCGAGCGCGTGGAATGCGAGTCGCCAACGCCGCCGAGCACTTTCCCCGGTGGCCGATCCCTCCATTGCATTTGGCCTAGGCCTCGGCCTGGAGACCTCCCCCGGCCCTCGGCGGGATGGTGGCCTGGCTCCGAAGAAATCTTGACGTTCTGAGCACCACGAGGAGCGGGTCGCCCTGGTGAACTCGTCCGGCCGGGAGCATTGCAGGTTTCACGGTGCAGTGCCGAGAGCGCGGTTTTAATGTGTGTCAGACCTCAAGTCCCATCGGGCAACGAGGGGTCCAGGTAGCCATCCGCCCAGGCGATGCGCCCGTAGTCCAACTTTGACCGCACTGGTACGCCCGCCTCCGAGTACTTCCTCTTCACACGGTCAAGGTACTGCTTCGCAGTCTCGCGGCCGATGTTCATCGCAGCTCCCACCTGCTCAACGCTGAGCCCAGACGCGTAAAGCACGAGGGCTCGCTCCTCTTGGATGCTGAGAGTCGGTCGACCAGGGTCGCCAGCAATCACTGAGGCCAACTCGACGGTCATCCACGTTTCCCCGCGCAGCGCCGCCGCCACTGCGGCAAGGATGTCCTGCTCACTGTCGCGCTTCCCAACCACGCCCGACACCCCAGCCTGGACGATCTGACGGACTAGTGACGGCGAGGCCATCGCTGAGAGCACCAGCACCGTGAGCCCGGCGCTGACTAGCGCAGCGACTTGCGCGGGGCTTGCGCTCGGCTGACGATCCACCATGAGGTCGAGAACGAGCAGGTGTGGAAGCCGCTCACGCGGGGTCGTTGCCGACCATGCGACGAATTCAGGCAAGGTCTCCCCACTGAACACGACCTCATGGCCGGCCACACCCCCGAGAATCTCTTCAGTGCGCGCTCGCTGCAGCAGATGGTCCTCAACGATGGCAATGCGCGACTTTGGCTCGACGTTGTTCTTCACGACCGCCTCTTCATAGCTCTACCCTCTGCGGAGGAGACGACGACAGCTCTGTTCGAGTGCACGCCTCGTCACGCCGTGGTTGCCGTAGCGAAGTCGATCTCCAGCAACTCCGTCTCTCCGAGTCGGACAAGCCGGCTGCCGACCCGGAACTGCTCCGGGACCCGCAAGGATGGTCCGGTCAGCGTCAGCCGGAGGCCATCCGACACAGGGAACAGAGTTACCGAAAGCCAACCGCCCCGGCCCACGGCAAAGATATTAGACCGCACGACCTGCGCAATCGACTCAGCGCTGGCCACATCGCTCGTGTCTTGGTCGCCCAACCGCAAGGTAAGCCGCACATCGGCCTCACGCGCCAAGTGCAGAAGCGACATGAACGACGCGCCCAGGCATGCCAGTTCGGGACTGATCAGGACAAGTTGTCGCAGATATCGTTCTTCCTCATCGCAAGCCGAGCGTGTCGAGTCGGAGGCAGGGTCCAGCGCTCCGTCGCGAATTCCTCGTAGTAGCTCGCTGGCGGCTTCAAGTCCCGCGTTAGTCCACCGCTGATAGCTGGCTTGCGCCGCCGCTTCGCGCTCGCCTCGCAGTTGCGACTCAAACTCGTGTCGTCTGGCATCGGCCGCAACCTCCGAGAGCTTCACCATGAATTCCTGAAACCTCATCCACACAAGCGAGAAGCCCAGGCCTACGAGCCCGGCAATAGCGACGATGCTTGCCCCAACCGGCGACTTAGAGGCCGTCCAGAGGACGATCACCATCGTCACCACAACCCAGATTCCGGCCCCCGCGATCCTCCATGGTCTGCCGTCCCTAATTGAGAGGAGAAGCACGGCCGGGCCGGTCGGGGCCAGCGCCTGCCAGTGAATCGGACTCACAGTGCCGAACTCAGTTGCTCGGGCAGAAAGCGCGAAGACAGCCACGGTTGCTGCGACGAGTATCAGCGGCGCAAGCACTGTCTTGCGAAACACTGCCGACGCAGCCACCAACGAGGAAACCAGCATGATCGCGATCATCGGAAGCAACGCAAGATGCTCGTTCGTCCCGCCAGCGAGCGTGAGCACGATACTCTCGGCGGTGACGCCAATGCCCCAGTAGGCTCCGGCTCGCCGGCGACTCGTGCTGGCGGCTTCTTTCAACGCCCCGTCGTCAACGAAAACGGACTTGCTGAGCCTTCCGGCTTCCAACGGCACTCGTAGCGTGACGGTCGTCCCCGCGCCCGGAACGCTAATGACCTCGGCGCCGATACCGAACTCCTTCGCCCGCTGTTCAATAGACGTGGCGAGGCCGCGCTTGGCCGCAGACTCTGGGTCGAATCCTCGTCCATCGTCCGAGATGCGCATGAGGAACTCCCGCGCGTCTGCGTCGAGAGCAAAGTCGACATGGTCGGCGCCCGAGTGTTTCGCAGCGTTGTTCACGGCCTCGCGCGCGCACCCCACCACGGCGCGAGTCACGTCGGGGGGAAGATCCCGGTCAAGTCGATCGATGACGGCATCGCTTGCGCCTTGCCTGCGCACCGGTAGCCGGGAATGCTCAAACACCTCCATGATTGATGCGCCGGATGCCCCACGCCGCGCGCCCCTGAGCTGCTCGACCTGCTCAACGTCCCGTGCACACTGCAACCGAACGCGACGCTCATCGTTCACGGCGGCTCCGGCTGATGCGACAGCAGCGAAGGTGTTGATCGCAGTGTCGTGAAGCAAACGCGACTCTTCGGCGAGGCGAGCGCCGACGTGTGCAACGGACTCACTTCGGAGAGCGGCCGCATCGGCTCTGCGAACATCGCTGTCCGTAGCCGCTGCGCTGCGCAACAGAAAGGCCACCCCCAGCCTGATCGCCAGAACTATGGTGGTCTGCGTGACGCACACGGACAACGGCAATTGGAAGCCCCATCCCGGGAGCAGGACGAGAATCGTCGTCGCGGCGAATGCGGCTAAGCCCATGACCATGGGAATCGCATAGCGACGAAGTACAAGAAGGCCGGCGACGAATGAGGCGAAATTGATCTGCCAGCATGCCGCGAACGTGAGTCCCGAGTCGATATCGCCGCTCACGAGATAGCCCCACACGCCGGCGAAAACCATCGCGATGGTGAGCCAAGGGACGCAGCTCGACTTCCGCCGTGCGGCGACAGCGACCAGAGCGACGAGCATCTGGGCGGAGGCGAGGAACCCGGCCCCAGGGCGTAGCGAGACGAGGGTGACGGCTACCATGGCGGCCTGCCAGACGGTTGCCGCGATCAACACAACTCGAGTGATCGCGCCTAGCAACGCTTCGGTCGCCGGACCGGGCGACACGGGTTGCAGACCCTCATGGTCCCGTATGCCGAGCGCGGAGGGCACATGTCTCAGAAGGTTCATTTTCACCAATTCACATCTGAACTGAAAACGACGCCCTCAGGATATCTGTGGCACGTCGGGGGGCTGTGACTCTTCCGACCGGTCCCGAGCGCCGTTGATATGTCCCCCTGCCGATTCGTGTCTGACGCGATGACGATCCAATCAATCAGTATTGCAGCTCGAATAACGCCATTTACGATACTGCTCACTTGCGAGAAAAGGCCCTCATGACCTCTTCCGCGAAAAAAAAGACCCCCATACGGGGGTCAAAGTGCAGCGGTCCGCGTCTTGAAACACCGTGAGGCTATTCACCTCCACCGTTGACCCCTTTATGGGGGTCATTTGTCGGCGATCGCAGAAAACATGCTTTAGTCGGTTGCGGGAGAGGCGCGGGCTGAGGTTGACTCACATTCAGATTCGGCAGGCGTTCAGCGCGACTGCCGCATCATTCCAGGGCTCTTGTACCGCTGCTTCCTGGGAGTTCGGCACCTGATCTAACGACTTGAGAATTGGGGAATCACCACCTCCATCGTAGTTCGCAAAGTAGCACTCAGCGGAGTTACTAGGCGAACTTTCCTAGCGGTTTCGAGTGAGTTACCTACAGATTATTCAAATAGGGCCCCGCAGCCGAACTGCGATTACGGCAATGCCGAGTCAAAGCTACGACTTAGTGGGGCGATAAAGCGGTGCCGCACCCTCACATGAGGGTGCACTTCGCCCTCCCCTCCGGTCTCACCCAGACCAGGCGGGAGGGCGAGGTCGAGCAAGCGCAAGACTGCGCTCGCATCAGCCGATGAGTGTGGTTTGAGTAGCGTGCATGAGTTTCTCGTGCTGTTCCACTCGACATTGACCAAGCAGGTTCACACTCCCTGCACTGCGTCGCGGACCGTGCGCCACGGCGTTTGATCACTCGCTGGAGGGAAAATGACGAAGAACATCGATCGGAGACCGAGACGCAATCGCCGCCGCGGGCTCGTCGCCAGGTTTGCTGCAGCAACTGCTCTGACTGCTCTGGGACTCGCGGGAGCGCTTGCGCCCGCCGCTCAAGCTGATGTGGCCATTGGGGATAGCGTCTACGTCGGAAAAAACACACAGGGGTACTCCGGGACGCGCCTTCACGCTATTTATGAGGACACCCCCGCAGATCCTGCGAACCCAGGCACGCCGGACTACTGGGCCTACTGCATCGAACACGATGTCTCTGCCAAGACGGGCCTTCACGCCAGTGTTGGAGACCTAGATAGTTATCTCGGCGCGAATCTCTTCACCAACCCTGTCGCGCAGTCGAAGGTCCTTTGGGTGCTGGCCCACAGCTACCCGGCCGTCTCTCTTGAGGACTTCGGGGCAGCCATTGGCACGCCTGGCATCTCTGCGAATGACGCTATTGAAGCGACGCAGTACGCGATCTGGCGCTATACCGACCTCGGTTGGGATGCCGCCTGGAATTGGGAAACCGCCGATTCGGAGACGGCGTACTGGTACCTCGTCAATGGCGCTAACGCCAGCTCGGGAATGCAGCCGAGTGACTTCACCACGACCGTCAGCGTGACGGGCCCGGATACGGAGCAGAACCCCGGCGGGCTGGTCGGACCGTTCGTGATCAGCACGAGCGCCGAAAGCGCAACAGTAAGCGCCGCCCCTGGCTTCGACTTCGCCGATGGAGACGGTGACCCGATCAACCCCAACGCCGTGGTTGACGGACAGTCCGTCTACGTCAAGGTTCCGGCCGACACGCAAGAACAGGCGGTGACCGTCACTGCCACGGCTAAGGGGCAGAACGGCACGGGCTTCGTCTTGTCGGTTCCGACGGGTGAGGGGCAGCTGCCCACCAAGAGCAGCCACGGACAGTCCATCATCTTGGTAGCGCCCTCCACCAAAACGGTGTCGGATTCGGCCCGCGCGACGTGGAAGCTGCCCACCACCGAAACCCCGGTAATCGGCACCACCCTCGTCGACTCCGCCGACCAAGACCACATCCTGGCCTGGAACGGCGGCACCCTCATCGACACCATCGCCTACAAGAACCTGATCCCCGGCACCAAATACACCGTCGCCGGCGAACTCATGCTCAAGTCCGACGGCACCCCCACCGGAATCAAGGCCCAAACCACCTTCACCCCCACCGACGCCAACGGCACCGTCGACGTCACCTTCACCGTCCCCGAAGGCTTCACCGGCAAGGCCCTCGTCGCCTACGAGTCCGTCTACGAGGGCGCCGAGACCACCGGCGAGCCCGTAGCCGAACACAAGGACATCAACGACGCCTCACAAACCGTGACCGTCGAAGAGC
>NZ_JALAGT010000170.1 GCF_022712295.1 Galactobacter sp.
CATCAGTGCTCTCCCCCACCCCCGTTGGACATGCTGGCGTCCAGCCCCCACCAACTTGTCCAACGCCGGGGGACTTGGAGGGATGAGGCAGACTTGGGATCGTGCCAAGTGATGCCAAGCGCCGACGTCGCGCCCAGAACCAGCCGAAACCCGCACCCTACGTGAAACCGGAGCTGCCGGAGAGCCACCCACGCCAGAGCGAGTTCTCCTTCGACGTCGGCACCCGCCTGGAGGGGACGCACGCCCGCACGGGAACCATTCACACCCCCCACGGTGACATCGCGACGCCGGCCTTCATCACCGTGGGCACCAAGGCCACCGTCAAGGCGGTGACCCCGGAGCAGGTCGAGGACACCAATGCTCAAGCGGTACTCTCCAATGCCTACCACCTCTACCTTCAGCCGGGGCCCGACGTGCTCGACGCAGCCGGCGGCCTCGGTTCCTTCATGGGCTGGCACGGCCCCACCTTCACCGATTCCGGCGGATTCCAGGTCATGAGTCTCGGGTCCGGGTTCAAGAAGGTCATCGACATGAACGGGCCGGGCGCTCCCGGTGTCGACGCACAAGCGGGCGGCGACGACGCCGTGGCCCCCGGCAAGGAACGTCTGGCCAATGTGGATGACGACGGCGTCTGGTTCAAGTCCCACCTCAACGGGGACAAGCACCGCTTCAGCCCCGAGGTCTCCATGGGGGTGCAGCACAAGATCGGCGCGGACATCATGTTCGCCTTCGACGAGCTGACCACGCTCTACAACTCGCGTGGATACCAGGAGGAGGCGCTGGAACGCACGCGGCGTTGGGCGGAGCGCTGCATCCTGGAGCATTTCCGGCTCACCGACGAACGCGAGGGCAAGCCCTATCAGGCGCTCTTCGGCGTCATCCAGGGCGCGCAGTACGAGGACCTGCGCCGCAAGGCCTGCTCGGATCTCTCGGAGATGCCCTTCGACGGTTTCGGGATCGGCGGGGCGCTGGAAAAAGAGAACCTGGGAACCATCGTGGGATGGTGCGCAGAGGTGCTCCCGGAGAACAAGCCTCGGCACCTGCTCGGCATCTCAGAACCGGACGACATCTTCGCCGCAATCGAGGCCGGCGCTGACACCTTCGACTGCGTCTCTCCCACCCGCGTCGCCAGGAACTCGGCGTTCTACACGGATCACGGCCGGTTCAATCTGGCCGGTCGCCGCTACAAGACGGACTTCACGCCGTTGCAGGAGGGCTGCGACTGCTACACCTGCACGCACTACACGCGTGCCTACGTCCACCATCTCTACAAGGCTGACGAACTGCTCAGCCACACCCTGATCTCCATCCACAACATCGCCTTCACCGTGCGCCTGGTGGATCGGGCACGTGCCGCGATCGAGGACGCGACGTTCTTCCAGCTGAAGGAGGATGTGTTGGCCAAGTATTACGCTGGTACGGGAGACCCGCAGGGACGCTGACCTCGTCACCGACCTTCGGCGTCCTGCCCAGGTTTCCAGCCCAGGATTCCGGCCCCGAACGAGAGCCAAGAGGTGAGACGTGAGCAACCAGACTCCGAGAACGGTCAAGCGCACCGGGCTCGTCCTTCCGCCTCGTCGGAAGTTGGGGCTCGGTGGAGCCACCCTACGGGTGAGCTTCTACGTTCTCCTGAGTCTCGTTGCCGTGCTGTGTGCACTGGCCCTGATCACCGATCGGCTCTCCCTCGACAAGGGGCACACCGCCAACAGCGTGTCGGTCTCCACATCCACCTCCTCGGTCAATGCCGAGGCGCTGACGAATCGGTTGGAGGACCTGCGGCTACATCAGCGCGATGTGGACATCTGGGTCATTGTCCAAGAGGGTCAGATCATCTCCGACGTCCGCGACACGGTGATTGCGAGGGCCAAGAAGGAGAAACCGGACTGGCTCGCAGACGAGCACCTGGCCCCGCACAAACTGGTGGTCTTCCTCAATATCACCGATGTGAACGGGCATGCGGATTCCGGCCTGTTCGCGGGGATGGACCTGAATGACGGCCACGTGGACGAGAACCGCCAGGCAGGAAACCAGGATTTCGCGCACGCCGAGTGGATGGACGGCTTGGTCCGCATCGTGGACGCTCAGGTCGGCAAGCATCCGTTGGGGCCGCTCATCACGGGGATCCTCTGGGCGGTAGGAGTGGCCTCGCTCCTCGCCGTCGTCGTCATTGCAGTCCTGGCCAAGCGCCGCTACGCCGCGGCCCAGGAGGAGATCTCCGCCGGCAAGGATGCCATCGCAGCGTTGGACACCCTGGTCCCGCACGTCGCGGAGCTGATCGACGAGGTGGGCCGTGACGGTCCGAAGACAGGCGACCAGGTGGGTACGGGGCGTCCGCGCGCCGAGGCCGAACACCGGCCGTCGGACATGGTGGGCCCCAGCGTGACCGCGCACCGGCTGCGCTGCGCGCTGGAGGACGTGCGACCGGCCTGCGCGTACTGGAGCGAACAACTGGACGGCTTCACCAGATCACGCCTGAGATCCAGCGGCGCTGTGGCGCAGGTGGGATATGCCACCACGAATCTCCGGGGACTCGTGGCCAGGGTCAACGGGTTGGCAGATGTGGCACGGATGGCCGGCGGGCTGGACGGATGGCAGGAGTCCGCCCAGCATCAAGCGGAATTGTTGGAACGCGATGCGGACGTCGGGGCCCGGGTACTGGACGCACCGTCCGTCCAGGCCACGGAGCGCGCCGAGACCGTGCTGGCTGCAGTGGATGAGGCGAAACGGGCCTCGGCGGAGGTTCTTGCAGAGCTCGGCGACGGTTCCGGTGCGCAGCCCGACGGGGAGCCCGACCGGCTCGCGACCCGACCATCGGGCCATCTGGAGATCCTTGCCCTCTTGGAGCGGGCTTCGGCGCATTTGGCCTCCGAGGTGGCTGCCGCAGGCAATGCTGCGGCCGCGAACGCGAAACGCGCAGAGGACGTGGTTCCTCTCCTCAACGCCTCGGCAAGTGCATCCTCCGCAGAGGCGGACACGCCCACCGTGGGTCGATTCACCACGGTGGATGCCCACCTGGAACCGGAGCAGCCGGCGTACCCTGCGGCACTCGGATTCACGGAGGAAAGCACCCGCCACGACCTGCCCACCCAGGGCCAGCGGCATCCGGCGGCCGGCGACGACGCCCTACCCAAGGCGGAGCCGATCTCGGAGCAGACCGGAGAACTCCTCAACCCTTACGTTGTGGTGCCCGGAGCGTCAGCCTTCTACCTGGCGGTGAAGGAAGCCGGCGGTCTACCCAAGTCCAAGGCGGAGGAACACGAGGACGTGCTGGATACCGAGGGCGTGCCCAAGGTCAAGCCATCAACTGCCAAGACGTCGGAACAGGCTCCGGCACCGGACGCCGACCGGGAGGGGCCGGACTCACCGACGGCGCCCGGGGCACCCCTGATCCACGACTGAATGCGCTGGCATCCACGACTGAATGCAACCGGCCGCGTCACTTCTTGGCCGGCACCGCCTCCACCTCGGAGAAGTAGCCGGGTTCACGCTTCTTGAACCAACCGATCACCAGTGCGGTCAGCGGGGACAGGATGAGTTCCACGGCGGTCTTCCACACGAATCCGACCAGGACGTAGTTGACGAAGTCTCCGGCGGTGGAGACACCGATGACGCCGGCCGCGATGGTGCAGAAGAGCAGCGTGTCCAGGAACTCGCCGACTCCGGTTGAGGCCCACAGTCGCCAGACCAGTCCACGCTCACCCTGGCGTTTCTTCATGGCGACCATGATCAACGCGTTGGAGAGCTGACCGGCCAGGAAGCCCACCACGGAGGCCAGCACGATGCGCCACACCGGTCCCAGCGTGTCGGAGAAGGCCTGCTGTCCCTCGTAGAAGCCGGCCTCGGGCAAACGGATCATCACCCAGAAGGAACCGACGGCCAGCAGCGCCATGGCGAACGACATCAGCACCACGTTGCGGGAGGCCTTCCAGCCGTAGACCTCGGACACCACATCGCCCAGCACGTAGGCCAATGGGAAGAGCACGAAGCCGCCGTCCAGCACCAATGGGCCGATCTCCACGCCCTTGGCCGCGCCGATGTTGGACAGGACCACCACCACGGCGGTTGTGGCCATCAGGACGGCATAGAAACGGGAGCCGACCGGCGCGAAGCGTGCGGTCGGTACGGCAGACGATTCGGCAGAGGGTGCGGGGCTGGAGGTCACGGGAGGTACTTCCTAGGAAAGACGGGAATCAAGACATGGCGCACGGCAGTATGGACTCAAGTCGGGAGCTGCCACCATCCCGTCCCGGCGGTATCCACCGGCGACCAGGTGACATTCTTTCATGTGGGCGCGAGCAGACCGAACTGCGGTCCTAGACTTGAGCCATGACCAATTCCACTCCTGCCCTCGCCCTGTCGATCGCCGGTTCCGAGGCCACTGGCGGCGCCGGTGCCCAAGCCGACCTGAAGACCTTCGAGGAGCTCGGCACCTACGGCATCATCGCCCTGACGTGCATCGTCTCCTTCGACCCGAAGAACAACTGGGACCACCGCTTCGTCCCCGTGGCCCCCAATGTCATCGCCGATCAGTTGGAGGCCATCGAGGCCGCCTACGCGGGCCAGTTGGACACCGTGAAGCTGGGCATGATGGGCACCCCGGACACCATCGCCACCGTGGCGGCCGGCCTGGAGAACCAGGAATGGAAGAACGTGGTGCTGGATCCGGTCCTGATCTGCAAGGGCCAGGAGCCCGGCGCCGCGCTGGACACCGATGAGGCGCTGAAGGCCAAGCTGCTGCCCAAGGCCACCTTCGTCACCCCGAACCAGTTCGAAGCCGAGATCCTCTCCGGCATCAAGGTCTCCTCGATCGAGGATCTGGAACGCTCGGCCAAGATCATCCACGAGAAGTCCGGTGCGGCGGTCCTGGCCAAGGGCGGCGTGCGTCTGGCCGGTCCGGACGCCGTGGACGTGTTCACCGACGGCACCACCACCGAGGTGCTCGCAACCCCCAAGATCGGTGAGGTCTCGGTGTCCGGTGCCGGCTGCTCGTTGGCCGCGGCCATCACGGCAGAGCTGGCCAAGGGCGAGTCCCCGTTGCAGGCAGCCAAGAACGCCAAGGCCTTCGTCACGAGCGCGATCGAGCACCGGCTCTCCGCCGCTACGCCCTTCGACGCGGTCTTCCAGGGTGGTGCGCGCCTGGTCGGCTGAACCGCAGGACACACATGCCCGACGCCTGGTGACCGGTCGGTCACGTGACGCGCCGCCGGGGGCGGCACCTTCCGTGGAAGGTGCCGCCCCCGGCGTACGTCCGTAGCGCGTCGTCGGGCATGAAGCTGACACCGGTATGAAAATTGTGTTTCAAGATCTCGAGATATGAAAGATCTGCTTGACTTTCCCCATCACGGCGTCAGACGATACTGAGGCGCACGCCACATCCCGTGGCTTGTCTCACCCACTCCCACCCGAGGAGCACCATGACGCAGCGATCACGACGCTGGCTGAGCGGAGTCCTGGCACTGACGGCAGGCGCAGCCCTGACGTTCTCCACGCTTCCAGCTCAAGCAGCGCCCAACGCAGAGCCGGACGATCACGACAACACCGCCGTGAAGGCCTCCGACTCCCAGCTGAAGAAGCTGAAGGACCTCCAAAACCTCAAGGTCAATAGCGAATTACGCACCGCCACCGGTGACGTGGACGTGTACGTCCAGTTCACCGGCAAGGGCGCTTACGAGCAGACCCAGAGCGCCGATACCCTCAAGGGCCTCAGCAAGAGCATCAAGAACGACGCGACCACCAAGGCCAAGACCAAGAGCATCCGGGCCAACATCGCCTCCAAGGCGGACGCGGTCGCAAAGGCCTCCGGCGCCAAGGTGGTCTACAAGACCACCAACGCGCTGCCCGGAGTGGCCCTGCGTGGAGACGCGGCCAAGCTGCGCGAACTCTCCAAGCGCTCGGACGTCGTCAAGGTCTCCAAGATCGTTCCCAAGACGCCCACCAACTCCCCCACAGACATCAACACCGGTGCGTTGGCTTCCTGGACCAAGCAGAAGCAGACCGGTAAGGGCGTGACGATCGCCGTGCTGGACACCGGCGTCGACTACACCCACGCGTCCTTCGGCGGCCCTGGCACCACTGCGGCCTACAAGAAGGCGCAGGCCTCCGAGAAGCTGCCGTCCAAGAGCTCCGGGCTCATCGACTCGACCAAGTTCCTGGGTGGCTGGGACCTCGTCGGCGATGACTACGATTCCAACCCGGACAACCCCACCTACCAGCCGGTTCCGCATCCGGACCCGAATCCCCTGGACTGCCAGGCGGCCGGACACGGTTCCCACGTGGCAGGCACCGCAGCCGGTTACGGTGTGGATTCCAACGGCAAGACCTTCAGCGGCGACTACTCCAAGCTGACCGCTACCAAGGCCAAGACCATGCGAGTGGGCCCCGGTTCCGCACCTGAGTCCCGTCTGGTCGGCATCCGCGTCTTCGGCTGCACCGGCTCCTCCTCCGTGGTGGGCCAGGCCCTGGACTACGTGTTGGACCCCAACAACGATGGTGACTTCACCGACCGCGCCCAGATCGTGAACATGTCCCTGGGTTCAGACCGTTCCCCCGTAGACGACCCCGAGAACGCGATCGTGGACGCTTTGACCGAACAGGGCATCCTGTCCGTGGTGGCTTCCGGCAATGCCGGCGACGTCACCGACGTGGGCGGCTCCCCCGGTAACTCCCGTTCCTCGCTCACCGTGGCCAACTCGATCGGCACGCGTGCCGCCATCGACACCACCAAGGTCAGCGCCCCTGCCAATGTGAAGGGCGACTACGGCTCGCAGCTGTCCGTGAACTACGCATGGGGAACCACCGCCAAGTCGGGCACCGTGGTGGTGCCCAACGGCGATGCCACCACCACTGGTTGCGAGCCCATCAAGGACTCGAAGGTGAAGGGCAAGTGGGTCTGGCTGCACTGGACCGACGACCCCACCGGTGAGAACCTCCCCTGCGGTTCCGGCGCTCGCTTCGACGCTGCCGCAGCCGCCGGTGCGGCTGGTGTGGTGCTTGACTCCCCCACGGAGATCTTCAGCGCCGGTATTGCCGGTAACACCAAGGTCCCCGGCATCCAGCTGACCGCGTCCGGCTCCAAGAAGCTCCTGCCTGCCGCCAAGAAGGGCACGCTGAAGGTCACGGTGGACCCCAAGCTCAAGGCCACGTACAACGCTGAGACCCACGCCTTCGACACCCTGAACTCGTCCTCGTCTCGTGGCGCACACGGCCAGGACGGCGTCTCCAAGCCCGACGTCGCTGCGCCCGGTACCGCGATCGGCTCTGTCGACGTGGGCAGCGGCAATGGCGCAGCCAGCAAGTCCGGTACCTCCATGGCCACCCCGCACACGGCCGGTATTGCCGCCCTCGTGGCCGGCAGCGGCAACTACACCGCCTATCAGACCAAGGCTCTGGTCATGAACACCGCGGTGAAGGACATCAAGGCAGGCAAGGTGGCCTACGGACCGCACCGTGTTGGTTCGGGCCGCGTGCAGGCCGACGCCGCACTGAAGAATCCGGTCATCGCCTATGATAAGGACGCTGCCGATCTGGTGTCCGTGGTCTTCGGCCACGTGGAAGTCGGCACCGACTCCAAGACGGTCACCCGCGAGATCGAGTTGAAGAACCTCAGCAACCAGTACCGCGTGTACGACGCCAAGTACCTGGCCTCCACAGCGGTCCCTGGCGCCTCGGTCAAGCTGAACAAGTCTTCCGTCAAGGTTCCCGCCAAGGGTATCGCTCGCGTGAAGGTCACCGTCACGGTCGACCCGACCAAGCTCACCAAGGTCATGGACCCCACCATGAGCAAGCAGCAGCTGGGCCTTGATCGCCAGTACCTCTCCGAGCTGACCGGCCGTGTGCAGTTCACCGCCACCGGCTTGCCGACCCTGCGCGTCCCCGTGACCGCGACCCCGGAGCCCACCTCCTCCATGAAGGTGGCCGATTCCGATATCTCTGCCGGTGAGGCCGACCTGACTCTGGGCGGCATCGACCTGAACGAGAACGGTTACCAGTCCCTGGTCTCCGTCCTGACCCTGGGCGCCACGAGCCCCGAGCTGGGTGAGGAACTGGACGACGTGCCCAGCGCACGTCAGATGGATCTGACCAGTGTCGGCGCCAACTCCAACTCCCCGTCCGTGGGGCTCAACAACGGCGTCCTGAGCGTGGGTGTCGCGACCGCAGAGGCTTGGCCCAACCTGGCAGGCGCCAACCAGATCCAGGTCGACTATGACGTGGACGGCGATGGCAAGACCGACTACTCATCCTTCACCACCTCGGCCGACGATCTGGACCTGTCGCTCGTTAAGACCGTGGACGCACAGGGCCAGGACGTGGATCTGCAGCCGCTCAACGAGCTCATGGGTGATGTGGACTCCAACACGTTCGACACGAACGTGGCGGTGCTCCCCGTCTCGCTGAAGTCGCTGGGCGTCACCAAGGCCAACGCGTCGAAGCTGAAGTACCAGGTCAGCACCTGGAACGAGTACTACACCGATGACTCCGGCGACTCCAAGGCAGTGGATTCCACCGATTGGATCGCTTACAACCCGGTGTCCCCGTCAGTGACCGTGCAGCGTGTCGGGACCACGGTCCCGGACCTGGACGACGGACTGATTTCCGTGAAGACCACCGAGGCGGATCAGAAGCTGCTGCTTCTGCATCACCACAACCCGTTGGCCTCGCGTGAGGAGATCCTGGACCTGCAGTAAACGGTTCACGGACCAGTGCCCGACGGCGCCGTTCCCGACTTCTGGTCGGGGACGGCGCCGTCGGCGCGTGCGGCGTCAGTTCTTCAGGCCCGCCTTTCACCCTCAGGCCCGGCTTCCACACTCAGGCCCGGCTTCCACACTCAGGCCCGGCTTCCACACTTAGGCACGAACCTCCGGCAGCTCGTCCCAGACCGTGGTCCAGCGGTTGGAGCGGAAGTCCCGCTTCATACTCCATTCGGGTTCCTCAGCGAAGCCGCCTGCCCCGAGCCCGATCGAGGTGGTGCCGAAACGGGACCGCACCGAGGCCAGGACGTCGTTGAGACCCTGGCCCGAGTCGTCCCGTCCGCCACCCGCCGACGACGAGACTCCCGGTTCCTGCCCCACGACAGGCGCGCCGCCGAGGGACCTTGAACCATCGACAGAGAAGAGCGCATCCTGCCCCCCGTGCTCTCCATCGCGCTCCAGGCCGGAGAGCATGACCCCTGCCCTGACGTAGTCCACGCCGGGATGAGTGATGGACTCCAGCGCCGACACCGCCAGACGCGTCAGCAGCACCGGATCGGCGCTGGGGGTCGCCAGCGGTACGGAGATCGACGGGAACGAGGCCTCCCCCGTTGAGAAGCGGCTGGTCCCTGCGGAGACGGTCAGGACGCGGGCACGAAGCCCCTGTTCCGCCAGCCGGGTGCAGGCCCGCTGCGTATACAGGTTCGCGACCTCCCGCATCTCGGCACGAGTCGTGACCGGGTGAGAGAAACTGCGCGAATAGAGCACCTGAGCGCGGTCGGACCGGACTTCGTTGGCGTTCAGGCAGGACACGGAGTTGAGTTCCCTCACGGTGCGTTCCAGGACCACGGAATGCTTCTTCCGGATCGCCGAGGGATCCGCCCGCCGCAGGTCCGCGATGGTCTCGTACCCTTCAGCGATCAGCTTGGCGCCACCCTTGCGCCCCACGCCCCACAGGCCGGTGACGGGCAGGCGCTCCTGCAACGCCCACACGTCCGAGGGATCGAGGGAGTCCAAGGAGCAGACCCCACCCAGCGCAGGCGTCCGTTTGGCCACATGGTTGGCGAGCTTGGCCTGGGTCTTGGTGGGGGCCACCCCGACGCAGACGGGCACCCCGACAAAACGAGCGATGTCCGCCCGGATCCGCTCCCCCAGCTGCAGCAGTTCCGCAGGCGTGCCGGCCAATCCCACGAAGGACTCGTCGATGGAGTAGACCTCCTGCCACAGGCCGTGGCGGCCCAAGACCTCTACTGGTAGGTCCGATTGTTGATGAGTGCACTTTTCGCGCACGGTTTGTCGACGATATAGAGGTTCGCGCTCGGAGGGCATTGGCGGCCCCTGCCAGAGCGGGGTGGGTGAACATTCGGTGACGAAGCCGGCTTGGAC
>NZ_JALAGT010000171.1 GCF_022712295.1 Galactobacter sp.
CCTCACCGGCTGGGCCAGGGAGATCTTGGCGGATCGGTCCTTGTTGCGTCATCGCGCCCCCTGGGGTCGAGCGGTGGCGGACGACCCCACCGCGGCGCACGATCCCCATCACACGGCGAGGATCCCGCATCTGGCGTGGGAGGTAATGAAGAAGGCGCTGCGTGCCGGCCCGGTGCTCGTTCAGGTCGCCAGAACGGGATTCGTGCCCAGTCTGGGCTGCGCACAATGCCGCACGCCCGCACGCTGTCCGGAATGCTCTGGACCCTTGGCGTTGCACGGACGGAGCACGGAACCCGTGTGCCGCTGGTGTGGACGTTTCGACCGCAACCACCGCTGTCAGGCCTGCGGCAGTCCCCGGCTGCGCGCGGGCACCATCGGTGCCGACCGCACGTCGGAGGAGCTCGGCAGGTCGTTCCCGGGGGTACCCGTGGTGCGGTCCACCGGCGCGGACTCCGTCCGGGAGGTGGGGGAGGACCCGGTCATCGTGGTCTCGACACCCGGAGTGGAGCCGGTGGCCGAGGGCGGGTATCCGGCCGTGATCCTGCTCGATGCCGACCTGCAGGTTTCCGCAGAGGGGTTACGGACCGGCGAGGACACACTTCACCGGTGGTTCGCCGCGGCACGGCTGGCCAGGTCACGGGACGACGGCGGGGTGGTGGTGCTGACCGGTCACGCCTCGGCCCTGGCCCAGGCCCTGGTGCGTTGGGATCCTGCCGGGCAGGCCCAACGAGAACTCGCCGAGCGGGGACAGGCGGGACTGCCGCCCGCCGTACGGTGTGCCACCGTTTCCGGCCCCAGTCACGTGGCCGAGTCCTTCGTCGATGACGTCGCCGAGGGTGCGCCCATCCGCGCGGTAGGACCGACCCCCACCGATGAGGAGGGGGAATCCCGCTGGATCCTCTTCTTCCACCATGCCGACGGCGCCCGCGTCACGCAGGTACTACGGCACCGGCGCATCCTGGGGGCCGTCCGTCGAGATCCGGTCCTGCGCGTCAAGGTGGACGACTCAGCCGACCTCTGAGGTGGTTCCGAGGAAGTTCTCGACGAAGGCGGCGGCAGAAGCCGGCGTCTCGTAGTGGATCAGATGACCCACGTCCGGGATCACGTCGAGTTGGGCGTCGGGGATCATCGCGGCCAGCCGCTGTTGGCCCTTGACCGAGCCGAGCGGATCCTTCTCGCCCGCCACCAGCAGGGTCGGGATCGTGATCGTCGAGGCAACGTCTCGCACGCTGTGGGTGATGGATGAAAGATAGGCGCTCAAGAGCGTCTCCGGGTCGGAGAAGGCCGCGAAGTAGGTGCGGTGCTGATCCCGAACGTACTCCTTCACCGAGGGATCCCTGCTGGTGAGCATCGCGGCCGTCGTGATGTCCACAACCAGCCTGGCCCTGAGGATCGCCTCGCCAAGACGACGCGGCAAGACCGCGCTGAGCTCGTAGTACCCGGCCACCACGGCCGTGGACAGCGCCTGGGACGCCGAGGTCTGCAGCGCCGGCCTGCAGATCGGGTTGACCAGAACCAGACGTGAGAAGAGCTCCGGACGGGCAGCGACCGTGTTGGCCGCCACCACCGAACCGAAGGAGTGCCCCAACAGGACGGTGGAGGCCGGCAGGTCCAGGACCTCGGCCAGCTCCGTCACCACGGGGACGTAGCCGGGGGCGCTGTGGGTGAAGCACGGATCGGTGAAGGGCGTCGAGGCCCCGAAACCCGGAAGGTCCGGGACGATCACCGTGTGGTGGGGCAGTGCGTTGACGAGGCGACGCAGCCCGTGGTGATCTCCGCGGAAACCGTGGACGGCAAGAACGATACCGTGTTGAGGACCTGCGGCAGGGTAGAGCCACGTGCGGACGCGAGCGCCACCGACCTCCACGCTGAACGCCAGCGCCTCGCGGTCGTCGGCCAGAGGCGGGTCCATGGGGGTGGTTACGGAATGGTGGGGCACCCGTCCAACCTTAGTGTCCGCCGTGGCGGACGGTGGCGGAGGTATGCGGGCGCGGGAGGTGAGTGGCGTCCGCCAGCGCGCGCGCTGCGGACTCGTCCACGATCACGTGGGTGAACAGTCCGGCATTGAGGGCGCCGTGGAGTCCGGCGACCTTGCCGCGCCCGTGAGCCACCCCCAAGCGGATCGGCACTGCCTGAACCGTCTCGAAGGTGGGCCCGGTGGACCGGGCGTTGAGCGGAATCGAGTCGTGGGTGCCATCGGACCTGAAGAAACGCGTGGCGAGGTCACCCGCCACGGCCTCCCGCTCGATGAGTGCGTAGTCCTGCTTGTCCAGGAAGTCCCCGTCGTAGAGGTGGCTTGTCACCGAGGCGGTCATGGATCCGATGCCCGCCACCAGCATGTCCATCCGCGACTGCAGGTCGAGGATGCGGCTGATGGACCGTTCCTTCCAAAGGTGATCCCGGGTCACGGGGTCGTCGAAGAACGCGGGTACGGGGAAGGACTGCACGTCGGCGTCGAAGGCTCGCGCGAAACGCTGCAGGATGTTCGCCGCGTAGTCCTGGCCGGTGGAGGTGGGTGAGCCTGCCCCATTGAGCTGGACCACCGTCGACCCGGTCAGCGGATGGCGCATGAGGCGGTGAGCCACTGCCCGGACCGTGGTGCCCCAGGCCACGCCGAGCACCTGGCCGGAGGCGAACATGGAGCCGATGGCCTGCGCGGCGACGCCCGCCACTCGATCGAGTTCCTGCTCGGCGGAGTCACCGACGATGGTGGGGACCACGGTGAAGAGCACCTTGAAGCGCTTGGAGAGGGACTGGGCCAGATCGCGGACGCCGTGAGTGGGATCGTGCAGGCGGATCTCGACGATCCCGCGTTCCCTGGCCTCTGCCAGAGCCCTTGAAACGGTGGAACGCGAGACGTTCCAATCCTTGGCCAACGCGTCCATGGTGCGCTGTTCCTCGTAGTATCCGCGGGCTACAGCCAGCAGCATCTGAACCCTGGTGGCCTGAGGATTTGTGCCCTCGGAATGGCTCGTCATCGGTCTCCTTTGCACGGATGTGCAAGATAGTTGCTCATCTGATCGGTTACACACCAGGATTCCATAAGAATGATGTGCGGCACACCTCACCATCATGAGTAGTGTGATGTGCCCCACCACAGTCGATCAGGGAGGATCACCCATGGCAGCCACGTCGTCGACGCCCGCAGGATCACTGACGGGTCCGGCACCGCAGGGAAGCGCGGTCCGCGCCGCAGTCGGGGCGCTCACGTCTCGGCCCAAGGCGCAGGTGCTCATCATCGGAGGCGGTGTCAATGGCGTCGCCACCTATCGTGACCTGGCTCTGCAGGGAGTCGACGTGGCCGTCGTCGAGGCCGCCGACTACGCCAACGGTGCTTCCGGCGCCTCCTCCCACATGATCCACGGCGGCATCCGCTACCTGGAGAACGGCGAGTTCCGCCTGGTTCACGAATCCGTCCAGGAGCGCAACCGGCTGATCCGCCTGGCCCCCCACTACGTGGAGCCGCTGCAGACCACGATCCCCATGCGCAAGGTGTTCTCGGGACTGTTCAACGCCCCCATGAAGTTCCTCTTCCACAAGGAGGGCAAGCCCTCGGAGCGCGGCGCCGCCGTGATCCAGGCCGGCCTGACGATGTACGACATCTTCTCCCGCGCCGGCCGCGAGGCCCCTCGGCACTCGTTCACGTGGGGCCGCAAGAAGGTCGCGGAGGAGTTCCCGGAGTTCCGTGAGGACACCAAGTACCTCGGCACCTACTACGATGCCAGCGTGCACAACCCCGAGCGCCTGATCATGGACCTGGTCACCGAGGGTGACTCCACCGGCAACGGCCGCAGCGCCAACTACGTCATGGCTGTGGGCCACAACGAGGACGGCGTCGTGCTGCGTGACACCATCACCGGCAACGAGTTCAGCTTCGCTGCGGACGTGGTCATCAACGCCACCGGCAACTGGGTCGACCCCACCAACAAGTCCCTCGGCGCCGAGACCCGCTTCATGGGCGGGACCAAGGGCAGCCACATCGTCCTTGACCACCCCGAGCTGCTCGCGGCCACCCGCGGTCGTGAGATCTTCTTCGAGCACGAGGACGGCCGCATCGTGCTGATCTATCCCATGCTCGGACGCGTGCTGGTCGGCACCACCGACCTCGACGCCGGACCGGGCGATGAGCCCGTCGCCACGGACGACGAGATCCAGTACTTCTTCGATCTCATCCACCACGTCTTCCCCAAGATCAAGGTGACCACGGACCAGATCGTCTACACGTTCTGCGGTGTCCGCCCGCTTCCTCGCCACGACGCCGAGACCCCGGGCTCCGTGTCACGCGACTACCGGGTCGAGGAGCGCAAGGAGCACGGACGCACCTTCTTCTCCCTGATCGGCGGCAAGTGGACCACGTTCCGAGCACTGTCGGAAACCCTGGCCAACGACACCCTCAAGGTCCTGGGTGCCCCCCGCCGCGTCTCCACCGAGGAACGCGCCATCGGCGGAGGCAAGGACTACCCGGAAGGTGAGTCGGCCAAGGCCCGCTTCCTGGAGACCCTGTCGGACACCGGGATCGGACTGGGCCGCGCCACCGTGCTGCTGGAACGCTACGGCACCCGCGCCACGGAGGTCGCCAACTACCTTGCTGCAGGAGAGGACAGCGTGCTCGCGGCGAGCGACGAGCTCTCCGTGCGGGAACTGGCCTGGTTCGCCGAACACGAGCAGGCCACCCACACCATCGACGTCTTCGTGCGTCGCACCAATCTTGCCTTCCGAGGCCTCGTGACCGACGCGCTCATCGCGGAGGTCTCCGAAGGACTCGGCAGCGCCCTCGGCTGGGATGCGCAGCGCATCGCCGAGGAGAACGATTTCGCTCGTGCCATCCTGGTCGAGCGTCACCGGATGGCCTCCCTCGGGGCCACCCTCTGACCGAATCCAGGAGGCTCCCACGGCCGGGCACAGTCGGCCGCCGCGGGAGTGCACACCTGTGAAACGGCACTCATCACCGTCAACCAACAATGGAGTCAATGATGACTGACATCTCGCTGGGACAGGCCTTCCTGTCCGAGTTCATCGGCACCGGCCTGCTCATCCTCATGGGTGCCGGCGTGGTCGCCAACGTATCCCTCAAGAAGTCCAAGGGCGAGGGTGGTGGCACCCTCATGGTCAACTGGGGCTGGGGTATCGCCGTCTTCATCGGTGTTTACGCAGCCTTCGCCACCGGCGGACAGCTGAACCCGGCCGTGACCCTGGCCAAGGTCGTTGCGGGTCAGGACCTGGCCCCCGGACTGGACGCCAGTTTCGTCAACGTGATCGTCCTGATGGCGGCACAGCTGATCGGTGCCATCGTCGGCGCCATCCTGTGCTACCTGGCCTACAAGAAGCACTTCGACGAGCACGACGTCGCAGCCGACAAGCTCGGCGTCTTCGCCACCGGCCCCGCCATCCGCAGCTACGGCTGGAACCTGGTCACCGAGATCCTCGGTACCTTCGTCCTGATCGTCATGGCTCTGGCCTCCGGCTACACCGACACCGCGGTCGGCCCGCTGTTCATCGCCATCGTCATCGTGGGTATCGGTGCCTCGCTCGGTGGACCCACGGGTTACGCCATCAACCCGGCACGTGACCTCGGCCCCCGCATCGCTCACGCCATCCTGCCCATCAAGGGCAAGGGCGGCTCGGACTGGTCCTACGCCTGGGTGCCGGTCGTCGGCCCCCTGATCGGCGGTGTCCTCGGTGCGCTCGTGTACCTGGGCTACGTCGGTGTGTTCGGTGAGCCGGCAGCCTTCCTGGCCGCTCTCTGATCCCCGCTCGCAACGTTCATAAGACAACCGAAGGAGTTTGACCATGGCGAACAAGAAGTACGTCATCTCGATCGACCAGGGGACCACGTCCTCCCGCGCCATCGTGTTCGATCACGACGGGCAGATCGTGTCCGTTGGCCAGCTGGAACACGAGCAGATCTTCCCGCACGCCGGCTGGGTGGAGCACGACCCCAAGGAGATCTGGAACAACACGCGTGAGGCCATCGGCCAGGCGCTGTCCAAGGCCTCCATCACCCGTCACGACATCGTGTCCGTGGGTATCACCAACCAGCGTGAGACCACCGTGGTGTGGGACAAGTTCACGGGCGAGCCCGTGTACAACGCCATCGTGTGGCAGGACACCCGCACGCAGAAGATCGTCGAGGAGCTCTCCGCCGACGGCGGCAAGGAGCGTTTCAAGTCGATCGTCGGCCTCCCGCTCGACACCTACTTCGCCGGCACCAAGATCAAGTGGATCCTGGACAACGTGGAAGGTGCCCGCGAGCGTGCCGAGGCCGGGGACCTGCTCTTCGGCACCACCGACTCCTGGGTCATCTGGAACCTGACCGGTGGTGTCAACGGCGGCGTGCACGTCACCGACGTGACCAACGCCTCCCGCACGCTGCTGATGGACATCCGTACCCTCCAGTGGCGCGAGGACATCGCCCAGGTCTTCGGCATCCCCACCTCCATGCTGCCGGAGATCAAGCCCTCTTCCGGTGAGTTCGGCATCGTCGAGGACAACCAGCTGCTGCGCGAGGTCCCCATCACGGGTGTCCTTGGTGACCAGCAGTCCGCCACGTTCGGTCAGGCGGCGTTCGATGCAGGGGAGTCCAAGAACACCTATGGCACCGGCTGCTTCCTCATCTTCAACACCGGTGAAGAGGTCGTCGAGTCCGAGAACGGTCTGCTGACCACCGTGGGGTACAAGCTCGGCGACGAGCCCACCCACTACGCGTTGGAGGGTTCCATCGCCGTGGCAGGCTCCTTGGTGCAGTGGCTGCGCGACAATCTGCGCATGATCGACTCCGCCCCGGAGATCGAGAAGCTCGCCAAGACGGTGGAGGACAACGGTGGCGCCTACGTGGTTCCCGCGTTCTCCGGCCTGTACGCCCCGTACTGGCGTCCGGATGCTCGTGGCGCCATCGTCGGCCTCACCCGCTACGTCAACCGCGGACACATCGCCCGCGCCGTCCAGGAATCCACGGCCTACCAGACCGCTGACGTCATGGACGCCGTGAACAAGGACTCCGGTGTGCCGCTGACCGAGCTCCGCGTGGACGGTGGTATGACCGCCAACGAGGACCTCATGCAGTTCCAGGCCGACATCCTCGGTGTGGACGTGGTCCGCCCCGCCGTCACCGAGACCACCGCGCTCGGCGCCGCCTACGCTGCAGGCCTCGCGGTCGGCTACTGGTCGGATCTGGGCGAGCTCAAGACCAACTGGGCTGAGGGTAAGCGCTGGACCCCGAACATGGACGAGGCGGAGCGCGAACGCCTGCTGCGCCTGTGGCACAAGGCTGTCACCAAGTCCTTCGACTGGGTGGACGACGACGTCAACTGACGCCTGAGCGCGTGAGGGTGCCCCACCCGTCGGGCACGAGACGTGCCGAAGGTCACCTCGCAAAAGCCCGGTCCCGCGGAAGCGGGGCCGGGCTTTTGCGCTGTTTCACCCTGAGTGTGCGGGGAGATGGCGCTAGAATGCACAGGTGCCGATCTCTGCGCTCACGCGCCTGAACGGCACGGTTTGCGAGGTCCCGACGGGACCCCGCGGTTACTTGAGGAACTAATCGAGCGAGGTTTCACGGTGGCGCAAGCGCGCGAGAATTCACCCGAGCAGGCCGAGGACGTCTACGACGTCAAGGCCATCGAGTCCCGCTGGGGTGGGTACTGGGAGGAACACGGCACGTACGTGCCGGCCGACGACGGGTCCAAGGAACGTCGCTACGTGCTGGACATGTTCCCCTACCCGTCGGGTGACCTCCACATGGGTCACGCCGAGGCCTTCGCCATGGGTGACGTCGTCTCCCGGCACTGGCGCCACAGCGGCTACGACGTGCTGCATCCCATCGGCTGGGACTCCTTCGGCCTTCCTGCCGAGAACGCTGCCATCAAGAACAACCAGCACCCGGCCGAGTGGACCTACAAGAACATCGACACGCAGGCAGCGTCCTTCAAGCGCTACGGCATCAGCGCCGACTGGAACCGTCGCCTGCACACCTCCGACCCCGAGTACTACCGCTGGACCCAGTGGCTGTTCCTGGAACTGTTCAAGAACGGCCTGGCCTACCGCAAGAACTCCCCGGTGAACTGGTGCCCCAAGGACCAGACGGTGCTCGCCAACGAGCAGGTCGTCAACGGTGCGTGCGAACGCTGCGGAACCCTGGTCACCAAGAAGAACCTGAACCAGTGGTACTTCAAGCTCCCGGCCTTCGCGGACCGCCTGCTGGACGAGATGGACCAGCTGGAGGGGCACTGGCCCGAGCGGGTCCTGGCCATGCAGCGCAACTGGATCGGTCGTAGCCACGGGGCTCACGTCGACTTCACCATCGTGGAGGCTGACGAGTTGCCTGCCGAGGACGTCCGGGTCTTCACCACCCGTCCCGACACGCTCTACGGGGCCACCTTCATGGTCGTGGCCGTGGACGCACCCCTGGCGGATCGCCTGGTCACCGACGAGCAGCGTGGTGCCTTCGAGGACTACCGTGAGTCCGTCAAGGCGCTCTCGGACATCGAACGTCAGTCAACCGAGCGTGAGAAGACCGGTGTCTTCCTGGGCCGCACGGCCACCAACCCGCTCACCGGCGATCAGATCCCCGTGTGGGCCTCCGACTATGTGCTGGCCGACTACGGCACCGGTGCCATCATGGCCGTGCCGGCCCACGACCAGCGTGACCTGGACTTCGCCAGGGCCTTCGATCTGCCCGTCCGTGCCGTGCTCGACACCGGCGAGGAGGATCCTGCCGTCTCCGGCGTGGCCACTGTGGGCGAGGGCACGCTCATCAACTCCGGTCCGTTGAACGGACTGGGCAAGGCAGAGGCGATCGCGGAAGCCATCAAGGTCGTGGAGGACGCCGGTCGCGGCGAGGCCACCACCACGTACCGCCTGCGTGACTGGCTGGTCTCCCGCCAGCGCTTCTGGGGTGCCCCGATCCCGATCGTCCACTGCCCCTCCTGTGGTGAGGTGCCGGTCCCGGACGACCAACTGCCCGTCCGGTTGCCTGACGACCTGAAGGGCGAGGACCTGGCACCGAAGGGCCGGTCCCCGCTGGCCGCAGCCTCCGCGTGGCTGCACGTGGCCTGCCCGTCCTGTGGCGGCCCGGCCCAGCGCGACACCGACACCATGGACACCTTCGTGGACTCGTCCTGGTACTACATCCGCTTCGCCTCCCCGCAGGACGGCGAGCACGCGTTCGAGCCCGGGGCCACCAAGCGCTGGCTGCCCGTTGACCAGTACGTGGGTGGCGTGGAGCACGCGATCCTGCACCTGCTCTACTCCCGCTTCATCACCAAAGTGCTGCAGTCCCTGGGACATGTGGACTTCAACGAGCCCTTCAAGGCGCTGCTGAACCAGGGGCAGGTGCTCAACGGCGGCAAGGCCATGTCCAAGTCGCTCGGCAACGGCGTGAATCTGGGCGAGCAGTTGGATCTGCACGGTGTGGACGCCATCCGCACCACGATGATCTTCGCCTCCCCGCCTGCCGACGATGTGGACTGGGCCCTGGTCTCTCCCGAGGGCTCGGCGAAGTTCCTGGCCCGCGCCTGGCGTCTGTCTGGTGACGTGACCTCCCCGCTGGGGACCGATCCGTCCACCGGTGACCGTGTGTTGCGTGCGATCACCCACCGCACCCTGAACGAGGCCTACGAGCTGCTGGACTCCGGCAAGTTCAACGTGGTCATCGCCCGCACCATGGAGCTCGTCAACGCCACCCGCAAGGCCATCGACTCCGGCGCGGGCGGCGCGGACCCGGCCTCGCGTGAGGCGGCCGAGGCCGTGGCCTTGCTGTTGAGCCTCTACGCGCCCTACACCGCTGAGGACATGTGGGCGCGGCTGGGGCACGAGCCCGCGGTCGCGAACGTCCAGTGGCCGGTCATCGACCAGTCATTGCTGGTGGACGAGTCCACCACCGCTGTGGTGCAGATCAAGGGCAAGGTCCGCGCCAAGCTGACAGTCCCGGTGGACATCTCCGAGGACGCCCTGCGTTCGGAGGCCCTCGGGAACGAGCAGGTCAAGCGCAGCATCGGTGATGCGGAGATCATCAAGGTGATCGTGCGTGCCCCCAAGCTGGTCTCGATCGTCATCAAGTGAACGGCTGGTTCCCCGCTGAGTCCGTTCCCAACTGAGCGATCCTGAGTGAGCAGGGAGGCAGACATGTCTGAGTCGCACGCGAGTGCTCCGCTGACCGGCCTTCTCCAACGTTTGGGCCGGCGCGGTCCGCGTGGGCCCAAGGTCCTGGTGGTGACGGACGCGGCGGCGGCCCTGCCTGCCGACTTCGTCGACACCTACGCGGAACACCTGCACGTGGTGGGGATGCCCGTCACCATCGGTGATCGGACTTACGTCGAGGAGTTCGACGACGTGGGCCAACAGCTGTCCCTGGGGCTGGCCATGGGCCTGCCGGTGTCCACCTCGCGTGTTCCCCCCGGCCAGATGCTGAAGGTGCTGGATGCAGCGGCGCAGGCGGGGTTCGACGACGCGGTGATCATCGCTCTGTCCTCCTCCTTGTCCGGCACGGTGGACTCTGCGCGTTGGGCAGCCGAACGTGCCGTCCTTCCAACGCATGTGATCGATTCCCTGTCCGCCGGACTCGGCCAGGGGTTCGCCGTCATGGCGGCCACCGAGCTCGCCCAACGCCGGGCCCCGTTGCAGGACATCCTTGCCGCGGCACGCACGGGGGACAGATCCCGGATCTGGCTCTGTGTGCCGTCCCTCGACCGGCTTCGCAAGGGTGGCCGGATCAGCGGCACCGCGTCCTTCATGGGGACCCTGCTCAATGTGAAGCCGTTGTTGGGTCTTACGCCCGACGGGCGGGTGGTCCCCCTGGAACGCGTCCGCTCGCTGCCGCGCGCGGTGGAGCGCATGGTCGAGTTGGCGCAGGGCGTGGTGGGCCCGGACCCGGAGCGGGTGCGGGTCGGAGTGCATCACTTCGGCGCCCCGGACCTGGCCGCAGACCTGGCCGAGAAGGTCAGGGGGTGGAGCAGCCACGAGCCCGTGGTCACGGCGGCGCCCCCAGTGCTGGCGGCGCACACCGGTGCCGGGCTCACCGCGCTGGTGGTGCGCAACGAACCCGTGAGCTGAAACGCGAGCCTCAGGCCCGGCAGAGACAGAACGGGTGGCCAACGGGGTCCAGGTACACCACGAATCCGCCGTCCTCGCTCGGCTGGACATCGTGGCGGGTCGCTCCCAGTCCCAATGCGACCTCGCCGGAGGCTTCGAGGTCGTCCACCCAGAAATCCAGGTGGGCCTGCTGGGGGACCGGACCCTCCGGCCAGGTGGGCCGTTCGAAATCGTGGACTCTCTGGAAGCCCAGGGAGAAGGCGTGTTCTCCGACGTCGGCCCGAACCACGGCGACCCATTCCGGATCGGCGAAGTCGGGCTCGTCCGGGCCGGGCGTCTTCAGCTCCCAGCCCAGGAGTTCGGCATAGAACGTGCCGAGCGCCACGGCGTCGGGGCAGTCCAGGGCGGTGACGATGCGGTGGGGCTGTAGGTGTGTCATGCCAAGGCATCCTAGACACCGCACGGTGTAGGGGAAAGGCCGGCGGCCACGGCGGCGGCGCGTCGACAAGCACCGCCGTGTGTACTCACCGGCGTGTCGACGCACTCGTATCCACAGATGATCCCGACCGTGACTGCACACCGCCACGCCGCAACCTAGCGTGGAGCGCATGGGCAGGCACGGGGGAGGCAGGGACGACGGCTGGGAGCTCGCGCCTCCGGCAGGGCTCCACGACGTCTTCCCGGAATCCACTGAGGTGGACCACCGAATCCCGGATCTGGACGGACGCGAGCCCGGAACGCCGCTGGGAGCGCCCCGGAGACGGTCCGTGCGCGGCTGGGGTCACCGTGCCATCGTCGTGCTGCTGATCGCTGCTGCCGCGGTCATCGGGTTCCGCGTGGCAGGGGCCCTACACGGGGAGGAGAACGCTGAATTGCTGGTCCCCGCGACCACCACGGCGGGCGAGCCGACGGCGTCGGCGAGCGCGGGATCGCCTTCGGCCGACGCGACCGCGCCGGCCCTACCTGACGGAGATGACCCGACGACGCAGGCCTCACAGCTTCAGGTGCACGTGATCGGCGCCGTGAAGAAGCCGGGCCTGTACCGGTTGCCTGACGGGGCCAGAGTGGATGACGCCGTGAAGGCAGCAGGTGGGGCCACCGGCAAGGCGAACCTGGCCGGTGTGAATCTGGCCGGGGCGGTCGGTGACGGGACCCAGGTCCGGGTTCCGGCCAAGGGGGAATCCTCGACCGTAGCAGGGGGTAGCGGTTCGGAAACGCTGGGTGCGCCGCAACAGGGGGTCCAACCTCTCAGCGTTCGGCCCGGTACGGACGCCGCGAACACCGAACCGAGCATCGTGAATCTCAATACCGCGGACGCTACGGCCCTGCAGACCTTGCCCGGTGTCGGACCGGCCATGTCGCAGCGTCTGATCGAGTGGCGCGAGCAGCACGGCCCCTTCACGTCCGCAGCGGATCTTGATGCCGTCCCGGGAATCGGTCCAGCGATGCTCGCCAAGCTCGAGGGCAAGGTCGGCTATGGCTGAGGCGTGGAAGGAATCGGGACTGCGAGCGCTGGCCGGGGCGATGACGGTGGTGGTGCCGTCCGCGGTGGTGCTGCTGGCAGGACTTCACTACACCCAGAGGGGCTGGGGTTCGGCAACGGCCCTGGTCATGTCTTCCCTGGCCTTGGCGAGCGCAGCGGGACTGTGGTTGCTCGGGACCCAACGGGGTGCGAAGCCGGGGGACAGGGGAAGGAGGTGGTGTTCGCTTGCTGCGGTGGGATGCGTCGGGCTGGCGGTGCTCGGGGCAGGCAGTGCTGCGGACGCCCGCACCAGGCAGGGCGTCCTTGACCTGCTGGCCGCCCAACGGACCAGGCTGGGGCTGGAACTCACAGCGTCACCGGCCGAGGCCGGAGAGGTTCTGCTGGCATCCGCCACCGTCGTGTCGGGGACAGGGTCCGGTGCCACGGTCCTCCTCGTCCTTCCCCGTACGCTGGTCCGCGACCGAGAGGAGTGGGATCGTGGAACCCGTTTCTCGGGCTGGTTCGCCCCCTCGGACCTGGACGGGCGGCGCGCGGAAGCCGCGCGCGTGCGCCTGGTGTCGGCGCCGCTGACCGGGCCCGATCAAGCCTCGGATGCGCTCTCCGCCCAACGCAGGGCGCTCACACGGTTGTACCGCGGTGGGCATGCCGACGGCGGCGCAGCCTTGGTTCCGTGCATGGTGGCCGGCGATCGCTCCCTGCAATCCTCCCGGCTCTCCGATGCGATGACTCAGGCCGGCCTGAGCCATGTCACGGCGGTGTCGGGATCCAACATCTCCGTGCTGATCTCTGCGGTGGCCGCCGCCGGTAGATTCCTGCGGCTACCACGTTGGGCGCGAGCACCAGCGACCATCACGGCCGTGGTGGCCTTCGTGCTGCTGGTGGGGCCCGACCCTCCCGTGCTCAGGGCGGCCGTCATGGGAGGGTTGGCCGCGGTGGCGGTGGTGTCGGGTCGGCCCCGCATCGGCGTGCTGCTGGTCACCACGGCCGCAGCACTTCTGGTCTGTGCCGATCCCTGGCAGCTCACCCGAGTGGGGTTTCGTCTCTCGGTGGTGGCGTGCTTGGGGATCACCTTGATCGGCCCGCCTCTGACCAAGGGGCTGCAGCGCCTTCACGTGCCGCGAATGCTGGCGGAGTCGGTGTCGGTCTCGGTGGCGGCAACCCTGGCTTGTACGCCCGAACTGGTCGGCCTCTCCTCCGAACAGTCGCCGCTGATCGTCCCGGTCAATGTGGTGGCCGCACCCTTCGTCGTGGTGGTCGGGACCTTGGGCCCGCTCTTGTTGCTGCTTGCCCCGCTCGGCTCGTTGCTGTGTCTTCCTCTGGTCGAGGCCTGCCGGTGGGCGGCACAGGTGGTGGCGTGGCTGGGATTGGCCTCCGCCGAACGAGGCCCCAGGATCCACTGGCCCGAGGCCCCCTGGGGGGTCGTGTTGGGCGCGGCGCTGTGCTGGGCGGTCCCCGGGGCGCTCATCCTCGCAGCCAGGACCGGCATCCCCGAGGCTTTCCGTCGCCGCCCCCTGCGTTTCCTACGCTGCGGTGACGGAAAGCCTGGGCACGGTGGACACGGAGGAGGGCGCGTCGGTACAGGGCTCGGCAGGGCACGTCGACGGGTCATCACGGTGGTCCTGACCGTTGCCGTCTCAGGTGTCGGCGGTGGTCTGGTGGCGACGGTGCCCGCGGCTCGAACGGTCCTCGGGCTACCCGGTCCACACCCAGAGGTCCTCCCGGGCGACGTGCTGTTGTGCGATGTAGGTCAAGGAGACGCCATGGTGTTGGTTGCAGACGCCGGGCGTGGCGTGCTGTTGGACGCGGGCCCGGATGAGGGAGACGTTGCAGGCTGCCTCGGCAAGGCGAAGGTGGACCGGCTGTGCGCTGCCATGATCTCCCACCTGGACGTCGATCACGTTGGCGGGCTACCGCAGGCGCTTGGCGCGGCCCCTGCGGACGAGGTGGTGTACGGGACTGCAGGGCGGAAGGCACCGACAACGCACGCGACCCGTGGTGTTCCCGGACACGAGGTCACCTGTCACCCCTGGACCGTGCGCATCATGAGGGCGCCGGCAGCGGCCGACGAGAACGACGCCTCACTCGTGCTGCGCGCCGTGAGCGACGCGGGGGCAGGCGTGGATCTCCTCACGGCCGGCGACGCCGAGGAACTGGCCGGGAAAGCGGCGGTCGCCGCCGGGGCCGCGGACCCGGCGGCCGGACGCAGTCGCCTGCTGAAGATCTCCCACCACGGTTCCGCGAACGGGGGCACGGATCTGATGCGGACCTTCCGTCCCGATGCCGCTCTCATCGGGGTGGGGGCGGACAACGGCTACGGCCACCCGTCGCCCACCATCATCGACGCCCTCACCGCCAGCTCGATCCCCGTGCTGCGTACCGACCAGGACGGCACGGTCCTCCTGAGGTCCACAGCGCAGGGGCTGCGCGTGGTCCGCCACGTCCGACCCGACTAGACTCGTGGAGCGGGGGAGAAGACGACGAATACGGACAAGGACGTGGTGACCATGGCGGCAGCTGCTCGCGGAACCCGTGCACGCAATGCCAAGGCGGCGCGCGGCACCAGCTTCCGGCATGCGGAACCGCGTCCCCTGGTGCTGCTGACGGGGGCGGATGACTATCAGGCAGCACGGGCCTTCGACCGCATCAGGTCGCTGGCCGCAGCGCAGGAACCGGAACTGAGCGTGACCCGGTTCGAGGCCTCGTCCTATCAGCCCGGCGAACTCCTTCTGGCCGCCAGCCCGTCCCTGTTCGGAGGCAGGAACCTCGTCGAGTTCCACGGGCTCGCTCAGATGAACGAGGCCGCTCAGAAGGACCTCACCGGGTACGTGGCCTCGCCCGATCCCGACGTCTGCGTGGTGTTGCATCACTCAGGAGGCAATCGGGGCAAGGGTCTCCTCGACGCGCTGAAGAAGACGGCTGCGGTGATCGACTGCGCGCCTTACAAGAAGGATTCCGAGAAGGCAGACTTCGTCCAGGCCGAGTTCAAGCAGGCCAGGCGCCGGATCGCGCCGGAGGCCGTCTCCGCCCTGGTTGCAGCGGTGGGTTCGGATCTGGCGGAACTCGGCTCCGCCTGCCGTCAGCTGATGGAGGATGCCGAGGGGGACGTCACGGCGGAGCAGGTGGCCTCCTACTTCGGCGGGCGTGTCGAGACCACCGGCTTCGCGGTGGCGGATGCCGCGCTGGCGGGACGTGGGGCGCAGGCGGTCTCCCTGCTGCGTCACGCTCTGGCCACCGGTATCGACCCGGTTCCATTGGTGTCGGCGCTGGGCCTCAAGATTCGTTCGGCGGCCCGGGTGGCGGGCATGCCCACCGCAGAGGCCGCATCCACGTGGAAGATGGCGCCGTGGCAGGTGAATCAGGCGCAGGAGGTGTCCAGGCGGCTGGGCCAGGAGTCCCTGGCCCAGTGCGTGCGGCTCGTGGCGCAGACCGATGCCCTGGTGAAGGGGGAGGGGCGTGACCCCCACTACGCCGTTGAGCGTGCAGTCGTGGCGGTCTCGAGGCTGGCCGGCCGTCGCTGACCCGCTCGACCTCCCGGCGCGACAGCAGGCGGTGCGAATGCGCCGCCAGCGGTGGAAACGCCGTCGACCACACCACAGGGCCATCGATCACAGCGGAGGATGAAGCGAGGCGCCGGTGGACGTCACGGCTGGTTCGGCACAGGGAACCACCTGAAGAACCAAGAAGGCCCCGTCACCGGAACCGGTGACGGGGCCTCAAAGCTTTGAACCTCAGAGAGCGTTGACCTTCTTGGAGATCGCCGACTTGCGGTTGGCGGCCTGGTTCTTGTGGATGACGCCCTTGGAGACGGCCTTGTCCAGCTTGCGGGATGCAGCCTGGAGGGCCGGCTGAGCGGCTTCCTTGTCACCGGCGGCAACAGCCGCGTTGACCTTGTTGACAGCGGTCTTCAGCTCCGACTTCACGGAGGCGTTACGCTGACGCGCCTTCTCGTTGGTGAGAATGCGCTTCTTCTGGGACTTGATGTTCGCCACGGTTGTCCTTCTTGACGAATGGATGGATGGTCTGAGGGTTTACGTCCTCGAACACGACTGAGATGGCGTGGGGATACCAGGTTGTGCTCATGGACGAGTGCCCGTCGACCAGCGCGGACACACTTCGTTGAACTATACCAGGATCACCGTGTTCAACGTCTAGCCGACAGGGCCGCTGCGACCCGATCGAAGCGTGTGCGATCCAACACAGCACCCTCGCGTCGCACGGCGGATTCGTCGAGGCGCAGTACCCGATCCAGCTTCACTTCCGACGGCCGCCCCTCCTTGTCCCAGTCTCCCGTGCCGAGGTCCAGGTAGTTCGGGTTGCCGTTGTCGGTGTGTTCCTTGGACGTCAGCATCAGTCCGAGCAGGTACTGGCCATCGCGACCCACGATCAGGGTCGGTCGGTCCTTGCCCTGACGGTGGTCCTCCTCATAGGGGACCCACGCCCAGACGATCTCGCCGGGATCGGCGTCGCCGTCCGGGTGAGGGGCGTACTGGGCCTTGACCCGGCCGGTGAAGTCGCCAGCGTAGGCGCCGTGGTCACCGCCGGACGGACCACTGCCCGACGGCGTGGTGGCCGGTCGCGGTGAACCCGCGCCCTGGCGCTGCCCGTGCGGGGCCGCCGTGCGCTCGTCGGGCACCGACTTCGTGGACTTGCGCTGTTGCGCGCCGATCTGGTCGCTGAGACTTCGCTTGGCCTCGCGCAGTACGGGTTTGAGCAGAGTGCGGGCCAGCCGGCCCCAACCATTCTTTGCCATGCACCGTGACGATACCGGCAGAGCACAGGGGCCAGGGCACCGGTGCTGGTGCGGTGTCGCCGGTTGCCCGTGAGAGAATCGGGGGAGACACAGTGCGCACGTGGTGTGGGCACCGACCAGATACACACACGGAACGCGTTTCTCGCGTACCGACGAACTGAAGCGAGGCTGACGCTCTTGTCCCCCCAGGCCCGTGAGATACCGGCGCCCGCCGCCACCGATCCCGCGGTGATCCGCAATTTCTGCATCATCGCCCACATCGATCACGGCAAGTCAACGCTGGCCGACCGCATGCTGCAGTCCACGGGCGTGGTGCAGCCGCGCGACATGAAGGCGCAGTACCTGGACCGGATGGACATCGAGCGCGAACGCGGCATCACCATCAAGTCCCAGGCCGTGCGTATGCCGTGGGAAGTGGACGGTAGAGCCTATGCCTTGAACATGATCGACACGCCTGGCCACGTCGACTTCACCTACGAGGTCTCCCGGTCGCTGGCCGCCTGTGAGGGTGCCATCCTGCTCGTTGATGCCGCTCAGGGCATCGAGGCGCAGACCCTGGCCAATCTCTACCTGGCCATGGAGAACGACCTCACCATCATCCCGGTGTTGAACAAGATCGACCTGCCGAGCGCCGAACCGGAGAAGTACGCCGCTGAACTGGCGAACCTGATCGGTGTGGAGCCGGAGGACGTACTGAAGGTCTCGGGTAAGACCGGTCAGGGTGTCGAGGAGCTCCTCGACCAGATCGTGAAGCAGCTGCCGGCTCCCGTCGGGAATGCGGATTCCCCGGCCCGAGCCATGATCTTCGATTCGGTCTACGACTCCTACCGCGGCGTGGTGACCTACGTGCGTGTGGTGGACGGCAAACTTTCCCCCCGCGAACGCATCGAGATGATGTCCACCGGCGCCATCCACGATCTGCTGGAGATCGGCGTGTCCTCCCCGGAGCCCGTCCCCACCAAGGGCCTGGCCGTCGGAGAGGTCGGCTACCTGATCACCGGTGTGAAGGACGTTCGTCAGTCCCGTGTGGGTGACACAGTGACCTCGCACGCGTCGCCTGCCGAGGAGTCGTTGGGCGGCTACGAGGACCCCAAACCCATGGTGTTCGCGGGTCTGTACCCCATCGACGGATCCGACTACCCGGTCCTGCGCGATGCCCTGGACAAGCTCAAGCTCAACGACGCCGCGCTGACCTACGAGCCGGAGACGTCGGCCGCGCTCGGCTTCGGTTTCCGTGTGGGCTTCCTCGGCCTGTTGCACCTCGAGATCGTCCGCGAACGCCTGGAGCGCGAGTTCGGCCTCGACCTGATCTCCACCGCACCTGCGGTCGAATACGACGTGATCACCGAGGACAAATCCCACCTGCACGTGAAGAACCCCTCAGAGTTCCCCAGCGGCAAGGTGCTGGAGGTCCATGAACCCATGGTGGCCGCGACCATCATCGCGCCGAGTGAGTTCATCGGCGCCATCATGGAACTGTGCCAGTCCCGCCGCGGAATCATGGGCGGCATGGACTACATCTCCGAGGAGCGGGTGGAGATGCGCTACCGGCTGCCGCTGGCCGAGATTGTCTTCGACTTCTTCGATCACCTGAAGTCCAAGACCCGCGGCTACGCCTCGCTGGATTGGAAGTCGGATGGCGAGCAGGTGGCCGATCTGGTGAAGGTGGACATCCTGCTGCAGGGTGATCAGGTGGATGCGTTCAGCGCGATCACGCACCGGGATAAGGCCTACGCCTACGGGACCATGATGGCCACCAAGCTGCGTGAGCTCATTCCCCGTCAGCAGTTCGAGGTGCCCATCCAGGCCGCCATCGGCTCCCGCATCATTGCCCGTGAGAACATCCGCGCCATCCGTAAGGATGTGCTGGCCAAGTGCTACGGCGGCGACATCAGCCGTAAGCGCAAATTGCTGGAGAAGCAGAAGGAAGGCAAGAAGCGGATGAAGATGGTGGGCCGCGTGGAGGTTCCGCAGGAGGCCTTCATCACCGCGCTCTCGTCCGACTCCGACGGCCAAGACAAGAAGAAGAAGTAGTGCCCTCCACTCTCCCTGACGGCGACCCGGCCCCTACGGACGGGTCGCTGCCGGCCTCGGCGGGGGCCAACGCCGCGCAGCGCACCCTCAGCCTGTACCTGCACGTCCCGTTCTGCCGTGTGCGCTGCGGGTACTGCGACTTCAACACCTACACCGCCACGGAGCTGGGCAACGGGGCCTCACGCGAGACCTACCCGGACGCCATGGCGGCGGAATTGGCGTTGTCCGAGCGGGTGCTCAACGACGTCGGCGCCGGTGAGCGCCCGTTGTCAACCGTGTTCTTCGGCGGTGGAACCCCCACGTTGTTGCCGGCTCAGGCGCTGGGGGACACCCTGCGCAGGGCCGTGGACCACTACGGGCTGGTCCCGGGCGCCGAGGTCACCACCGAGGCCAACCCGGACTCCGTGACACCGGAGTCGTTGCAGACCCTTGCGGACTCCGGCTTCACACGCGTCTCCTTCGGCATGCAGTCGGTGCGCCCGCACGTGTTGAAGGTGCTCGATCGGACCCATACACCCGAGCGGGTCCCACAGGCCGTGGCCTGGGCTCGCGAGGCCGGGCTGGACGTCAGCCTTGACCTGATCTACGGCACGCCCGGGGAGTCCCTTGAGGATTGGCGTGCGTCCCTCGAGGCGGTCCTGGCCATGGAACCGGACCATGTCTCGGCCTATGCACTGATCATCGAGAACGGCACCAAACTCGCCGCTCAGATCCGCCGCGGCGAGGTGCCGAACGTGGACGACGACGACCACGCCGACAAGTACGTCCTGGCGGACAAGATCTTGGCCGACGCCGGTTACGACTGGTACGAGGTGTCCAATTGGGCTCGCGGCCGTCACCACCGCGCCCACCACAACGTGGCCTATTGGATGGACCAGGACTGGTGGGGCATCGGCCCGGGTGCCCACTCCCACGTGGGCGGTGTGCGCTGGTGGAACGTGAAGCACCCTGCCGCCTACCAACAGCGTCTGGATACCGGTGTCTCTCCGGTGCATGCGCGGGAGATCCCCGACGCGGAGGCCAGGCACCTCGAACAGGTCATGCTGCGCATCCGCTTGGCCGACGGCCTGCCGCTGTCGCTTCTGTCCGACGAGGAGCGTTCCCGAGTCGCGGGGCTCGTGGCCGACGGCCTGGTGGAACCGGCGCCGGCCCGTCGGGCCGATGCGGGCGGCGAGCGCCGACTGGTCCTCACCTTGCGTGGAAGGTTGCTGGCCGACGGCGTGGTCAGGACCCTGCTGGGGTTCTGAACGGATCAGCCGTAGCGTTCGCGGTAGCGTGCTCGCGCCGCGGGGTGCAAGGCGAGTGTGCCTGTGTCGATCAGGTCGGACGGGGTCAGGAACTGCACCCCGATGGAGTCCTGTGGAACCAGGCTGTGTGCGTCTTCGATGAGGATGTCGACGAGGGAAGCGACGGTGGAGTCTGCCAGCCCGGGGGAGGCCATCAGCAGGCTTGGCACGCCGACGGTGGTGAGCGGCGCTGTGGAGCCGTAGACGCCGCTGGGGACACGTGCCGCGAGATAGACGTCCGGGTGGTCATGTTGAAGTGCCTCGATGCCGTTGGAGAGGTCGAGCAGGCGCCGACCCGACGTGCGGGCTCGGCGGTCGATGAGTGGCGTCGGCAGGCCGCCGGACCAGAAGCAGGCGTCCACGTCTCCCGCGTCGAGTCGGTCGAGGGCCTCGGCGATCGGATGCTCCTGGACGTTCTGCCGGTCCACGTTCCGCCCGTCCTGGCCCTGCGTGTCGAGGAGCCGTCGCACGGTGAAGGAACAGCCGGAGCCTGGGGCGCCGATGGAGATCGGGTGGCCCGCGAGATCCTCGAAGGCCGTGATGGGGCCGTCGGCTCTGACGATGCATTGCAGGTAGTTCTGATAGATGCGTCCGATCGCCGCCGACCCTCCGGGATCGACCTCGGCCGTGTCCGCGAGGCACATGGCCAGTTCCGCGGCTCCGGAGGCGAGTTTCTCCAGGTTCTCGGCACTGCCGTTGGTGGCGACGGGAGTCACGGCCAGCCCGGTGTCGCCGTGGTGGGCGGCGTCTCTGAGCAACCGGGCGAATCGGTGGTAGTTGCCTCCGCGTTCCCCGGACGCCAACCGGAGCCTGGTGGCGGTGTCGCGGCCGGTGCACGCGCTGAGGCCCAGCGCCACGGCGAGTGCTGAGGAGGCCAGGGTTGCGCCGATGAGGTCGCGTCGCGTGAGGGTCATGTCTGCTCCGTCCTGATCCGGATGCGGAGTCCGCCGTCGGTACCCCGGTCGGTGGCGACGGTGGCGCGGTTGGCCCGGGCGAGTTGAAGGACGATCGCGTGGCCCAGCCCGGATCCCGGTAGGGAGGAGTGGTTTCTGGCACGCCAGAAGCGGGTGCCGAGGTGCTCCAATTCGTGGTCGGTGAGCCCGGGGCCGTCGTCGCTGATCGTGAGTGTCGCGGTGGAGGCGCTCTGCTCCCACGCCAGCGTCATGGTGGCCTCGGGCCCCGCGTACTTACCGGCGTTGTCCACCAGGATGGCGAGGATCTCGTCGAGGTCCTGTCGGGAGAACCTGGGGCGGGCCGCTGAGGGCACGGCTTTCAGGGTCAGCCCGCACCCGAGGGCGGCCGCCCGATGGGCGTCCGCCAGTTCCTCCGCCGTGATGATCGGGTACTCGTCTGTGGGGGAGTCTGCGGCGTTCGGTGAGGTGGCCTGATTGGCCCTGTGCTCCGCTCTGGCCAGTTCCAGGATGCGATCGATGGTGCGCTCGAGCCGATCGAGATCCCGGTCGATGGCAGCGATCTCGTTGCGGTCGACGGCGGCGTCCAGCGCGTCGGCACCAGAGAAGGTCATGGCGTCAAGTCGCATGCGTACGGCGGCCAGGGGATTGCGCAGCTGGTGCGAGGTGGCGGCAACCAACCCGCGCTGCTGTTCCAAGGTGTCTTCGACGTGCTGGGCCATGCGCTGGAAGGACCGTGAGAGCCGGCGTAGCTCGGGCGGTCCCGTGACCGCGGCCGGGCGGTAGTCCTCCTGCTCGGCGAGCGCGTTCGCAGCGAGGTCGAGCGCGCGGACGGGGCGTAGCACCCAGTGGGTCCACCAGACCGAGGCGAGCAGGACGGCGGCCAGGACCCCGAGTCCGGCAGTGCCGGCCATGGCCAGCTGGCGGGTCACGTCGCCCTTGGCCCGGGTGAGGTTCGCCTCCAGGGCCACCGCGCCGATGGGGGAGGTGCCCTGGGACAGCACGGGGGAGGCGAAGACGGCGGTGTCGGCGCTCCATGGCAGGATCGCGTCGCTGTCGGCGTGGTCCACTCCGCGCAGGGCCGCGTCGAGCGCCGGTTCCACCTTTCCTTCTGCCCGCATCCCACCGCTGGAGGCGACCACTCGATCGGCGTCGTCCACCACCACGGCACGCTCGCCATAGACGCGTTCCAGGCGGTCCAGATAGCTCTGCAGGCTGGAGGCGTCGGAGCCCGCAACGGGACCTGCGGCGCGTTGCAGGATCCGGTCGATGGTCGCCGTGCGCTGGAGCCGGAGTTGGTCGGTGCGCTCGTGGGAAATCGCCTGGGACACCGGGAACAGGATGGCGATGACGGTCAGCAGCCCCAGCAGGGCCAACGGAAGCAGGACTCGCCGTCTCATGAGGGCAGTTCGAGGCGGAAACCGAACCCGCGGATGGTCGTGATGGTGAGCAGAGGTAGTTTCTGGCGCAGTTGGGCCAGATGCACATCGAAGGATCGCGAGGTCGAGGCGTAGCCCGGGCCCCAGACCCGTTCGAGGACGGCCTGCCTCTCCACCGCGGTTCCGGCGCTGCGCGCCAAGGCCATGAGGAGGGCGAATTCGGTCGGGGTGAGAGACACCTCGGTGCCGTCCTGCCTCACCTGGCGGGCGACCTCGTCGATCTGCACGGGGCCCAGATCGATCCGGTCGGAGGTCGCGTAGCGACGGGTGACGGCGGTGAGCCGGGCCAGCAGTTCGTGCAGGCGCACGGGTTTGACCAGGTAGTCGTCTGCGCCAGAGCGCAAGGCGCGCACCGTGGAGCGCTCGTCGTCGCGTGCGGTCACCACGATCACGGGCAGGTCCGCCACATTGCGCAGGCGGTCCAGTACATCCAGTCCGTCCATGTCCTCGAGGCCGAGATCCAACATGAGCACGTCCGCATTGCCGTGCTCGCTGAGGACGTCCGCGCCCCTCGTGACCCGGCTGCACACGTGGCCCGCCCGATTCAGGGCTCCGGCCAGGGCAGCGGAGACGGAGGGGTCGTCCTCCGCGATGAGCACACGCATGGGATCAAGTATGCACACAGTCCGCACGCGCCCCGCGACGAACCAACGTGAGTACGTAAAGACAGTGTTAAGAAATCCGATGTGACCCACCTCATGCCTCGCAGACTGAGTGGGTGGCGCAGCCCTCGGGTTGCTCCGAACCACTCGAACCACTCGACGACGGGAAGCAACGATGTCAACGATGACGCAACAGCCGCCAGGGCCTGGGACCAAGACCACGCGGACCTCGACCACCATGGGTCGGGCGGTGTCCAATACGCTGAAGGGTTCGGCGGGCAACCTCGTCGAGTGGTACGACGTCTACGTCTACTCGGTGTTCGCCAGCTACTTCGAATCCCAGTTCTTCTCCGAGGACGAGGCGAATTCGACCCTGTACGTCTGGGCCATCTTCGCCGTCACGTTCATCATGCGGCCCATCGGCTCCTGGTTCTTCGGCCGCTTCGCCGATCGGCACGGTCGGCGCTTGTCCTTGAGCGTCTCCGTCTCCCTCATGGCTGCGTGCTCCCTCCTGGTGGCCGTCTCGCCGACCGCCAACACCATCGGTGTCGGTGCCGTGGTGCTGCTGGTGTTCGCCCGTCTTGTGCAAGGCTTCGCCACCGGCGGCGAGTACGGCACCAGCGCCACCTACATGTCCGAGACCGCGCTGCCGGGCCGCCGCGGATTCCTCTCCTCCTTCAATTACGTGACCCTGGTGGGCGGCCACGTCCTGGCCCAGTTGACGCTGATGATCATGGTGCTGACCATGAGCCACGACCAGATCCAGACGTGGGGCTGGAGGGTGGCCTTCGCCATCGGCGCCGTGGGTGCGCTGGTGGTGTTGTGGATCCGTCGGACCATGGACGAGTCCCTGCAGACCTCCACGCTGCAGGCGGTCAAGGCCGGCGAGTCCGAGCAGTCCGGATCCATGAAGGAATTGCTGCTGAACCAGTGGCGTCCGCTGCTGCTGTGCTTCCTGGTGACCGCAGGCGGAACGTTGGCCTTCTACGTCTACTCCGTCACGGGCCCCAATATCGTCAAGTCACTCTTCGCCGACGGCGATGTCGTGGCCAGTACCCTGATCAACTTCCTCGCCCTGACCTTCCTCATGCTGCTGCAGCCCTTGGGTGGCTACATTTCCGACAAGGTGGGACGCAAGGCGCTGCTGGTCTTCTTCGGGGTGGGCGGCGTGGCCTACACCTGGTTCCTGCTCACCTACCTGCCCAAGCAGTCCAGCCCGGTCTCGGCCTTCCTGATCCTTGCCGTGGGCTTCGTGATCCTCACCGGCTACACCTCCATCAACGCGGTGGTGAAGGCGGAGCTCTTCCCGACCCACATCCGTGCGCTCGGTGTCGGATTCGGGTATGCCCTGGCCAACTCCGCCTTCGGAGGCACCGCACCGCTGATGTACGAGGCCGCAACCGGCGCGGACAGGATGCCGCTGTTCATCGCGGTCGCCACGGCCATCATCGCCGTGTCGCTGCTGGTCTACATCTTCGCGTTGAAGAACAAGAGCCCCAACTGGCTCGACGACGAGCACAAGATGCGCGGCTGACCGGCAACCGAAAGGCCCGGTGCGACGAGGAATCCAACCTCGCCGTCACCGGGCCTTCGCTCGTTGCGGGATCACTCGTAGAGGAACATCCGCACGTTGAGTTTGTAGAGATACGGGCGGCCCTTGTTGACCTGGACGCCGCCCAACACCCCGGAGATGGTCATGAACAGCCATATCAGGACCGCCACGACAGAGAAGATCCAGCCGATCGCAGGGATGAAGCCGAGGCCAAGGAAAACGACCACCAACACGGTCAGAGGGAGCGTGAAGTTGAAGGCCTCACGGGATTCCTGGCGCGTGAACGGTCCTCGATCGCGGAAGGCCAAGTAGACGCAGAGGCTGGGGATGAACCCTGCGATGGAGAAGCTGTGGGCCACGTAGGCCCACCGGCGGTCCTCTGCAGGGGTCAAGGGAAGCGACCGGGTGTGCTCTCGGGGCGTATTGCCGCGGCCCTGAGCCGGGGGCTGGGATTGTGAGGACACCGGGTCTATGCCTCCTTCGAAGGACTTCACGGACGGGTTCCGTGCAAGAACCCGCTGTCGACGCTTAAGCTTACTGAAATCTGCTGGGTGCAAGCCTGGAATCGCAGGGTGTCCTCGATTACGTGGTGACGAAGTCGATGAGCTCTTCCACGCGTCCCAACAGTGCGGGTTCGAGGTCGCCGTAGCCGCGTACCGTGGAGAGGATGCGCTGGAAGCCGAGCCCGACGTCCTCCTTGGTCCGGTGCGGCCACCCGAGCCTGGCCAGGGTGCCGAGCTTGAAGTCCTCGTTGCGGGGGACGGTGGGCCAGGCGTCCAGACCTAGGCGGGCGGGCTTGACGGCCTGCCAGATGTCGATGAACGGGTGGCCCAGCACCAGGACGTTGCCTTGCGCCCCGGGCACCTTCATCGCGGCGTTGGCGATGTGGTCCTCCTTGGACCCGGTGACGAGGTGGTCCAGCAGGACGCCCAGGCGGCGTCCCGGGTTCGGGGCGAAGTCGCGCACGCGGGCGGCCAGGTCGTCGGCCCCGTGCAGCGGCTCGACGACGATGCCCTCGATGCGCAGGTCGTGGCCCCAGATGTGTTCGACGAGCTCGGCGTCATGCGCCCCCTCCACCCAGATCCGTGCGGCCCGGGCCGTCCTGGCCGGAGCATGACCCACATGGACGGAACCCGACGCCGAGCGTCGGGGCGTTTTGGTCTTGACCGCTGGGGCCTGGGCTGGTTCCACGATCTCCACGGGCTCGCCCTCCACCAGGAAACCGAAGCCGGAACGGAAGGAGCGACGGCGTCCGTGACGGTCCTCGAGGACCAGGACACGGATGCCGCCTGCACGTTCCGTCGAGACCAACTCACCGACGAACCCGGACTCCATGTCTTCCAACAGCAGCCCGAGTGCTGCAGCGACCTTCCTCGGAGGAACCCGCTTGGCGGGCGTCAGGTCACGGGGTCCCCAATCGGCATACATGGCATCGATCCTAACCGTCGCTCCCGGCCCACCCGCCGCAGCAGGGGCGAGCGTGCTCGGTCACGTTCGCTGCTGGAAGAGCGTCAAAGCTGGGTGTCTGTCGCTCGCGACGCCTAGACTGGACCCGAGTTGGCAGTCCGGACCTCGGAGTGCCAATCCAACGCCATGGATCGGCCCGTGAGTTCCGATCACGGCCGTGGGGTCCGAAAGCACCGACGAGGAGGAAGCATGAGCGAGCAGAATCGTTCCAACGCCAGGCGACTCCAGGTGCTGCGCGCCGTCGTCGAGGACTATGTCCATTCGCGTGAGCCAGTGGGGTCCAAAGCCCTGGTGGAACGTCACGGGCTCGGGGTTTCCGCGGCCACGGTACGCAACGACATGGCCGCATTGGAGGAAGACGGGCTGATCGTGGCCCCCCACACCTCCGCCGGGCGCATCCCCACGGAGAAGGGGTACCGATTCTTCGTGGACCGGATCCAGGAGGTCAAACCCCTGTCCGCGGCCGAGCGCCGGGCCATCCACACGCTGCTCGACGGCGCGGACAGCATCGACGACGTTCTCGCCAAGACCGTGCGTGCCTTGGCGCAGGTGACCAGGCAGGTCGCGGTGATCCAGGTCCCGCGCCCCGACGGGGCCCGTGTGCGCCACGTGGAGATCGTGGATCTCGGCCCCGGCCAGGCGCTGGTCATCCTCATCACCACCACGGGTGTGGTGCAACAGCGCGTGGTGAGCCTTCCCGAGGGCATGAGCGAGGACGACATCGCCATGATCAGGCGTTCCCTGCTCTCCCTCGTCTCCGGCCTCGATCTGCGTGAGGCCGCCGGCCTTGCCGTCACGGTCGAAGCCTTGGTGCCGCCGAGTCTGCGCTCCGCTGCGGGGGAGATCGCTCGCGTGGTCACCGACCTGGCCACTGCAGGCGTCAGAGACCGCATGGTCATGGCAGGCGCCGCCAACCTGGCCAGGAGTCAACAGGACTTCGAAGGCAACATCACGCCACTGTTGGAGGCACTCGAGGAACAGGTCCTGCTGCTGAAACTGTTGGCGGAGATGGAACAGGACTCCTCCGGAGTGGCCGTGCGCATCGGCAGCGAGAACGCGGGGACCGGTCTGAACGGCGCCAGCGTGGTGGCCTCAGGGTACGGCCCGGGGAACAACTCCATGATCGGGGTACTCGGTCCCACTCGGATGGATTACCCCGGCTCCATCGGCGCGGTCCGTGCCATCGCCAGATACTTGAGTAGGATCCTCTCGGCCTGAGAGCCGGGTACCGCCCCTACGCCTGCAACAAACCCATTTCGAAAGGTATGGAAAACCGCTCCCATGGCATCCCATTACGAGACTCTCGGACTCTCACCTGACGCAAGCCAGGAGGAGATCAAGAAGGCCCACCGTAAGCTCTCCAGGAAGTTGCACCCGGACCTGAACCCGGGTGGCGACACCGAGGAGGAGTACAAGGCCGTCTCCCACGCCTACGAGGTTCTCTCCGATCCCGAGAAGCGCCGTAATTACGATGCCACCGGTAACGAGAACGGCACCGGAGCCCAAGGCGGCTTCGGCGGCTTCGGTGGGTTCGGGGACATCTTCGAACAGTTCTTCGGTGGGGGAGACGGCGGCCAGGGCCCCAAGTCCAGGACCGCTCCCGGACGCGATGCGCTGATCCGCATCCGCATCAGCCTGGAGGATGCCGTCAAGGGCACCAACCACAAGCTGCAATTGCGCACGGCAGTACTCTGCACCGTCTGTCGTGGAGAGTGCGTCGAGCCGGGGAGTCACCCCGTCACCTGCGAGACCTGCCACGGGGCCGGTCACATCCAGCGCCCGGTTCGTTCACTGCTCGGCCAGATGATGACCGTGGCCGAGTGCCCGGCCTGCTCCGGCTACGGAACCACCTTGCCCAAGCCCTGCCCCGAGTGCCAGGGAAGCGGCCGCGTCGCCGAGACCGTCACCAAGAACGTGAAGCTGCCGGCCGGTGTCGATTCCGGAACCCGAGTTCACCTCCCCGGCCAGGGTGAGGTCGGTACCGGCGGCGGCCCCGCAGGTGACCTCTACGTCGAGATCGAGGTGGACCGTCACCCCGTTTTCGAACGCGACGGCGACGACCTTCGCGCCGTGCTGAGCGTTCCCATGACGGCCGCGGCACTGGGGACCGACGTGACCCTGGAAACGTTCGACGGCGATCACGAGGTCTCGATCGATCCCGGCACCCAGTCCGGTGACGAGGTGCGCATGAACGACCTCGGCGTCCCTCACCTGCGCGGCGGAGGCCGCGGCGACCTCCGCGTCACCATCAACGTGGAGACCCCACGCGGGTTGGACGAGGCCCAGCAAAAGCTGCTGCGGGATCTCGCCGAGGCCCGTGAGGAGACCTTCACCGAAGGCAAGCTGGAGTCCCGCGGCCTCTTCTCCCGCCTGAAGGACAGGCTGCGCGGCTGACATGTCCCGCCAGTGTTTCCTTGACACCGAGCTCGGCGCGCACACGGTCGGTGACTCCCTGCGTCTCAACGAGGCGGAGACCCGCCACGCAACGGTCAAACGGCTGGAGGTCGGCGAGGAGATCGACGTGGTGGACGGCGCCGGAACCCGGTACACGTGCAGCGTGGACTCGGCGGGAGCGGCACTCGATCTGCGGGTGGTCGCGGTGACCCACGAGGAGTCTCCGCGCATCCGCACTCGGCTGGTGCAGGCACTGGCCAAGGGCGACAGGGACCTGCAGGCCGTCGAAACCTGTGTCGAGATCGGCGTCCACGCCATCACACCATGGCAGGCCGATCGATCCATCGTGCGGTGGAAAGCGGACCGGGCCACCAAGGCACACGCGAAATGGCGTTCGCAGGTGGCTGCCGCCGTCAAACAGTCCAGACGCTCCTTCAGCCCACACGTGGACGATCTCGTCACCACCAAGCAACTTGCCGTGCAGGCGACGTCGGTGACGAACGCGGGTGGGCTGGTGCTCGTGCTGCACGAGGACGCCACCACACCGATCTCCGCCGCCGTGGGGCAGTGGTTGCGCACCCACAGCGGCGGGCAGGGTGGCTCCACCGAGGCCGATACCGGGCCCGGCCCGAGCGAGGTGTTGCTGAGCGAGGTGCTGCTGATCGTGGGGCCGGAAGGCGGGATCGCGCCGTCGGAGGTCTCCGCGCTGCAGGCCGCGGGCGCCGTCCCGGTGCTCGTGGGACAGCACGTGCTACGTGCCTCGACCGCAGGCGCCGTTGGCCTGGTCCTCATCCGCTCCCTGCTCGGCGACTACGACTAAACTTGAACTCTCAGGACCCCATTCGCAACGTAAGGACGCCGAAACACCCCATGGCAGCCACCCCTACGTCATCCACCCCGGACCGGCCGGCGGCCACCGGACATCACGATGACGTCACCGAGGAGACCGTGCAGTTCAGGGACGTCTCAGAGATGGTCGCCACCTTGGGACCCCAGGACGCCCTGATCAGGATCATGGCGGGCGTGTGGCGCGATGTGGGGCTACGCCCCCTGGGAGATCGACTGGTGGTCAGCGGAAGCCGAAGCGACGTGGAATCCGTGGTTCGCGTCGTGAACCAGGCCAGGCACGCCGCAGCAGGCGGATCCGCCGTCACCTCGCAGGTGGTGGAACGCATCATCCGTGCGGAACGTCAGCTCTCCGCCCCGGTCCCGGACCCCGCCCTGGCCGGGGAGATCCTGCGCCACCGTGGACGTCAGATCCGGCCCAAGACCCTCAACCAGGCAGCCTATGTCGAAGCCATGGACACCGACACCGTGGTCTTCGGGATCGGGCCGGCCGGCACGGGTAAGACCTACCTGGCCATGGCCAAGGCCGTCCACGCGCTCCAGTCCAAGGAAGTCTCGCGGATCATCCTCACCCGGCCTGCGGTGGAGGCCGGAGAGAACCTCGGCTATCTTCCCGGTACCCTTTCCGACAAGATCGACCCATACCTGCGCCCGTTGTACGACGCCTTGCACGACATGATGGAGCCGGAGACCATCCCGAGGCTCATCGCTTCGGGGACCATCGAGGTGGCACCGCTGGCGTACATGCGCGGACGTACGCTCAACGAGGCATTCGTGATCCTGGACGAAGCTCAGAACACCACCCCGGAACAGATGAAGATGTTCCTGACCCGCTTGGGCTTCGGCTCCCGGATGGTGGTCACCGGAGACGTCACCCAGGTGGACCTCCCCGGCGGCAAACCGTCAGGACTGCGGGTGGTCACCGAGATCCTGTCCGGGATCGAGGACATCGCGATGTGCCGGCTCGACGCATCCGACGTGGTGCGTCACAGGCTGGTGGGCGAGATCGTGGACGCCTATGGACGCTGGGACGAGTCGCAATCTCGTACGTCGCCCGGTCGCCGGCGCAACAACAGAAGTCACACCCACAAGGAGGGCGCATGAGCGTCGACGTCATCAATGAGACCGAGGAGAGCGCCGACCTCGAGGAACTGACCGCCCTCGTGGTCAGCATCATGGACACGTTGTACGTCCATCCTGATGCCGAGGTCTCCGTGATGCTGGTCGACGAGGCCGCCATGGAGGGACTCCACCTGCAGTGGATGGACCTGCCGGGGCCCACCGACGTCATGTCCTTCCCCTTGGACGAGCTGCGCCCAGGCAAACCCGGAGTCCTGTCCGGGCCCGGGATGCTCGGCGACATCGTTCTCTGCCCCACCGTGGCGGCTGCGCAGGCCACGGCAGGCGGACACAGCACACAGGACGAGCTCGATCTGCTCACCACCCACGGCATGCTGCACCTGCTGGGATACGATCACGCCGAACCGGACGAACGTGAGGAGATGTTCGGACTGCAGCGCACGCTGCTCTCCGATTTCCTCGGCCGTCCCGCCCCGAAGGAGACGATGGGGGAGTGATCTCCGTCTGGCTGGTGGTGATCGCGGTCCTCCTCTCGGCTGCGGCCGGCCTGCTGACCGCCGCGGAGGCCGCCTATCTCGCGCTTCCGCGATCACAGGCCGAGGAACTCATCGAGGACGGGAAACGGCGCAGGCTGGTCGCGATCCTCAAGGCCCCGGAACGACACACGCGAGCGGTGCGCTTCTGGAGGATCTTCTTCCAATCCGCAGGCGGTGCAGCCTTCGCACTCGCCTGGACCTCCTGGGTCCACTCGATCTGGCTGGCCGGACTGTTGGCCACGATCACCATCACGTTGGTCGGTTTCGCGGTGGTCGGCGTCTCGCCCAGGCGATTGGGGCGAACCCATGCCGCGGGCGTCGTGGCAGGAACCGCGCCGTTGGTGCGCGTGCTCACCTGGATCCTGGGTCCCGTTCCCGGCTGGCTGGAAGGCATCGTGGCCCCGAGCTCGGGTGCAGGCGACGCCACCTTCTTCACCGCCGACCAGTTCAAGGACCTGGTGGACCGGGCTTCGGCGTCCAACGCCATCGAGGACGCAGAGGCGGACCTGATCCACTCCGTGGTGGAACTCGGTGACACGCGGGTCCGAGCCGTCATGGTCCCCAGGACCGACATGATCGCTGCCGACAAGGATCTCAGCGCGGCCAAGGCCCTGAACCTGTCCCTGCGCTCCGGCTTCTCCCGGATCCCCGTGATCGGCGAGGACACGGACGACGTCAGGGGCGTCGTGTACCTGAAGGACCTGGTCCGCTACGTGGTGGTGGAAGGGCGTCCGGACATTCCCTGCCATGCGGTGGCCAGGCGCGCCCGCTTTGTGCCCGAATCGAAGTCCGCGGGCGATCTATTGCAGGAACTCCAACGCGAGTCGGTCCACGTCGCCGTCGTGATCGACGAATACGGCGGCACCGCCGGACTGGTCACCCTCGAGGATCTCCTCGAGGAGATCGTGGGCGAGATCGACGACGAGTACGACCCGGATCGGGATGAAGTGGTGCCGGACGGGGACGATGCCTACATCGTCCCGGCCGACATGGACATCGACGACATGGGCGATCTCTTCGACCTGGAACTGGAGGACGAGGACGTCGACACCGTCGCAGGTCTGCTCGCCAAGGCTCTTGGCCGGGTCCCCATCGTCGGTGCCTCCGCGGTGCTGCCCCCACTTCACCTGAGCGCGCTGACCCGTTCGGGGCGTCGAAACCGGATCGGTAAGGTGCGCGTTCGCAGGGCCACGCCCGCTGAGATCGACGAGACCACACCGGAGAGCAACAGAAGACATGAGGAGAACTGACATGAGTTCGCAGCAGCAAGACCCGACGCAGTCGGGGCAGCGCGAAGAGAATTTCCGTGCCGGTTTCGCCTCCTTCGTGGGGCGCCCCAACGCCGGCAAGTCCACGCTGACGAACGCACTGGTGGGGACCAAGATCGCCATCACCTCGTCCAAACCCCAGACCACGCGGCACACCATCCGCGGCATCGTGCACCGGCCGGACCACCAGCTCATCTTGGTGGACACCCCAGGGCTGCACCGGCCGAGGACGCTGTTGGGCACACGGCTGAACGACCTCGTGGAGGAGACCCTCTCGGAAGTCGACGTGGTGTGTTTCTGCACCCCGGCAGACGAGCCGGTCGGCCCTGGTGACCGCTTCATCGTGGAACGCCTGGCCCGCCTGCGCCGCACCCCGATCATCGCGCTGATCACCAAGACGGACAAGGTGTCCAAGCAGCGCGTGGGGGAGCACCTCCTCGCCGTGGAGGAACTGGGTCGCGAGATGTTGGGAGGCGACGGCTTCGCCCAGCTGGTCCCCGTGTCCGCACTCAGCGGGGAGCAGGTCCAGACCGTGGACGAGGTCATCACCGAACGACTGCCCCTCTCGCCCCCGCTCTATCCGGACGGTGATCTCACCGATGAACCCGAGGCCGTCCTGGTCGCAGAACTCATCCGTGAGGCCGCATTGGAAGGCGTCCGGGACGAGCTGCCACACTCGCTCGCGGTGGTGGTGGAGGAGATGGAGGCCCGCGAGGACCGTCCTGAGGACAATCCGCTGACCGACATCCACGCGACGCTCTACGTCGAGCGGCCGAGCCAGAAGGCCATCATCATCGGCAAGGGAGGCAAACACCTGCGTGAGGTGGGGGCGCGGGCGCGCCGCAGCATCGAGAAGTTGCTCGGCACCAAGGTCTTCCTCGACCTGCACGTCAAGGTCGCCAAGGAATGGCAGCGCGACCCCAAACAGTTGGGACGACTCGGTTTTTAACGATGCGAGGGAGCCGGTGGTAGCGTGAGAAACATGACGACGCAGGTGCTGCTTCTCCTTAGCCGCCGCGGCGAGGTGCAAGGACGATCCTGAACCAGGATCTCCGGCCGACCCCTCACCGCGGAGTTCCTGGTGTGCCGGCGCAAACAAGCACTTCCCACATTCTTTGCCGTTTAAGGACTTCAGCCATGCAGAATCGTCAGCGCCCCTCCGGGATGCCCATTCACAAGTACGTACCCTTCCACGAGCAGGTGACGGTCTCCCTGCCGGACCGCACCTGGCCGGACAAGGTCATCACCAAGGCACCGCGCTGGTGCGCGGTTGACCTGCGTGACGGCAATCAGGCGCTCGTCGACCCCATGGACACCGACCGCAAGCTGAAGATGTTCCAGCTGCTGGTCCAGATGGGCTACAAGGAGATCGAGGTCGGCTTCCCGTCGGCCTCCCAGACCGATTTCGATTTCGTCCGCAGACTGGTGGAGGGCAACCTCATCCCCGAGGACGTCACCATCCAGGTCCTGACGCAGTCGCGTGAACACCTCATCGAGCGCACCTATGAGGCGCTGGAGGGCGTCCACCGCGCCATCGTCCACCTCTACAATTCCACCTCCGTGCTGCAGCGCCGTGTGGTGTTCAGGCAGGACGAGGACGGCATCGTGGACATCGCCACCCACGGCGCCATGCTCTGCAAGAAGTACGAGGAACAGCTGACCGGCACGGAGATCGTCTACGAGTACTCCCCGGAGTCCTACACCGGCACCGAACTCGAGTTCGCCCGTCGCATCTGCGACGAGGTGGCGGAGGTCCTGGGCGCCACCCCGGAGAAGAAGCTGATCGTCAACCTGCCGGCAACGGTGGAGATGGCCACCCCGAATGTGTATGCGGACTCCATCGAGTGGATGCACCGCAACCTGCGTCACCGCGACTCCATGGTGCTCTCCCTGCACCCGCACAACGACCGCGGCACCGGCGTGGCCGCGGCGGAACTGGGATACATGGCCGGCGCCGATCGTATCGAGGGTTGCCTGTTCGGTAACGGCGAGCGCACGGGCAACGTGGACCTGGTGGCGCTCGGCATGAACCTGTTCAGCCAGGGCGTGGACCCCGAGATCGATTTCTCCGACATGGAGCAGATCCGCCGCACGGTGGAGTACTGCAACCAGATGCGCATCCCCGAGCGCGTGCCGTGGGGCGGCGACCTCGTGTTCACGGCCTTCTCCGGATCCCACCAGGACGCCATCAAGAAGGGCCTGGACGCCATGGAGGCCCAGGCCGCAGCAGAGGGTCGGTCCGTGGACGAGCTGGTGTGGGAGGTTCCGTACCTGCCCATCGACCCGCAGGACATCGGCCGCAGCTACGAGGCCGTGATCCGCGTGAACTCGCAGTCCGGCAAGGGCGGAGTGTCCTACCTGCTGCGTCACGATCGTGGCCTGGACCTGCCGCGCCGCGCGCAGATCGAGTTCTCCTCCGTGGTCCAGCGGTACACGGACACCGCCGGTGGAGAGGTCTCCTCCGACCAGCTGTGGCAGATCTTCCAGGACGAGTACCTGCCCGTGGAAACCACCGGGAAGCAGTGGGGCCACTACCGGCTGGGACGAGTCACCTCGGACACCGATGAGTCCGGCGACGTGGTCCTGACCGCTCAGCTGTTCATCGACGGTGTGGAACACACCAGGCACGGCAGGGGCAACGGTCCCATCGCGGCCTTCCTCAACCTGCTCTCGCAGGAGGGCGTGGACGTCCGCGTGCTGGACTACACCGAGCACGCCATCGGCGAGGGCGGCGAGGCCCGCGCCGCGGCGTACGTGGAATGTGCTGTGGGGGAGCGGGTGCTGTGGGGCGCCGGGATCCACACCAACACCACCGTCGCGAGCCTCGATGCCGTGGTCTCCGCGGTGAACCGCGCCATCCGCGACCAGGCCGCCTGAGGCAACCCCCAGAGACCACGTTGAAGGGGTGAGTCCGCCACGGCCAGAAGCGGCTATTCGAAACGCAGCCATCGCGGTGAGGCCATCGTCCTGCGCACCCACAAGCTGGGCGAGGCCGACCGGATCGCCGTCCTGCTGACCCCGGACCAGGGTCAGATCAGGGCGGTGGCCCGGGGCGTTCGGCGGACCACCTCCAAGTTGGGTTCGGCCGTGGAGCCCTTCATGCACGTGGACCTGCAGTGGCTCGAGGGCCGCAACCTCCACACCATCACCCAGGCGCAGATCCTCCACGGGTACGGAGCCTCCATCAGCGCCGACTACGAGCGCTACACAGCGGCCGCCGTGGTGGCGGAGACGGCGGAACGCCTGACCCGAGCCGACGCCGACACCACGGCAGCGCAATTCCGATTGCTGCACGGTGTGCTCGCCTCCATGTCCAGGGGATCGGGGGTTCCCTCCCTGCTGATGGATTCCTACCTGCTGCGAGCCCTGGCCACGGCAGGGTGGGCACCGAGCTTCACCCACTGCGCCAGGTGTGGGGCACCAGGCCCGCACCGCGCCGTGAACATCCCCCTGGGTGGCGTGGTCTGCAGCAATTGTCGTCCGGCGGGATCCCGAGCGCCCGCGCCGGGAACCATTGTGCTGCTTGCCGCCCTGTTGGCCGGCGACTGGCCGGTCGTCGCGGCGGCCGGCGACCGTGAGGTCAGGGAGGCCGAGGCAATAGTGGGAGAATATGTGCAGTGGCACCTGGAACGTGCCCTGCGTTCCCTGTCCCTGGTCGAGAGGAATCCCCGAGAGTGAGCCGGAGAAACTCAAGCGCGCCCGAGCCGGCGTCCGCGCGCGGGACCCAACGGGCCGTCGAGAAGCCGGGACCCCACCCGTCGGGCATTCTGCCCCCGTCCCTGCCAGCCGAACTCGTGCCACGACACGTGGCCGTGGTGATGGACGGCAACGGCCGCTGGGCCAATCAACGCGGGCTGCCACGCACCGAGGGTCATCGTGCGGGCGAGGCGGCGCTGCTCGACGTCGTGGCAGGCGCCATCCAGGCCGGTGTGCGTTACCTCTCCGTCTACGCCTTCTCCACCGAGAACTGGAAGCGGTCACCGGACGAAGTGCGTTTCCTCATGGGTTTCTCCCGCGACGTGTTACGCAGGCAACGGGACCAGCTCGACGCCTGGGGCGTTCGGGTGCGCTGGTCCGGACGCCGCCCACGGCTGTGGCGCTCAGTGGTCCACGAACTCGAGATCGCCGAGGAGCGCACCAAGCACAACGAGGTCCTCGACCTGGTCATGTGCGTCAACTACGGCGGCCGTGCCGAGATCGTCGACGCCGTCAGCCAGATCGCCCGCGAGGTCGAGGCCGGCACGTTGAAACCCAAGGGCATCAACGAACGCAGTATCGCCGCACGCCTCGACGAACCGGATGTCCCCGATGTGGACCTCTTCGTCAGGACCTCCGGAGAACAACGCCTCTCGAATTTCCTGCTCTGGCAATCCGCCTACGCGGAGTTCGTCTTCCTCGAGGAACTCTGGCCCGACGTGGATCGCACCACGCTGTGGCGCGCCATCGACACGTACGCCCGCCGCGACCGCCGCTACGGTGGCGCCATCGACCAACCCAACTCCTGAACGGACTCGCCACCCCTCATGCGCATCTACCCCCTGCTCTTCGAGACCTTCCTGAGCAAACTCGACCCGGAACGGGCTCACGGCCTGGCCTTCTCCGCGCTGCGTATCGCGGAACGCGTGGGCCTGGGTGCCGTGGTTCGTCGGGTCACGGCACCGACCACCCCGGTGACGGTCATGGGCCTGAGATTTCCCTCCGCCTTCGGCCTGGCGGCCGGCTTCGACAAGCACGGGCACGGTACCTCTGCTCTGACCGAGCTGGGATTCGGGCACATCGAGGTCGGCACCGTGACGGGTCGAGCGCAACCCGGTAACCCCGCACCCCGACTCTTCCGCCTGAAGGCGGACAAGGCCCTGATCAACCGCATGGGCTTCAACAATGAGGGAGCGGAGGCCGTGGCCCCCCGCATCGCAGCGACCAGGGCCCGGCTCGAGAAGCGCTACCGCGGCAAGATCCGTCCGGTGATCGGGATCAACATCGGCAAGACGAAGGTGGTTGCCCTCGACGAGGCAGTGGAGGACTACAGGCTCTCGGCGCGGACGCTCGCCCCGCACGCAGACTACCTCGTGGTCAACGTCTCCTCCCCGAATACACCAGGGCTTCGTCTCCTGCAGGACGTGGCCAGCCTCCGGCCGCTGCTGACCGCCGTGCGTGAGGAGGCGGACCGTGCCACGGACCGCCACGTCCCGCTCGCGGTCAAGATCGCACCGGACCTCGCGGACGAGGACGTGGACGCCGTCGCCGAGCTGGCCATCGACCTGGGGCTGGACGGTGTGGTGGCGACCAACACCACCATCGCCCGGGAGGGGCTGTCCACCGATCCCGACGTCGTGGAGGCTGCAGGGGCGGGCGGGCTCTCCGGCGCACCCTTGAAGCAGCGCTCCCTCGAGGTGCTGCGTCGGCTTCGAGCGAAATTGCCGACGGACATCGCCCTGATCGGCGTGGGTGGCGTCACCACCCCGGACGACGTCCGGGAACGGCTCGACGCAGGTGCCGACCTGGTCCAGGGGTACACGGCCTTCCTCTACGAGGGTCCGCTCTGGGTCAAGCGGATCAACGAGGGTTTGCACGGCTGAGCCGAGCACCTCCTTGCGCGGCGCCCGGCACCGGTGGTGCCGACGACGAAAAAAGGGAATGCCCGACGCGTCGGGCATTCCCTTTCCTGCTCTCCTCGCCCGTGGCGCGAGGAACGTGAGTCGACTCAGTCCAGCTTGGCTCCGCGCTTGACCTGGGCCTTGGGCTGGCGCATGAAACGCATCTGGATGGTACGGAACGTGCCGTACCAGAGGACGCCGCGCTCCACCTCGCCGAACTTGGCGATGACGGCCTTCTTCAGGGCCCGCCAGGTGATGAACATGTCGACGATCAGGATGAGGATCACCACGTACATCATTAGGGTGGTGGTGACCTGGCCGGACGGGGACAGCATCGAGGAGAAGCCGATGGCCACGATGAAGTAGAGCAGGATCACGGGGAAGAAGAACTCGGCCAGGCAGGTACGTGCGTCGGCGAAGTTGCGGGCGAAACGCTTCTGGGGGCCGCGGTCCCTGGCCGTGAGGTACTGCTCCTCGCCGGTCTGCATACCGCGACGAATCTTGGCCTGTTCCTCGGCGCGACGCTGCCTGTCCCGCGCCTTGGCCTCCGAGCGGTTGGCGGACACGAGCGGACGCTGACGTGCGGCCACCTGGTCCCTCTGCCTGGGCGTTGGCCCCTTCTTGGAGCCGTCGGCCTTCCGGTCGGAAAGTTCCTCCGGCGGGGTCACCTGCGGCGCGGGGGCCTCATTCTGCTTCTTCTTCGATCCGAACACGCCCTCCATCCTACCGGGGTTCGGGACCGCTGGGTGGCGCGGGGCGGCCGCGCCGTCAGGACGTCGAGGAACTAGGCTTGTCACCATGAGTTCAACCCAATCCGTACACCCTGACGTACCCGCAGAAACCATCGCCGCACTCCGCTCGGCAGCGGAGCAGGGGCGTGAGCGCCGCCTGCAGGATCTCGCCGAGTTGGTCGCGATTCCGTCCATCGCGTGGGACGGTCTCGACCCGGCACATGTGGAGGCAAGCGCGGACAAGGTCGCCGACCTGTTCCGTGAGGCGGGCATCGACGATGTACGCAAACTCTCGGCGGTCTCCGAGGACGGGGTCCAGGGCCGCACCGCCGTCGTGGCCCGTCGACCGGCGGCCCCCGGCAAGCCCACGGTCCTGATGTACGCCCACCACGACGTCCAGCCTGTGGGCGACGAAGACCTCTGGGACACCCCGCCGTTCGTCACCACCGAGCGCGACGGCCGTCTGTACGGTCGCGGCGTGGCCGACGACAAGGCCGGGATCATGATCCATGTCGGCGCTCTGCGCGCCATCAACGACGTGGCTGCGGCCGAGGGCGTGGGCCTGACCTACTTCATCGAGGGGGAGGAGGAGGCAGGGTCGCCGTCCTTCGCCGCATTCCTCGACGAGTACAAGGAGCTGCTGGCGGCAGACGTGATCGTCGTGGCCGACTCGGGCAACTGGAAGGTGGGGGAGCCGGCGCTGACATCGTCACTGCGCGGCATGACCGCCGGCGTGTTCGAGGTCTCCGTCCTGGACCACGCCGTGCACTCCGGAATGTATGGGGGACCCGTTCTGGATGCTCCCACTGTGGCGGCACGACTGATCTCCACCCTGCACGACGACCAGGGACGAGTTGCCGTGAAGGGACTGCAGGCACATCATCGGGCCGAGGTGGATTACCCCGAGGCCGACTTCCGTGTTGACGCAGGCGTCCTCGACGGCGTCCGACTGGCAGGAGAGGGCAGCATCGCCGATCGCCTGTGGCACGGTCCAGCCATCTCCGTGATCGGCCTGGACGTCACCTCCGTGGCCTTGTCCTCCAACACCATCGCACCGGTCTGCCGCGGCAAGGTGTCCGTACGAGTGGCCCCAGGTCAGGACCCTGCTGATGCGGCTCGGGCCATGGAGGAGCATTTCGCGGCTCAGGACATCCTCGGGGCCAAGATCACCTACCGCACCACCGAGACGGGTCCAGCCTTCAGCGCCGACCTGGACGGCACGGCCGCCCAGACCGAGATGTGGGCGCTCAGCGAAGCCTGGGGAACCCCCGCCGTCTACATGGGAACCGGCGGCTCCATTCCCTTCGTGGCAGATCTCACGGCACACTTCCCGGAAGCGCAGATCCTCATCACCGGAGTGGAGGACCCCGACACTCGGGCACACAGTGCCAACGAATCCCTGCACCTGGGCGACTTCGACAAGGCCGTCCTCGCGGAAGCGTTGCTGCTGACCGGAATCGCGGCTCAGGCCTGAGACCGGTCCTCCGGCGAGGACGGAACTTCGCCGAAAAGCGTACTCGACACACGTACCTGGTCGTAGACTGGGGGAGAGCGTCACGCGAGCCGTGCGCGGCAAGCAGTACGTAAGAGAACACATGACAAGAGCACCAAGGAGCGCTTTCATGACGAGCACAACTGTCGGTGACACCACCGAGATGCCCACCCACGAGGTCAATCTGACCGACGGAGCGGCGCAGAAGATTGCCGCGCTGCTGCAGCAGGAGGGCCGCGAGGACCTGCGGCTGCGGGTCGCAGTCCAACCCGGAGGTTGTTCCGGTCTGATCTACCAGCTCTACTTCGACGAGCGGGTTCTGGACGGCGACGCCGTCCGGGACTACGACGGGGTCGAGGTCATCGTCGACCGCATGTCCGCTCCGTACCTGAACGGAGCCAGCATCGACTTCGAGGATTCCATCGAAAAGGTCGGCTTCACCATCGACAACCCCAACGCCGGGGGCTCCTGCGCCTGCGGCGACTCGTTCCACTGATTTCTTAATGCCTGTCACCGGCGGCGAGCCGGTGACAGGTTCGCACCCTGGCCGGGGTATCCTCTACAGAAGGTAGAGGTTCCTCGTCACCATGTCCGTATCCACCCAGGTTCGGACACGGGGTGTCTTGACCACATCATTCGCATCAATCAAGAGGAAGGGCCGTCTGTGAGTTCGCAGGACCGAACCAGCGGTCGCGCCAAGGCGCTCCGGTTCGCCGGTGTGGCCGCGGTGGGGGCACTAGCCCTTGCCGGGTGTACCCCGGAGGCCAAGAGGGGCTGGTTGCCCCTCGATGACCCGGACACGACCAACCACACACGCTCACTCATGGAGCTGTGGAACCACTCCTGGATCGCTTCCCTGGTGATCGGTCTGATCACTTGGGGGCTTGCCCTGTGGTGCATCGTGGCCTATCGCCGTCGCAAGGGCGATACGGGTTACCCGCGCCAGCTGAGCTACTCCATGCCGTTGGAGATCTTCTACACGGCCGTGCCGCTGGTCCTCATCATCACGTTCTTCACGTTCAGCAACCGCACGCAGCAGGCGGTGGACAAGCCGGTGGCGTCAGACCTTGTGGTCAACGTCTACGGCAAGCAGTGGTCGTGGGACTTCAACTACGACTTCCAGGGCAAGCAGAACTACATGCAGGGCGTCCAGGTGCACGAGCCTGGCAAGGTCGTGGACGAGTCCAAGATCCCCACCCTGTACCTGCCGGTCGACACCCCGGTGCAGTTCGATCTGAACTCCCGCGATGTCAACCACTCCTTCTGGATCCCTGAGTTCCTGCAGAAGTTGGACATGATCCCGGGTAAGACCAACCACATCTACCTCACGCCTCAGCGTGAGGGCTCCTATCACGGCAAGTGTGCAGAGCTCTGCGGTGAGTACCACTCCGAGATGCTGTTCAACGTCGAGGTCGTCTCCGTGGACGAGTTCAAGGCCCAGATGGCCAAGCTCCCCGAGGGCGAGGTCGGCTCCGATGCCAACCGCCTGGGCGTCGAGCCCACCGAGGACGTCACGCACAAGCCCGCACCGGCCAAGGAAGGAGAGTGATTCGCCATGAGCACCTATGAGTACGCAAGCAACGAGGGGCGCAGCGTCGCACCCGTTGTGGTGCCCCGCTCCAAGGGCAAGATCGTTGTCGACTGGCTGACCACCACCGACCACAAGAAGATCGGGTACATGTACCTGATCACCTCCTTCATCTTCTTCTGCATCGCCGGCGTGATGGCTCTGCTCATCCGCGCGGAGCTGTGGGAACCCGGGATGCAGATCCTGCAGACCAAGGAGCAGTACAACCAGCTGTTCACCATGCACGGCACCATCATGTTGCTGATGTTCGCCACGCCGCTCTTCGCCGGCTTCGCGAACGTCCTCATGCCCGTGCAGATCGGTGCACCTGACGTCGCGTTCCCGCGACTGAATGCACTGGCCTTCTGGTTCTTCCTCTTCGGCTCCATCATCGCGATGTCCGGATACATCACCCCGCAGGGTGCAGCCTCCTTCGGTTGGTTCGCCTACGCGCCGCTGTCCTCCACGACGTTCAGCCCCGGTATCGGTGGCGACCTGTGGGTGTTCGGTCTCGGCCTGTCAGGTTTCGGAACGATCTTCGGTGCCGTCAACTTCATCACCACGATCATCTGCCTGCGTGCACCGGGTCTGACCATGTGGCGCATGTCGATCTTCACCTGGAACACCCTGATCACCTCGATCCTGATCCTGATGGCGTTCCCGCCCCTGGCCGCAGCGCTCTTCGCGCTCGGAGCGGACAGACGCTTCGGTGCCAACGTCTTCGATGCCGAGAACGGCGGACCGATCCTCTGGCAGCACCTGTTCTGGTTCTTCGGCCACCCCGAGGTCTACATTCTGGCGCTTCCGTTCTTCGGCGTGGTGTCCGAGATCTTCCCGGTCTTCAGCCGAAAACCGATCTTCGGGTACAAGGGCCTGGTCTACGCGACCATTTCCATTGCCGCGTTGTCCGTGGCCGTGTGGGCACACCACATGTACGTGACCGGTTCCGTCATGCTTCCGTTCTTCGGCTTCATGACCATGCTGATCGCGGTCCCGACCGGTGTGAAGTTCTTCAACTGGATCGGCACCATGTGGCGAGGGTCGCTGACCTTCGAGACGCCGATGTTGTGGTCGCTCGGCTTCCTGACGACCTTCCTCTTCGGCGGTCTGACCGGCATCACGCTCTCCTCCGCTCCGCTGGACTTCCACGTCTCTGACACCTACTTCGTCGTGGCGCACTTCCATTACGTCATCTTCGGAACCGTGGTCTTCGCGATGTTCGCCGGGTTCTTCTTCTGGTGGCCCAAGTGGACGGGCAAGATGCTCAACGAGCGTCTCGGCAAGATCCAGTTCTGGCTGCTGTTCATCGGCTTCCACATGACCTTCCTCGTTCAGCACTGGTTGGGCGTCATGGGCATGCCGCGTCGTTACGCCGACTACCTGCCCTCGGATGGTTTCGAGTTCATGAACCAGGTCTCCACCATCGGCGCCATGCTTCTGGGTGTCTCCATGATCCCGTTCTTCCTGAACGTCTTCATCACGGCCCGCAACGGCCGCAAGGTGCAGGTGGACGATCCTTGGGGCTTCGGAGCGTCGCTCGAGTGGGCCACCCCGTGCCCGCTGCCTCGTCACAACTTCCACTCGCTGCCGCGTATCCGTTCGGAGCGCCCGGCGTTGGATCTCCACCACCCGGAGCTGTCCTCGGCACGGACCACCCCCGCGGGGCTGGCCGGTCGCGTGTTCGGTCCCGCAGACCAGAGCGATAGGTGATAAGTCCATGCGCGTTGAATCCAAGATCTTCCTGAGCGGTGTCGTCTTCATCCCGTTGGGCATCGTCTACGGCTTCCTCACGGAATGGACCGAATGGGTCGGCTTCCTGGCCATGCCGCTGTTGGGCATCATGACGATGTTCATCGGTATCTACCTGAACAAGCACTCCAAGGTGATCGGGGATCGCCCCGAGGACCGCGAGAACGGTGAGATCGCGGAGAAGGCCGGCGCGGTCGGTACCTTCGCTCCGTGGTCCTGGTGGCCGCTGGCCCTCGGCCTCGGCGCAGCCACCTGCTTCGCCGGCATGGCCATCGGCTGGTGGGTTGTCTTCATCGGTGCAGGCTTCGCACTCGTCGCCATCATCGGCTGGGTGTTCGAACACTCTCGCGGCGAGTGGGCCCACTGAGTCCACCTGCTGCAACAGACGCCTGGGGCGCCCGATCCTGAACAAAGGATCGGGCGCCCCAGGCGTTTTCTGTACCGACAGAAGCGAAGACTCCGGGGGTACAGGAGAGACGGCCTCCGGCTCGGGCGTGCCATGGCTTCTTGCCCAAGTGATTCGGTGCTTGGGGCGATTCGGTAGCAGGGACGATTCGGTGGCAGGGGACTTCTGACGCGGTGACAGAAGCCGGCTGCGTGCGCCACGCGACAGTGCACAGCCCAGCGCCCGATGGGATCATGGGAACCATGAGTCTGCCAACCCGCATTCACGCCTCACAGTCAGAGGAGCTGCTTCAGGCGATAGAAGCCGCATGGAAGGCTCAACCTATGGGGGAGCGGCCAGCCGAACGCGGACAGCGTTCCAGGGGCTCAGAGCCGCGCTGGAAGGCCCTGAGCGGGACGATTGGCGAAGTACTGAGTGATCAAGCCCGGCCCGGCGACAGTTTTCCTGGCGAACGCCTGGCCGCTGAGCATCTTCAGGTCTCGAGGACCACCCTGCGAGCGGCCCTGGACGCTCTGGTGACAGAGGGCAAGCTCGAACGCATTCCCGGTTCCGGTACCTTCGTCCCGAGACGCCCGCGTGCTCCTCGTGTCGGCCTGACCTCGTTCTCCGAGGACATGCGGCTGAGGGGGATGACTCCCTCAACCCGCGTATTGCGCTTCGAGTCCTCTGCAGCGACCGGGTGGTTGGCACGCGAGATGAATCTGGAGAAGGGAGCGCAGCTGGTCTACCTCCAGCGGTTACTGCTCGCCGATGGACAACCCATCGCCGTGGACGAGAACTATCTGCCCGGAGCACGATTGCCCGGCCTGTCCGGACTACGCGCGCCCAGTTCCCTCTACCAACTCCTCAAGGAGAACTACGGCATCGTCCCCGAGTACGGCGAGGACCAGGTGGAAGCGATTGCCGCGTCTCCCGTCCAGGCTCGTCTGCTCAACATCAGGTCAGGGGATCCGCTGCTTCAGGTGGTGCGTCACGCATACGCGGGGGAGGACCTGATCAACTACTCCGCGGTCTTCTACAGGGCCGACCGGTATCGCCTGAACGTGCCCCTGAGCAGGTCGCTGCGATCATGAAGGGTAGATCGCTGAATGGCTCGGCGGCCATCTGAACGGCTCTGGGGGGTAGAGACAGAAATGTGTGTAGGGGAGGGGGTCTGTGTCCCGGTAGGGAGTATGGCCAGAAGGGGCCCTCCCCGTCCA
>NZ_JALAGT010000172.1 GCF_022712295.1 Galactobacter sp.
CCGTCACAGCCCCCTAGAGGAACCAGGAGGCACTGACGGAAAGCCTAAGGAGGGTCGGGATCAGGCGCCCAGGAATTGATTCCCCAGGGTTCCGATGCCTTCGATGGTGACCTCGACGCGCTGCCCCTCACGGACCAAGCCGACTCCGGCAGGGGTGCCGGTCAGCAGCACGTCGCCCGGAAGCAGGGTGAATGCGGCGGAGGCCTGCGCCACCAAGGCACGCACGCCGTGGATCATGTCCGAGGTATTGCCGTCCTGCACCACGTCCCCATCAAGAGTGGTCTGCAACGAGAGGCCATCCGGGTCCAGCTGCGTCTCGATCCAGGGCCCCAGCGGGCAGGACCCGTCCCAGCCCTTGGCCCGGGCCCACTGGCCGTCGGTACGCTGCTTGTCACGAGCGGTGAGGTCGTTGGCGCAGGTGTAACCGAAGATCACGTCCTCGGCACTCTCGGCCGGCACGTCCTTGCAGATGCGCCCGATCACCACCGCGAGTTCGCCCTCGTAGGAGATCTCGTCGGAGAAGGACGGCAACCGTACCGGCTCACCCGGGCCGACCACGGCGGTGTTGGGCTTCAGGAACATCAGTGGCTCGTCGGGCACCTCGTTGCCGAGCTCGGCAGCGTGCTCGGCGTAGTTGCGGCCGAAGCAGACCACCTTGGAGCGCGGGATGATCGGGGCCACCAGCCGGACATCATCCAGGGCGTGACGGGTGCCGGTGGGCTGAACGCCGTGGAAGAACGGGTCGCCAGTGAGTTCGGCGACCTCATCGCCTTCCACGAGCGCGTAGAACGGTTCGGAATCCAGGACACAACGGGCAATACGCATGGGTCCCACTCTACCGAGCGAGACGTCCGCCGGTGTTCACTTACGCCGTAGAGGTCCAATCCGTAAATCTTTCAGACGGCAGCGGCGGCGGAACCGGCCCCTCGTCATCCGGGACAGGACGCAGCCCCTTGAGCAGAAGTGCAAGGTGACGTTCCGCCACCGCACGGCTCAGAACCGACTCCGGGTCGGTAGCCGCAGCGATACCGCGCGTCAGCGTCGGGACGTCAGTGGCGTCGAGATCGGCACGCACGGCACCTTCAGCCTTGGCCCGATCGACCATACGAGACAGTACCGGGGCGATACTCTCGCTGAGCCGCTCGGTCTGGGTCGTACCCGCCCCCAGCAGCACGGCATACACGCCGCGGTCTGCGATCTGCATCTCCAGTACCCGGCGAAACGCCCTGACCAAGGCCGCCCACCCAGTCGCGGCCCCTTCGTCCCGCTCAAGGCCCGACAGCGCCCGGTCCACTACGTCGCCGAAGAGAAGGTCAATCAGATCCTGCTTCGAGCCCACCGCCCTGTAGACGCTGCCGACACCGAGTCCCGCCGCAGCAGCGATCTCTCGAATCGGTACGTCAAGTCCCTTCAACGCGAAGAGCTTGCGCGCCTCGTCCAGCACCTTGATGCGATGCTCTGCCGCATCCCGGCGCAACGGTTTGGATGGTTGCTGATTCACACGGCCCACGTTATCGTCTACAGCAATCGGAACGCTATGTTCCGCTTACTAGCGGGCCGCAAGGCCCTCATCGCAGAAAAGATCCAGCTGTATGACCCCCTCACGTCAAAGACCACAGCTCATCGACCGGATCAACGCGCGTCGGAGCAGACTTCCCGAGCCGAACGCTTGGAACAAGCATGAGGTGAGGATCCCCTTGCGTGACGGAGTGCGGCTGGCCGCGGATCTTTACGCCCCGGCGGCTCCGTCCAAGGGCGTCATCCTCGTCAGGACCCCATACGGCCGCGGCACCATCATGAGCCTTCAGTTCGCCCGTGTCTGGGCCGGGCAGGGCTACACGGTTCTCTACGTGGCTTCGCGTGGGACCGATGGCTCCGAAGGGACTTTCGACCCGATGCGCACGGAGACCGAGGACGGCCACGACGTCATCGATTGGCTGCGGGGACGCCCCTTCTATCCAGGCTCGTTCGCAACGTTCGGGCACTCCTACCTAGGGTATGCGCAGTGGGCCATTCTCGAGGATCCACCGGAGGATCTCGTGGCAGCGGTAGTCATGGAAGGTCCTCACGACTTTGCCCGTCACGCCTGGGACAGCGGTTCCTTCCACGGCGACCAACTCGGATGGGCGGCCATGGTGGAGACAATCCACAGTCATTCCGTCAAGGACCTGGCCCAGGCCATCAAGCTCAACCGTTCCCCAGAACGCGTGCTGCGTTCCACCCCGGTTATCGACGAAGCCGACAAGACCTTCGCAGACGCCTCCCCCTGGCTGCATGAAAGGCTGGTCCGCTCCGACCTCGATGACCCCTACGTTGCCTCAATGAGGCATGCACGCGCCCTCGAAGTCTCGACGGTGCCGACACTGATCATTGCCGGCTGGCAGGACATCTTCCTCCCTCAATCCATTGAGCAGTACCAGGCACTGGCCGCACGTGGAGTAGAGACTCGGCTCATTGCGGGTGCGTGGACGCACACCGACATGGACAACACCGTAGTACGCCCTGCCGTGCTCGACTGGCTCGACAGTCATCTGAAGCCAACGCAACAGGCCGCCGCAACAGGGTCGGCTCCGGCCCAGGTGCCCGATCACGGCGTCGACGTGGAACTCACCCCCACCGGCACGTGGCGCCATCTGACGACGTGGCCTCCGGAAGGATCCACCACAGCGCTGTATCCCGGTCCTGACCACCAGCTCACTTCGGCCATGCCGGTGAACCACGACATATCATTCGTCTTCGATCCAGCCGACCCGACGCCGAGTATCGGCGGAAACGAGCTGAGTAAGGGTGGCTATCGCGAGGATACCTCCGTTGCGAAGCGCGACGACGTCCTCCATTTCGACACACCGCCCCTCGAGAATGAGCTCACTATCATGGGTTCGCCGAAGGTGCAGCTCAATCATCGAACCGACCTGCCGGATGCCGACGTGTTCGTCCGGGTATCGGACGTCGACGAGTCGGGGCGGTCCACCAACGTGACCGACGCCTACGTCCGTGTGGTCGGTGAACACGACTGCGTTCAGCTCGACATGCACCACACCGCTCACGTCTTCGCCGCGGGACATCGCATCCGGCTGCTCGTGGCCGGCGGCTGGTTCCCCTATTACTCCCGCAACTCGGGCACCGGCGAGAACCCCCTGACCGCCGCGACATTCCGCCCCAACCGCCATCGCATCACGTTCGGTCCCGGCACCGTACTGGAGTTGCCGACGGTGGAGAACTGACCTCAACCACCCATCGAAAGGTACACCAATAAAGCTGACCACCAACCCCTCGTTCACCCTGACAGTCGACCTCGCCGTACCCGTGGAGGCCGGTGACGTGCCGGGCGGAACCCGGCGAATCATGCCCATCGCGGGTGGACGGGTCGACGGCCGCGTGGTTGAACGCAACGCAGTTCCTCGGAGTGCTCCGCCCCGTTTCGCTTCAACAGATCGCTATCGAGATCCACAAGGCGGTCGTGGAACCTTGAGCCGGCATGGTTCAGCTTGTGTCCGACGACGCGGGCCCGCCTACCAGCGGAAGGCGGGCCCGCGCCGTCGGGCATTGGGTAGACCTGAACGAGATTCAGGACTCCGCATCTTCGTCGGCATAGCCATAGGGGTTGTTGCTCTGCCAACGCCAGGTGTCCCGGGCGATGTCCTCGAGGCCGCGCTCGGTCTTCCAGTTCAGCTCGATACGGGCGCGGGACGGCTCGGCGTAGTACTCGGCGAGGTCGCCTGGGCGGCGGTCCACGATCTCGTAGGGAAGTTTCTTCCCCGAAGCGCGTTCGAAGGCGTGGACCACATCCAACACCGAGGAGCCCTCACCGGAGCCCAGGTTCCATGCCCGTGCCCCGGGGTATTCCGGCAGCGCGTCGAGGGCGGCGACGTGCCCCTTGGCGAGGTCCACCACATGGATGAAGTCGCGCACGCCTGTGCCATCCGGCGTGGGGTAGTCGCCGCCGAAGATGCTCAGGTGGTCGCGGCGGCCCACCGCCACCTGGGACACGAACGGCATCAGGTTGTTCGGGATACCCTGCGGGTCCTCCCCGATGCGTCCGGACTCATGGGCACCAACGGGGTTGAAGTAGCGCAGCTTGGCGATGTGCCAGGACGGATCGGCAACGGCGAGATCGTCCAGGATCTGTTCGATATCTAGCTTGGTGCGCCCATACGGATTGACGGCCTTGGTGGGCAGATCCTCGGTGTACTGGACCACGCCGGCATCGCCGTAAACGGTCGCGGAGGAGGAGAAGACGAAGGTCTTCACGCCGGCATCGGACATGGCCTCCAGCAGATTCAGCGTGGAGAGGATGTTGGTGCGGTAGTACTTCAGCGGCTTGGCCACCGACTCCCCCACGGCCTTCAGACCGGCGAAGTGGATGACGGCATCGAAGTTGCCCTCCGCCAGGATCCGGTGGGTGTTCTCCCGATCCAGGAGGTCCGCCTCGATCAGCTCGACGTCGCGGCCCGCCAACTCCGAGACTCGGCGAACGGCCTCGGGCGAGGAATTGTCGAAGTTGTCCAGGACCACAGGCTCATGACCTGCATCGATCAGTGAGAGCACCGTGTGGGATCCGATGTAGCCGGCACCGCCGGTCGTGAGAACGCGCATGATTCGATCCTATCGAGATCCCCCGACGTGTCTGAACAGAAATGCCCAGGCATTCCGTCACAGCCTCCTACATAAAGCCAGAGGCGGCGACGGAAAGCCTGGGCAGAATCAGGCGCGTGCTGAGGCGGCGGAGGCGCTTTGCCCCGGTCCTCAGACCAAGCGCGTCAGACCAGGCGCGTCAGCCAGCCGTGGGTATCCTCCACCGCACCGGTCTGCACGCCGAGCAACTGTGCGCGGATGCGACCCCATACCGAGTCGGACTCGGAGGTCACCGGGAAGGTCATCTCCCCCTGGTTGCTCTTCAGCGCGGACAGAGGGGTGATCACCGCGGCCGTACCGCAGGCGAAGACCTCCTTCAGGGCACCGGACTCGTTGGCCGCACGCCATTCGTCGATGGTGATCCTGCGTTCCTCGATCGTCAGGCCCATCTCCGCGGCCAGCGTGAGCACGGAATCCCGGGTGACGCCGTGGAGGATGTTGCCGTTCAGGCGGGGGGTCACCAGCGTGTTGTCGATGACGAAGAAGACGTTCATGCCGCCGAGTTCCTCGAC
>NZ_JALAGT010000017.1 GCF_022712295.1 Galactobacter sp.
CCTGAGTCTGCAATGGGATCTGCGCCGACGTTGAGTTCCGAGAGACAGCGATGGGTCGACTCGGAAGTGACTCGTCGAGACGGAGCATCGGAGTGGATGGGGCAGGCTGACGGCGCGTCGTCCACAGCAACCCCCCGGAACAGCCCATTCTGGCGCCCTCGACGTGCCCGAGTGGGCCACACTTCCGGTATGGATAACGTCATGGCTCTGATGAAGTCGCTGGGCAACGTTGCGACGTGGAGCACCATGCGCCGCGGAGGGGTGACGGTTCAGCTCAGGGATCGCTACCTTGCCCATGGGTTCTTGTACCGCGTTCGGCGTGGGGTCTACTGCGCGCACGGGGTTGATCCCTCCGTCCGGGACGCCGCAGCGCACGGAGGCGCACTGACGTGCGTCTCTCTGCTGCAGGCCGCAGGAATCTGGGTGCTGCATCCTGCTCGTCAGGTTCACGTCTGGCTGGGAAAAGGCGGGAGGGCATTCGAGCACACAGGCTGTCGTTGCGTGGTCCACTATTCTTCCGGCCGGCCTGCGCCAGGCAAGGTGGATGTGGCCCTGGCCCTCATCCATCTGCATCACTGCCAGGGGGATGAGGCCTTCATCTGTTCCTATGAATCCGCGTGGAACCAAGGGTTGCTGACCGCGGCTGACAGGGAACGGATTCGGGCGGCGCTGCCGAAGAACGCGCGCTGGCTGTTGGACTTCGCTGTGTCCACCTCTCAGAGTGGGATCGAGACACTGCCACGGTTGAGGCTGCGGCCATACGGCTTCAAGGTGGCGTCGCAATTCAAGGCCGGACGGGATGAGGTGGACATCATCGTGGATGACTGTGTGCTCGTCGAAGCGGATGGGGACGAGAATCACTCGGGACCCAGTAAGCGCCACAAGGATCTGAGACGCGATGCCAGGACCTCCATCGAGGGGTACGAGACCCTGCGTTTTGACTACAGGCAGATCATCTATGACTGGCCAACGGTGGTGGCCGCCATCATGGCCGCCGTGGAGAGGGCTCGGGCCCGTCGCTGAAGGGCTTCGGGGGGCAACCGGTCAGTCCCAACGCAGGCTCAGATCCCAATGCGGGCGCATATGAGGCATCTGTGCCGACATCAGATTCTGCGCCGACGTTGGGTGGGCCCAGCCGACTGCGCCGACGTTGAGTGCGCGCAAGCGTGGTGGAAGGGGCAAGGGGTGACCTGCCGGACAGGGATCCCACAAGCAACCGACGTCCGGTAAGATTCTTTTCAGCCATCGACCCGTGGCGGGAGAGACCCTCCCGGTACCCGGGTGGGCGCCGAAGGAGCAATCCCTCCCCGGGAAACTCTCAGGCCCCCGCACCGCTACGGCGAGGCACCCCTGGAAAGTGAACGCAAGTCCCTGGACCGTGGTAGCGGTTTGAGGCTGGTGTTCCACCGAAGGTGCAAGCTCCTGCTGTGATGCAGGGCGCGGAAACTCTCAGGTCCAGTCACAGGGTGGGGAGGACAAGCCAGTACTGCACGCCGCCAGTGACCTCACCGAGGGAGAGCATGTCCACCGAATCCGTTTTCGCGCCCCGCCATATCGGCCCCCAGGGAAGCGACCAGCAGCAGATGCTGGCCGCCTTGGGCTACGACTCGCTGACAGCTCTGTCTGACGCTGCGGTCCCCGAGTCCATCAAGGCCGCGGAAGCACTGAACCTGCCCGACCCGCTCACCGAGGAAGAGGCGCTCGCCGCGCTGAAGCGCTTCGCGAAGCTGAACCACCCGCGCGTGCAGATGATCGGTCAGGGTTTCTACGACACGCATACTCCTGCCGTGATCCGCCGCAACGTGGTGGAGAACCCGGCCTGGTACACGGCGTACACCCCGTACCAGCCGGAGATCTCGCAGGGTCGCTTGGAGGCCCTGCTGAACTTCCAGACCATGGTGGAGGACCTGACCGGGCTGCCCATCGCGAATGCCTCCCTCCTCGACGAATCCTCTGCAGTGGCCGAGGCCGTCCTGCTCATGAGGCGGGCCACCAAGGCCAAGGCGGATGCCGTGACGGTCTTGGACAGGGACTTGTTCCCGCAGACCATCGCCGTGGTGCAGGGACGCGCCAGCGCGTTGGGCTTCGAGGTGGTCGTTGCCGACCTCTCCGACCCGGCCAACCTCCCAGAGGGCCCCATTTCCGGCATCGTGCTGCAGCAGCCCGGAGACTCCGGCGTCATCCGTGACCACGCGAAGATCATCGAGGCAGCGCACGAACGCAAGGCCAAGGTCACGGTCGCGGCCGACCTGCTCTCCCTGACGCTGATCACTCCTCCCGGTGAGCAGGGTGCGGACATCGCGGTGGGTAACTCCCAGCGCTTCGGCGTCCCGCTGTTCTTCGGTGGCCCCCACGCCGCGTACATGGCCGTGGCTCAGGGCCTTCAGCGTTCCATGCCCGGCCGTCTGGTCGGGGTCTCCCATGATGCTGTGGGCCGCCCCGCATACCGACTGGCCCTGCAGACGCGTGAGCAGCACATTCGCCGTGAGAAGGCCACCTCCAACATCTGCACCGCGCAGGCGCTGCTGGCCGTGGTCGCCTCGATGTACGCGGTGTACCACGGCCCGGCGGGCCTGAAGCGGATCGCCCAGCGCGTCCACGCTCGTGCATTGCAGGTCGCGGAGGGCGCCCGCGCAGCTGGCGCCACCGTCATGTCCGACGCCGCGGGGTCGGGTTTCTTCGACACCGTGCGTATCCGTGTGGAGGACAAGGCGTCCGACGTGGTGGCCGCCGCCGAGGCGGCGGGCGTGAACGTGCGTCCGTTGGACGAGGACACCTTCTCGGTCTCCACGGATGAGGTCACCACGGCCCATCACGTTGAACTCGTGGTCACGGCCATCGCCAAGGCCCTGGGCGCGGATCAGGAGGCCAGCTCGGACGCCGGGGCTGCGGCCACGCTGACCGAGGCGGGCGTCGAGGCCGACCTGGTCCGTACCAGCGACTACCTGACGCACCCGATCTTCCACACCATCAACTCCGAGACGCAGATGATGCGTTACCTGCGTCGCCTTTCGGATCGCGATCTGGCGCTGGATCGCACCATGATCCCGCTGGGTTCCTGCACCATGAAGCTCAATGCCGCGGCCGAGATGGAAGCCATCACCTGGCCCGAGTTCGCAGGCATTCACCCCTACGCCCCCACGGCCCAGACCGGCGGCTGGCGCGCGCTCATCGGTGACCTCGAGGACCGCCTGAGCGAGATCACCGGCTACGCCGGCGTGTCGCTGCAGCCCAACGCGGGTTCCCAAGGTGAGTACGCGGGACTGCTCGCCATCCGCCGTTTCCACCTGGCCAACGGCGACGACGACCGCGACGTGTGCCTGATCCCGGCCTCCGCGCACGGCACCAACGCGGCCTCCGCCGTGCTCGCAGGGCTGCGCGTGGTGGTCGTGAAGACGGCAGACAACGGCACCATCGACGCCGAGGACCTGGACGCCAAGATCGCGGCCCACGAAGGCAAGATCGCGGCCATCATGATCACCTACCCGTCCACGCACGGCGTGTATGAGGAGGAGGTCACCGATGTGACATCCAAGGTCCACGCGGCCGGCGGCCAGGTCTACATCGACGGCGCCAACATGAACGCTCTGGTGGGCCTGGCCCGTCCGGGCGCCTTCGGCGGCGACGTGTCCCACCTCAACCTGCACAAGACCTTCTGCATCCCTCACGGTGGCGGCGGACCGGGCGTCGGCCCCGTGGCCGTCGGCAAGCACCTGTTGCAGTTCCTGCCGGGTTCCGCGATCGGCCGCAAGTCCGAGCGGATGGAGGACCGTCACGGTGCACCGGTGGCGTCCGCGAGCTTCGGTTCCGCCGGCGTGCTGCCCATCTCCTGGGCCTACGTGGCCATGATGGGTGCAGACGGCCTGACCGAGGCAACGCAGAACGCGCTACTGGGTGCCAACTACGTGGCACACGAGCTGAACGACGCCTTCCCGGTGCTCTACACCGGAGGCGCCGGTCTCGTGGCGCACGAGTGCATCCTGGACCTGCGTGAGCTCACCGCCAAGACCGGCGTGACCGCCGCGGATGTGGCCAAGCGCCTCGTGGACTTCGGTTTCCACGCCCCAACCCTCTCCTTCCCCGTGGCAGGAACCCTGATGGTGGAACCCACGGAGAGCGAGGACAAGGGCGAACTGGATCGCTTCATCGCCGCGATGCGCGCCATCCGCGCCGAGATCGACGAGGTCGCTGACGGCATCCACACGCTGGAGGGTTCGCCGCTGCGCAACGCCCCGCACACCGCGGATGCCGTGGTCTCCACGAACTGGGACCGCAGCTACTCCCGTGAGCAGGCCGCCTTCCCGGGTGCCACGCCCACGGTGGACAAGTACTTCCCGCCGGTGGGACGTATCGACGAGGCAGCAGGTGACCGCAACCTGGTCTGCTCCTGCCCGTCGCCCGAGGCCTTCGACACTGCCGGAACCAACTGAGAGGGGACCACGCCATGAGCACGATCTCCCGTCACACCTCCCTGCACCCGGTCCATGAGGAACTGGGCGCCTCCTTCACCGACTTCGGTGGCTGGGACATGCCCCTGCGCTACGGTTCCGACAAGGCCGAGCACATCGCGGTGCGTACCGCGGCCGGCCTGTTCGATCTTTCCCACATGGGTGAGGTCTGGGTGTCCGGCCCCGACGCCGCCACGTACCTGAACACCGCGCTCGCGGGGAACCTGGCGCGCGTCTTGATCGGCAAGGCCAAGTACACGATGATCCTCAACGAGGACGCGGGCATCATCGACGACTTGATCGTCTACCGCATTGCGGAGACCAGGTACCTGGTGGTACCCAACGCCGGCAACGCTCCCGTCGTGGCTCAGGCGTTGAAGGACCGTGCGGCCGGATTCGATGTCGAGGTGCAGGACGCCTCAGCAGACACCGCACTGGTCGCGGTGCAGGGTCCCAACGCGGAGGCCATCATGCTGGCCGCCGTCTCCACGGAACACGACCGCTCCAGCGTCACGGCCCTGGGGTACTACGCCTGGACCTCCGTGGTCGTGGACGGCGTGGACGTGCTCCTGGCCCGCACCGGGTACACCGGTGAGGACGGCTTCGAGTTGTTCATCCCCTCCGACGCAGCCACGACGATCTGGGCGGCACTCACCGCAGCGGGCGAGGGCCACGGCCTGGTTCCCTGCGGGCTGGCCGCACGCGACTCCCTTCGTCTCGAGGCGGGGATGCCGCTCTACGGCCACGAGCTGAGCCTGGAAGGCACCCCCCTCCAGGCCGGATTGGGTCCCGTGGTGTCGCTGAAGAAGTCGGAGGACTTCGTCGGTCGCGCCGCCTTCGAGGCGGCCAAGGCCGCCGGGCAAGGCACGACGACGGGTCGTCGCCTCGTCGGGCTCCGCGGTGCCGGGCGCCGCGCGGCCCGCGCGGGGTACGCGGTCGTGGACCCCACGTCGTCGGACACTATTGGAGAGGTCACCTCCGGACTGCCCTCACCGACCCTGGGCTACCCCGTGGCGCTGGCGTACGTGGACGTGGCGCACGCTGCGACCGGTACCGAACTCGCGGTGGATCTGCGCGGCAAGGCCGAGGCGTTCACCGTGGTGGACCTGCCGTTCTACAGCCGCACCAAATAGACCTTTACTTCACGCACCTCAACTCTGCACGCACCACAACAAGGAGCAATCATGTCAGCCGTCAAATCAGATCTCCGTTACTCCGCAGAACACGAGTGGATCGACTCCTCCTCTCCCGCCAAGGTCGGCATCTCCCAGGTCGCAGCCGACGCCCTGGGCGACGTGGTCTACGTGGACCTCCCCGAGGCCGGCGCCGACGTGACCGCAGGCGAGACCTGCGGCGAGGTCGAGTCCACGAAGTCCGTCTCCGACCTGTACTCGCCGGTGACCGGAACCGTGGTGGAGGTCAACCAGGCCGCCATCGATTCCCCCGAACTGCTCAACTCCGACCCGTACGGCGAGGGCTGGCTGTTCACCGTGGAGGTCACCTCCGAGGGCGAGCTGCTCTCTGCCCAGGACTATGCCTCCGCGAACGGTGGCGACGTGACCGCCTGAGTCTCACCGGACTCTGACGGCTCCGCAGGAGCCTGACGCCCCGGATTCGGACTCGGGTCCGGGGCGTTTCTTCACCCAATTCGCGCTGTGTCCCCAGTCACAGCGCCTGTGTTGACCCCTTTTTCCCCACGCATCGCATGAGGAGGTACCCGCATGTACCTGAGCATCTTCGCCCTGTTCTCGGTCGGTCTCGGCCCGTCTTCGTCCCACACGGTGGGCCCGCTGCGCGCCGGCCACGACTTCGTCTCCCGGCTGGCTTCCGCCGGAGTCCTACAGCGGGTGACGTCCCTGCAGGTGGATGTCTACGGTTCCCTGTCCGCGACCGGGCGCGGGCACGGGACGTTCCCCGCGATCCTGCTTGGCTTGGAGGGCTGGCGCGTCGAGGAGATCGGGCCCGACGAGGCGGAGGCGCGTTACGCCGCATGGGACCTTGGCGAGCCGCTCGCCTTGGGCGCCCAGCTGGGGCGCGGGCCCGGTGTCGATGTGCGTTTTGCGGTGGAGGACATGATCCAGCACCCGCTCACGGTGCTGCCGAGGCACACCAACGGTATGAAACTGAAGGCCTTCTCCGGTTCCGGAGAGCTGCTGGCGGATGACACGTACTTCTCCATCGGCGGCGGATTCATCGAACGAGAGGGGGACGAGCACACCAACGACTTCGTCCAGGTGGACGTCCCCTATCCCTTCGACACCGCAGCCGAGCTGATGCAGCGCTGCGAGGAGACGGGCATGTCAATTTCCCAGGTGGCCATGGCCAACGAATGCGCGTTGAGGTCGGAAGCCGAGGTCGTGGCCGGGATCAATCACCTCTGGGATGTGATGGAGGCGTGCAAGAACTCCGCGCTGACGCGGACCGGAAGGTTGCCCGGCGGACTGGAGGTACGGCGTAGGGCACTGGACTGGCACACGCGACTGTCAGAACTCGACGTCAACCGGGACTTCGAATACTGGCAGGAGTGGGTCAACCTGACCGCGCTGGCTGTCAATGAGGAGAACGCCACGGGCGGGCGGATCGTCACGGCCCCCACCAACGGGGCGGCAGGCATCATTCCCGCCGTGGGCTTCTACGCCACGCACTATGCCCATGCGTCCAGGGGCAAGGACGCACAGGTCATCCGCGAGAACGTCCGCAAGTACTTGCTCGCCTCGGCTGCCGTGGGCAACCTGTACAAGAAGCAGGCCTCCATCTCCGGCGCCGAGGTCGGGTGCCAGGGCGAGGTGGGTTCCGCGTCCTCCATGGCCGCTGCCGGGCTGGCCGAGGTGCTGGGAGGGACCCCGCAACAGGTGGAGAACGCGGCCGAGATCGCGATGGAACACAACCTGGGTCTCACCTGCGACCCCATCGGCGGCCTGGTGCAGATTCCCTGTATCGAACGCAACGCGATTGCGTCCACGAAGGCCGTCAACGCCGCACGCATGGCGATGATGGGGGACGGTGATCACCGGGTGAGTCTGGATGAAGTCATCATCACCATGCGGGAGACCGGCAAGGACATGCTGGACAAGTACAAGGAGACCGCACGCGGCGGACTCGCTGTCAACGGTGCACTGACCGTCAACATGGTGGAATGCTGAGCGCTGCTCACGCTCTTACGCGTAGAGCAACCGAGGCTTCGGCGGCGCCAGGCTGATCACCGTGCTTCCCTTGGAGATGGTCACGTTGGGTCCATGCCTGCGGACCACGAGCTTGCCGGTGAGGCAATTGATCGCCAGGTCACGGATCGCCTGTTCCGCGGGAGAACAGAATTCGAGGGTGCGCACTCCGGAATCCTCGGTATGCCATGTGTCTGCCTCGATGGAGAGGATGCGGAAACGGGGATTGTTCGCGACTCCTTCCGGCATGATGAGGCCGCCCGCGGCCGGGCGTTCTGGCAGATAGACGCCGCTCCATTGGCCAACCGGCACGGGGCGGCCGTCCACGGTCACCATCGCGACGGCGTACTCGAGCTGTTTCATACGTGACCCTCTCAGGAGCTGGACACCGGTGTTGTGTCCTGTGTCACGCTAGCCGAAAGGGCTGTGCCCTGGATAGAAATACCATCCGAGCGGTGTGTCAGTGGGCGGGACGGAGCTGATTCTCCACCGGCCACTGAAGGCGATAAACCTGCAACTGAGAAGTGATGTCTCCGAAATCGTCCACCTTGACCGTGATCCCCTCGGGGGAGACCTCGAGGATGCGCACCTGGACCTCCGGTTCTCCCTCCGGCTGGTAGATGTACGGGTGAGCCAAGTACCCGATGCCGGTTTCCTCGAAATACTCCTCGATGCCCAACCAATCGCACGGCGGCGACGTTCGCCCCAGGAGATCGACCGATACGAAATCCTCGCCGTGCGGCACGATCCATCCGAGGAGTTCCCTGTCGTTGCGTCGGTGTTCTATCCAGTGTTCGGGGATGGGCATAGGGTCCAGGGTAGGCGCGTCTTGCACGGTTGAACACTCTCGATCTGTGGCTGAAGGCTCGGCGATCCGACGGCTCGCGTGGGTCTCCCGCGGTCCCCCACACGTCGTCGGCCGGGTCACGCCGTCCCCGCCCGGAAGGACGGAAGCAGCGTCGCGGCTGACGCGATCGCGGTGAGGGCGGTGCCGAGCAGGAGAACGCGGACCAGCGCCTCCGGAGTGGTCCCGCCTGCCAGTAACAGCCCCGTTCCCAAGGCCACCAAGAAGGTGGCAGCCAACCGCTGCGTGAGTTGTAGGAAGGACGCCGCGACGCCGTTCATACCGGCCGGGGCGTGGGACAAGGTGATCGCACGCAGCGGTGGTTCGACGATCCCGCCGGCGACGCCGGTGACGACCTGCAGCAGCACCAGCGTCACGATCAGGGCGGTGCCGTCCAGGAGTACAACGGTCACCGCCAGGGTCGCGAGACTCAAGGCCTCCAGCCCGGTCCCGAGCGTGGCGGTGAAGGATCCCCACCGTGTATAGGTGCGGGAGGCAGCACGCGCGGACACGAACCTGGCGAGCGCCGCCGGCAGCAACAAGGTCGCCAGGCCCAGAGCCGGGAAGCCTACGCCGTCCAGGAGGTAGATGGTCAGTGTGGTGTTGGCGGTCAACACGGACCCGAACCACAACGAGGCCATGACGTTGCCGAGGACGAAGCCGCGCGAACGCATGAGAGCGGGGACAAAGATCGGGACAAGGCCGCGCCGGGCATAACGTCGTTCCCACCAGGCCAGGCACAGCCCGAGCGCCACGGCCGCGCCGATGATCCCCGAGGAGACCGGCAACGGCAGTCCCGGGTCGATCGCGGGCAGGGTGACCAGTACCACGATGGCGCCGAGCATCGCGATGCCAGGAAGATCCAGCGACCTCGGGTCGTGGCTGGCGCTGCGACCATCGTCTCGAGGAAGTCCTCGCGCGGCGACCCAGATCACCGCAACCGTGAAGGGCAGCGGGAGCAGCAACGCCAGGCGCCACCCCAGGTCTTCGGGGAGCAACAGCACGGCCCCCGCCACGGGAGGGCCAACCAGTGCCGCCGCGGCGCCGGCGGCGGCATACGAGCCGAGGGCGCGAACACGTTGCGCCCCACGGAAGTGGTCCTGGAGGAGGCAGAGCACCTGCGCGCTGATGCACCCTGCCCCGGCGCCCTGCACCCATCTCCCGACCAGCAGCATCAGGATCCCCGGAGCGGAGGCCGAGACCACGACACCAACGGCGAAGAGCGAAAGCCCGATGATGAGCAGGAGCCTGCGGCCCAACGCGTCACCCAGCCGGCCCGCGGGCACAAGGCCCAGGCCGAAGGTCAGCGAATAGGCCGAGAGGTACCACTGGATGTCTGATGGTGTGGCGCCAAGACTCTCCTGGACCGAGGGCGCGGTGTAGGACACGAAGCCGGAGTCGAGGAGGGTCGCGAAACCCGCACCGACGCTGCAGCGCAACGCTGCCTTCGCTGCCTGGCCCTCTCCGGTGTCGCCGCTCACGACGAGGCGCCGAGCTGAACCTCACGGCTGAGCAGGCGGCCGAGATGGGCCACGATGGAATCCGGTCCACCAGCGATGCCCACCTCCTGGGCCCGCTTTTCCACGTCCGGGTTGTAGTTCGTGTTCGTGTTCACGTCGTAGGCGACGATGCGAGCGTCATCGGTCTCGATGAACTCGACTCCTGCGATGCCGACGCCCTCCGCTGCCAGGAAGTCCCGGTACCGATCCAGAACCGGGTGGGTGAATCCCTCCCTGAGGGAGAAGATGGCCTGTCCGGGGGCCGGGGCGGCCTCGGCGCCCGGAGGCACCACGGGGCGGCCGCTGACCGGGTCCACCTCGCACGCATCGGCCGGGCAGAGCTGGAATCCTCCGTGAACGGTGTCGGCGGCCAGGGTGTAGAGGTGGCGGTCACCGACGAACTCTGCTCGAGAGATGAACCCTCCCGCCGGTCGGAGGTACTCCTGGAGCAGCAGGATGCCGTCCACGGGCCAGTCCGCCAGAGCCGACTCGCGGCGTTCGGGATCGTTCAATTCCTCCTCGATCCGCTCGACCTCCGTTCGGAACGCAGCATGTGAATCGAATCGGCGCACACCGAGCCCCTTGCCACCCTGGTTGTGTTTGGTGATGAAGGGGGTCGGGAGTGCTTGCGCCGCGAGGTCAAGCCTGCGCAGGGTCTGCTTGGTGGGCTGCCCCACCACGCTGATGGTGCGCGGAACATCGATGCCGTGTGCGGCCAGGCGCGAGAGTTGGTGCACCTTGCTGACCTCGAGCTCGATGGCGCGACGCCCGTTGACCGTGGTGCGCCCGTGGCCCTCCAACCAAGAGAGGACGGAGCGCGCGAAGTCCTTGGACAGAACGTGGCCTCGGGTGTGTGACGAGGCGCTGATCCGTGACCAGAACACGCCCTCGGGAGGCGTCCGGTCCAGATCGAGCTCGCCCGCGACCAGGTTCCATGGGACCACGGGAACACCCGCCCGCTCGAACGCGGCCGCGAAGGGAGGCCACCACTCGTGGTTCTCGTGGAGCACGTACACGGCGGGAATGTCCGTGCTGGGGAGGCCCGTATCGGTGGGGGTGGTCATGAGAAGAATCCTTCGACGTCGATGGTTCCGCCCGCCTGCTCGAACTCGTCGCGAACAGCCGCACGGAGATGGGGGTCATGCAGGAAATCGGCGGCGATGGCGGCCAGCGCGAAGACGGCATCATCGAGCCCGCGTTTTCCTTCGGGACCGCCGGCGTACCTTGCGAATTCGTTGGTGTGGATGCCGACCTCCTCTCCGCTGATCTTCAACACCGGATGCAGGCCAGGAAGACGCTGGCTGATATTGCCGAAATCGCTGGACGCCGCCAGATGCGACGGCGTGGTGGATGCATCGAGCACCGTACGTCCCTGGGACGCCTGATGCACGGCCCAACGCTCGCCCAACGCGCGGTTGTGGCGGATGGGCAGCGTGAACGGCTGGGGATCCCAGTCGATGCTCACCCCCGTACCCGTTGCGAGGGCCACCCCATGGGAGATGTCGTCGAGTCGGTCGCTGAGTTCACGCAGGGTCTGCGGCAGTTCGGACCGGACGTAGTACTGGACGGTGGCGGTTTCGGGGATGATGTTGGGGCGTTGGCCGCCGTCGGTGACGTTGGCGTGGATTCGGTCGCCGGGGTAGAGCTGTTGTCGCAACAGGGCGACGGCCTGGTAATGCAGGGCAACGGCGTCAAGGGCGTTACGCCCCTGGAAGGGCGAGGCCGAGGCATGCGCTGCGACGCCGTGGTAGGTGATGTCGACGATACGGCGACCGATGAACGGATGATCGATCGAGTCGAATCCGAAGGGGTGGGCCATGATCGCCGCGTCGATCCCGTCGAAGGCACCACGCGCAGCCAGGATCTCCTTGCCGTTGCCGCCTTCCTCGGCGGGGGTCCCGAGCAACACCACCTCACCCGGGACCACTGGTTCGCCGAGTTCCCGGGAGGCCTCGAGCACCGCGAGGAACGCACCCACGGAGGAGGCTCCGATGATGTTGTGCCCACAGGCGTGACCTACGCCGGGCAGGGCGTCGTACTCGGCGAGGATCGCCAGCCGCTGTGCACCCGTGCGCTCCGCACGGGGATCCACCGGCGTACCGTCGATGGTTCGCGCCACGAAGGCGGTGGGCAGTCCGTGATGGTTCGCCTCGCTCGGCACGCCGTGCCGCTGGAGAACCTCCCTGATCGCGGCCACACTGCGGTGCTCGTCGAAGCCCTCCTCGCGGAGCTCGAACAGCTCGTCGGCGAGGGCCTCGATCTCCGGGCGGAGCGCGTCCCTGGCGCGTTCGATGACGTCGAGCACCGACTGTGGCGCCCCTTGGGCCGCTGACGTGATGGGCGAGGACGCGTGTGCCCTGGTCCGCGCTCGCCGGGAGGCCTCGGCGACATAGGTGGTGCTCGGGGTCGTGGGCCGCTCGCCGAGGCGTACGTCGAAGGTCGGTGAGTCCACGGTGCTCACCGCCCCGCCGGCGCGAATCGTTCGAGCTCGGGTGCGACCTCGTCCCTGAACAGTTCCAGGCTGCGCAGCCAGGTGTCTCTGGGGTAGTGCCCCTGGTGCCCGTCGATGGAGATGGCGCTGAAGCCATAGGCGTCGTGATAGCGGCGCAGCTTCTGCAGGGCCTTCTCCGGTGTGCCGATCAGGAACGAGGATCGCTCGATGTAGTCCTCGAAACTGTGGAACAAGGTGTCCGGGTCGAAGTTGTTGAAGGTGTCGACCTGACCGGCGAAGTGTTCCTCGTAGATGGGCCTGAAGATCTCCTCAGCCTCCTCCTGGGTTTCCGTGAGCAGCACGCTGAATCCGGCGCCGACGCGGGCGTCGGCCGGGTCACGCCCGGCCTCGGCCCACGCCCTTCGATAGTGCTCGACGAGTGGGCGGTACCCTTCCACGGTTTTCTGTCGGTTCGCGACCCAGATGGGGTCGCCGTGCCTTGCGGCCAGTTCCACGGTCTTCGTGGAGGTGGATGAACCGTGCCAGGTCGGGATGCGGCGTTGGAACGGGCGCGGGTAAGTCACGGCGTCCCTCAAGGGGGTGCGACGGATGGAGGGGGCGTTCGGATCCGGTTCCCAGGTCACCGGCTCCTCCGACCAGAGCGCGCGCAGCAGCTCATAGTTCTCTCGTTGCGTTGCCCAGGCGTGCTCGCGACTGATGCCGAAGAGTTCGCTCTGTTCTGGGCCGTTGCCCTTGCCGACGATCAGTTCCAGCCGACCCCCGGCAAGGTGGTCCAGGGTGGCATAGTCCTCGGCCACCCTCACCGGATCGAGCACGCTCAGCAGCGTCACACCGGTGAACAGGCGCAGCGAGGTGGTGCGTGCGGCGATGTGGGAGAGGATCACCGGTGGGGCGCTGGAGAGGAACGGGGCGTGGTGGCGCTCACCCACCGAGTAGCCGTCGAATCCCAGTTCCTCGAACAACTGCGCGTTCTCGACGACCTGGGTGAGTCGTTCGTGTTCCGTGGGCGGCGTGTGGCTGTCGGGTGCTGGGAAGTTGGGGACGATGTCCAGGCCGATGATCGAGGCCACGGGGTTGACTCC
>NZ_JALAGT010000018.1 GCF_022712295.1 Galactobacter sp.
AAGCGCACCACTGGAAAACCACTGCCCGACGACGTGGGGGTGCGTTCCGTACGGAACGCACCCCCACGTCGTCGGGCAGTGGTTTTCCAGTGGTGCGCTTCACATTCTTTTAGCCACTCGGCATTGAGTGACTCACGCAACGTATAGAAAATTCGTTTAATACCTATTCGTTCCACGAATGAAGAAGGGGACCCTCACCGCCATAGGCGTGAGGGTCCCCTTCTTCGTTGCGGAAGTGAGTCCGATCAGGCTGGGACGGCAGCCCTGGATATGCCGTCCAGCTCCACGAACATGTCGCGGTTGAGGCGGAAACCGCTGATGGCCTCCTCCACCACGGCGTCGCGCTGGGCCGCGTCACCGAAGGCGTCCAGCAGGTCGCGATAGCCGTCCTTGTAGACCTTGGGCTTGGGAATGGATTCGAAGTGCCACATGCTCATGGCATCTGCGGGCGGTCCGTAGTGGCGGGCCACGAGCTTGCCGATGGCCTGACCGCCGGAGAGGTCGCCGAGGTAACGCAGATAGTGGTGGGCCAACAAACGCGCGGGATCCGTGTCGTTTCCGACCGCTTCGATGCGGTCGGCGTAGGCCTGCGTAGCGGGTACGATCGCCGGGACCGCGGGGAGACCGGCCCACTCGGCCAGTTTGGGGAGATCGGCGTCGATGCTGGCCAGGCGGTCCAGCTTCTCGTCGAAGAGTCCTGCCACGGCCGGGTTGCTGCGGTGGCGCGCAGCGGCGGACTCGAGGGCTGCATAGATGGGGCGGTACTGGGCCAGCAAGAGCACGTAGTCGCCGCCGGTCCTCTCGCCCTGCATGAGGTCGGAGATGAAGCTGGACGTCTCCGCCTCGGTGTGGTCGGTACGGGTCGCGTCTCGCAGACGCGACGAGAACGAAGACTGTTCCGTCTGCACTTGATTTCCCTTTCGATTGCGAGTGAGCAAAGCCTAGCGTATCCATCGACACGATAGGCCATATCTATGTTGCGGTATTTGTAGGGCTGATCTTAGGATGAGCTGTGTGCGCCGCTTGTCAGCGCTGTTTCCAATCACCGACCCTGGAGCACCAGCATGTCTTCCACTCAGCCTCCACGCTGGCGTCGAGGTCTGGCAACGCTCACCGCAGCAGCGGTGGCCTTGCTCGGCAGCGTCGCGGGTGTGGCCGCGCCGGCCCATGCGGCTGACACGACGAAGAGCGTCGCGGTCACCGCAACCGGCTTCGTCCATGACAACCTCCCCAACCCGATCAAGGGCGACGGAACGGCGGGCGTGCCCAACGGCGTCTACGTGGCCGCTTTCGACAAGGACGCAGATCTTTCGCAGGTCACCATGGAGAACATGGACGAGACCGTGGCGGGCAACGCCGCGTGGGTCACCAAGGCCAAGGTGGGAGACGGCAACTTCACCACCACGCTGGGCGATGTGCCAACGGGCGAGGACTACCAGGTGGTTTCCTGGGTTGCCCATGGCAACATCACCGAGGAGACCATCCTGTCCGTGAACCTGCTGCCGGCGGCCGACACCAGCATCGCCATCGCGAACGGGGACTCGCTCGAGGAAGAGCCGGAACCCGCGGCTGACCCGAGTGCTCAATTGTCCGTGACCACGGCCTCCGCAGCCGAAGGACTCACCGTTCACGTCACCGGAACCGACTTCTTCGACCTACCCTCCCCCAGCATCGGAGGCAACGCGCTCGGCGTGTACTCCGCCATCGTGGAGCACGACCTTGAGATCCCCGCCGAGGGGCTCGGTGCCGACGCGACACTCGCCAATGCCTGGGCCAACCCCTTCAACGGTGGCTTCACGGACGGGGCCTTCACCGCCGACCTCAACGTCCCCACCGACAAACTGTCCAAGGACAAGTCCTACGACGTCATCACCTGGTCAGCCCACGGCAACATCACGCCCGACACCCTGGTCACCCGCGACGAAATCACCCTGACTGGGGCCCAGAAGGAAGCCCTCTTCCCGACGCCCGAGCCCGAGTTCGCTCCGGAGACCTCCCACGCGGTCACCGCTGCTTCTGAGGCTGACGGCCTGTCCGTGACGGTCACGGGCACCGGCTACGAGAACTTCCCGGTCCTGGCCAACGGTAAGGACGCCCAGGGCGTCTACGTCGCCGTCATCGACCGCAACCTCGCCACCAGCGACACAGACATCGAGGCAGGCCAGCTCCTCGGTGCAGAGTTTGCGTACAAGGCCACCATCGCGGGCGGCAATCTCAACAAGACCTCCATGGTCAAGGCCGACGCGTTGAACAAGGACAAGAACTACGACGTCGTCGTGTTCCTGGCCCACGGCAACCTCAACAACGGCAGCCAGATCTACCGCGCTCCCATCGAACTGACCGCTGACCAGAAGGAGGCCCTTTTCCCGACACCCAAGCCTGAGTTCAAGGGCACGGCAACCTACGAGCCCTCCACCTACGCAGCGGGCCAAGAGTTCTCAGTGGAAGTTGCTGGCAAGGGCTTCCTCAAGGACACCCTCCCCGACCCGTTGAACGAGTCCGGCGCACCGGCCAACGGCGTCTACGTCGCAGCATTCAAGCCCGGCACCGACCTGTCAAAGGTCACCATGGACAACATGGGCGACTACACCCTCGGCAACGCCGACTGGGTCACGGGAGCTCAGATCGATGACGAAGGCAACTGGAGCCGCACCCTGAACGGCATCGGCAACGAATACGCCGGCCAGAAGATCCAAATCGTCACCTGGGTTGCCCACGGCAACATCCGCGACGACGTCATCCTCACCAACGACGAGGTCGAACTCCCCAGCAAGGCCACCGAACCGACCCCGGACCCTGAGCCGACTCCGGAGCCCGAGGTCAAGAACTACAAGGTCTCTGACGCCGTCCTGACGTGGGGCGTCAAGGAGTCCTTCCGTACGTACATGTCCCACCTGCCCGTCCACAACGACGGCAAGACCACGCTCTCCGGCGGAGCGACGCAGCCCACCAAGCACGGCGTGCTGAAGTTCCCCAAGGGCACCGGCGTCATCGACGAGAACGGCAAGGGCACCATCGCATTCAAGGGCGGGGTACGTTTCACGGGTCACGACGGTGAAATGGACCTGAAGATGTCCAACCTGAAGGTCAAGTTCCAGTCCGGCACCAAGGCGCAGCTGATACTCGACGCCGATGTCCCGGCCTCCGAGACCATGAATACGCCGGCCTTCAACCAGAAAGGCATCGTCTTCGCGAACCTGACCTTCCCGGCCAAGAACTACACCATCGCCGGCGTCCCGCTGGCAGGTAAGGCGGCTGCCGCGAAGAAGGCCCTGGTCCTCAATGAGGCCAAGGCGGTCCTGACCGAGGACGGCAACAAGGCCATGGGCGGCTTCTACGAGGCAGGCGAGGTCATGGACCCGGTCAACATCAACGCCACCGTATCCGCGACCTCCGAGAAGCCAGCCGGCACCGACAACAACGGCGGTTCCCGCGACGGCAACGGTGACGACAACAACTCCAACGGCGACACCAACGCTGGTAAGAGGCCCAGCAACAACAACGGTTCCGGTAACGGCAACACCGATGGCGGCAAGGACACTGCAGCCAAGCAGTGCGAGCCCGTGGTCTCCACCAAGGACGGCCGCACCGTGACCGCCACCGCGTTCAAGGACGGTTCCTCCTACAAGGTGGAGCTGAAGGGCTCCGGCTTCGTCAACGACAAGCTGCCCAAGCCCATCAACGACTCCGGTAAGGGTGCAGACGGCGTCTACGCAGCCGTGGTGAAGCAGGACGCAGACCTGTCCAAGATCACCATGGACAACATGGATGACACCACGCTCGGTGAGGCCATCTGGATCACCAAGAATTCCTTGGGCGCCAAGGGCGAGTTCACCAACTCCGTCCGCGGCATCCCCGCCGACGCAGGCGACAAGGTCCGCGTCATTACCTGGGTTGCCCACGGCAACATCGGCGAGGACGTCATCACTTCCGACCAGGTCGTGAAGCTGGATTGCGCCACCGCTGGTGGCTCCGACAACACCGGTGCCCCCAACAACGGTGACGGTGCCAACAACGGCGACAACGGTTCCACCCCGGGTTCCAATACCCCAGGTTCCACCACCCCAGGTTCCGTGACCCCGGGTCAGGCCGCCGCCGCGCAGCAGTGCCGCGTGGTCTTTGTGTCCGACGGCTCCGCCAAGGCCTCCTCATCCGATTCCGCCACCTCGGCGGCGTCGGCCCCGCAGGCCAACGCGCCGGCGGCCGACTCCGACTCCGGTTCCAGCTCCGCAGCCTCCGGCTCCGCCACCCTCAATTGGGGCATCAAGGCTTCCTTCCTGTCCTACATTCAGGGCGGCATCGCCAAGGGGAACATCTCCACCGCCGGTGGTGCTGCGCAGTCCGGCTCCGGCCTCACCTGGGGCACCGGCTCCGGCTCGCTGGCCAACGGTGGCACCGTGACCTTCCCGGGTTCGGTCCACTTCACCGGCCACAACGGCATCCTTGACACGACCTTCTCCAACCTGCGGATCAAGTCAGCCGGCTCCGGCAAGGCCACCCTGATCCTGGACTCCAAGTCCCAGGACATGGACGGCAAGGACGCCTCGCAGTCCAACGTGACGTTCGCGAACATCACCTTCTCCGGTGACGGCTCCAACGGCATCACCAACGGCAAGGTGTCCCTGACCGCTGACGGCGCCAAGGCCTTCGCAGGCTTCTACAGCGCAGGACAGTCCCTGGACAGCCTGAACCTGACGGTCTCCGGGTCCTCCGCCGGTGCCGCTGGTGGCGCCACCAATCCGGCGGGCCTGTTCTCCGCTGTGCAGCAGCTGACCACGGTCACCGCCGCCACGAAGGACGATGCCAAGCCGTCAGCCTCCATCACTCCGAAGGAATCCGGCATCACCGTCCCCGCCTCCGCGAACGCCTCCGATTACCAGGCCGGCGCTCCCGAGGGCATGAAGGCCACCATCGTCTGCGGCGACAAGATGGCCTCCACCGGTGCTGACAACGCCAACCTGATCGGTGCCGGCGCCATCCTCGCCCTGCTGGGCGCGGCCGGTGTCGCCTTCGCCGCTCGTCGCAAGACGACCGCGAAGAACTGATCCCCGTGAACTGACGGTGGGGCGCTGAACCCAGCGCCCCACCGTCGGACACAAACTCCGGCCCCGCCCGCCACGGGCGGGACCCCAGACTTTCCCCGAGACGCCGAGACCGGCAGCGCCGCGGCCAACGCGAGCAGCAGCCAGACCCGTCCGGGTCACGAACCACAACAACACCAGCCACGAGAAGAGCAGCACCAGTGAAGAAGAAACTGTCCATGAGCCTGGCCGCCATGGCGACCATCGCCGCCCTTTCCCTCGCCGCATGCGGTGGCGGATCCGGTTCCGGCGAGAAGTCCTCTTCCGCAGCGGGTTCCTCGCAGGGCGCCGCAGCCTCCGGCGACGCACTGCCTGAGGCCAAGGACGCTCTCAGCCTCAAGGGCCACGTCTCCGCCACCACCATCCCGGACATGGAACCCGTGGTGAAGGACGCCAAGCCTGAACTTCCGGCCACCGTCACCGACGCCACCGGCAAGAAGATCACCGTGGACAACATGGACCGCATGCTGGCGCTTGACCTCTACGGCACCCTCACCGACACCGTCATCGGGCTGGGTCTGGAGGACAAGCTCGTCGGTCGCTCCAACTCGGACACGCAGAAATCCCTTGCTGACCTCCCCACCGTCACCGAGAACGGCCACGACCTGAACGTCGAGGCCGTGTTGAACCTCAAACCCACCGTGGTGCTGACCAACAACACCATCGGTTCCAAGGACAAGTACGACCAGCTGGCCGCTGCAGGCGTCACCGTCGTCACCTTCGAGGAGATCCCCTCCCAGGACAAGATCAGCGACGGCATCGAGGCGGTCGGCGCAGCCACCGGCATGGAGGACGCCGCTGACACGCTCGCCGACCACACGGAGAAGCGGCTCGACGAGGCGGCCGAGAACATCAAGAAGCTCTCCGCCGCCACCTCCACCAAGCCCAAGGGCGCCGTGCTCTACATGCGCGGAACCGCAGGTGTCTTCTTCATCCTCGGCAAGGACTACGGTGCGGGGGACCTGCTCAAGAGCCTGGGCCTCGAGGACGTCGCCGCCGAGAACAACATCACCCAGCTCAAGCCCGCCAACCCGGAATCCCTGGTCAAGCTCAACCCTGACGTCATTCTCGCCATGGAGGCCGGCTTGGAATCCACCGGCGGCATGGACGGGCTGCTGAAGCGCCCCGGCGTGGCCGCCACCAAGGCCGGCGCCAACAAGCGCATCATCACCGCTGCCGACGGCCAGCTGCTCTCCTACGGCCCCCGCACTCCTGACAACCTGGAGGCCCTGGCCGCCGCCATCTACACGCAGGAGGGAACTGACAAGTGAGCCAATCCCCCGCGCCGGCCACCATGTCCGACGACGGATCCTCCTTGGGCGGGGACGGCACCTCGGGTGCCGTCCCCGCCCAAGGGGCGTCCGAGACGTCGGGCATTTCTGCCCCGACCGCCCCCACGCCGGATCCCACTCTGAGCGGAAGGTACCGCAAGAACGGGCGGCTCAAGCTCCGCCACCGCGGGCACCGCGGCGCACGCGCCTGGCTGGTCGGTGTAATCCTGTTCGTGGCCGTCCTCGCGGTCATCGTGGTCTCCTCCATCGTGGGCCAGTACGACGCCACCGCGAAGGACGTTTTCGGCGCCATCTGGCGCATCGTGTTCCAGGGCGCCGATCCGCTGGACAACCCATCCGACGCCGCGTTGTGGACCATTCGTTTCCCCCGTGTCGCCCTGTCGCTGCTGGTCGGTGCGGCGCTGGCCGTGGCGGGCACCGTGATGCAGGGCGTGTTCGCCAACCCCCTGGCCGAGCCGTCCGTGATCGGCGTGTCCTCCGGCGCCTCCGTCGGGGCCTGCGTCGCCATCATCTTCGGCTTCTCCGCCACCGCCGCCTGGACGCTGCCGACCTTCGCCTTCATCGCGGCCATGGTGGTCACCTTCCTGATCTGGGGT
>NZ_JALAGT010000173.1 GCF_022712295.1 Galactobacter sp.
CGATGATGCGCTGGGCCGCCTGGTCTACGCTGCCGACGACCCGGAGCCGGTCGGTCGGTGCCCAGGGGAATGCCGCATCGAGTGCTTCCAGCCGTTCTTGCGCGGTGCGGCCGGGTGCATCGAGGACGATCTCGACCTCGGCGACGCTGCGGCTGACGCCAGCTCGAGCGGCAGCTTGGGCAGCCTGCGCCGTGCCTGTGGCGGAGGGTGCGGACACGAGCGCGATGTCCACCAGGGGAGACACCGAGGGGCTGAGGTCACGGCTCCAGATGGGCGGTTGCCCCTGCGGGGGACGGGGGAGCAGTCCCGGGCCCTTGACGTTGAAGAACTCACCCTCGAAGTCGGCATAGTGCCAGCGGTCCAGGTCCAGGAAACGGTTCGAGGACTCGTCCGCCAGGAAGATGTCGTCCTCCCAGCTGTCCCAGAGCCGTCGTACGGCGGTGATGACGTCGCGCGTCTCCCGGTGCGCCTCACCGACGGTTTCACGGGGACGTCGACCATAGGAGGCCGCTACGTCGTCGGAATCGTCGGTTCCCACGAGCCAGCCGCTGCGGCCCTTCGCGGACCAGTCCAGCGAATTGAGCTGATTGGCCACGTGGAACGGTTCGGCATGGATCGCATTGGTCTCGCCCACGACCGCGATGTGTTCTGTGAGGGCTGCGGCGTGGGCCGCGGCCTCGACCGAATCGAGCTGACCTTGCACGTTGGGCGGCAGCCCCGGGCGGTGGTGCTGCCCCAGGATCGCGAAGGACAGCAGGGAGTCGTCGAGCGCAGCAAATCGTGCTCTGAAGCGGTGTGGGTCGAAGTAGTGTGCTGGGGTGTCTGTGGCGAATCGCCATGAGGCGGGGTGCGCTCCCTCTCCGGTCACCTCGATGCCGACGGGAAATCGGGTCATGTCTGCTCCTTGCCTTCGGCTGGTGGGTCAGTGGGCCTTGGTCGTGTTGATCAGCAAGGTGAGGCGTGTGTCAGCCCCCAACTCCAGGTCGTCGACGTCGTCGGAGGTGCCGATGATGGTGGCCAGTTCATGCACGGGGACGAAGTGGAATCCTGTGACCAGATCACGTTGGATCTGCTTGACGAGATCTGCGCGTTCCGCTTCGTCCGAAACGGTGACCTGCCTCTTGAGACGATCCTCGAGGTCCTGGTCACTGACCGGGTTCGAATAGGCTCCGGAGTCCGTGAAGTTGGTGCGCAGTACGTCCGGATCGGTCGAGGACGTGTTGCTCCACGAGATGTCGTAGGCCTTGTCTGCACGAATCTGCTGAGCCGTGGCGGGGTCGCTGAGCTGCTTCACCTTGAAACCGACGTCCTCCAATTGCTGCTGCAGGATCGCGATGCTGTCGGCGTTGGCTGAGAAGTTCGGACCCCAGAGGAAACGTAGGTTCAGCTGCTTGCCATCCTTTTCCCGAATCCCGTCGGAGCCGACCTTCCATCCGGCCTCGTCGAGGATCTCGGCGGCCTTGTCCGGGTCCTGCTTGGCGATGTCGGCTGACACGTCCGCGTAATCCTGGGTCAGGTGGCCAAGCGGGCTCTTGGCGACGGGGAAGTGGTCGTTGAGCGCTCCGTCGCGGACCTCCTTCGCATCCACCGCATAGGAGATCGCCTCCCGGACCAACGGATCCCTGGTCAAGGGGCTTTCCTCATTGAACGAGATCCCGAACACGGCGCCGGGATTGGCACGTTCAACGATGTTGGAGGAGGCTGCGACGCTCTCGATATCGTTCGGGGCGACACCGCCTGCGACGTCAACCTGTCCGCTGGTGAGTCCGCCCGTGCGGTTTCCGGGTTCGGGGACGATGCTGAACTCGACCTTGTCCAGCGCAGCTCCTTCATCGTTGTCGAAGTAGGTCGGTGCCCATTCGTATCCCTTGCGCTTGGACAGCACCACCGACTGATCCTTCTTGTAGGAGTCCAGCTCGAAGGCGCCGGAGCCTGAGATCTTGGATCCGTCGGTCCGGTCCTCGAAGGGGACCTTCAACGAGGCATCGGACACGATGCCGAACCAGGTGGAGGAGGCCTGGACGGGGAAGGCGACGTTGGGCTCCGAGAACTTCACCACGACGGTGTGCTCATCGATCACTTCCGTGCCCTTGTAATGGGTGAGGGGGCCGGCGGCACCGGACGTGGCCCCCGCCTTCTTGGCGCTGTCGATGTTGCCCTTCACGGTGCTCGCGGTGAGCTTGCTCCCGTCGGAGAACGTGACATCATCTCGCAGTTTGAACGTCCATTCCGTGGCCTCGTCATTGGAGGAGAACTCCTTCGCGAGCCATGGCTCGAGTTCCAACGTCTTGGGGTTCTGGAACACGAGTGAATCGAAGAGCTGCCTCGTGACGTACCAGGTGTCGTTGCCTCCGCCCAGGGCCGCCGGGTTCAGGCTGACGGGATCGTTGGCCACGGCGAACTTGAGCGTGCCACCGTTGGTGGTGCCCTCACCGGATTCTGGTGTGGATGCGCAGGCGCTCAACCCGAGCCCGAGGGCCGCCAGCGCTGCGGTGGTACGGATCAGCGACCTTTTCTTGGATGCAAGCATGGATTTGTTCTCGTTTCTTCTGGGAGGGTGCTGTGGTTTCTTGGGCTGCCGGCCGATTGCGGTCAAGCGGCCTTGATAGGACTGCTTCCTGGGATCGCGGCGAGCAGTTCCTTGGTGTAGTCGCTGTGTGGTTGTTCGAACAGGCTTACGGTGTCGTTGGCCTCGACGATCCGACCTTGTCTGATCACGTTGATCTCGTGTGCGATGTCGCGCACCACGGCAAGGTCGTGTGAGATGAACAGATAACTGAGTTCGTGTTCTCGCTGCAGGTCCACCAGGAGATCCAAGATCTGGGACTGGACGGACACGTCGAGCGCGGAGACGGGCTCATCGAGCAGGATGAATTCCGGCTCCAGGGCGAGGGCACGAGCGATGGCTACACGCTGTCGCTGACCCCCACTGAGTTCGTCGGCCCGGCCGTGCAGTGTCCGGCCCGGTAGGGCCACTTGATCGATCAGGTCCGCTGCGCGGGCCCGCCGCTGCTTGCGGTTGCCGATCCCGAAGGAAGCCAAGGGTTCCTCGACGATCTCGGAGACGGTCAGCTTGGGGTTGAGTGAGGCAAAAGGATTCTGCTGCACGATCTGGAGTCGGCGCCGCAGTTGTCGCAGCTTTTCCCCGCGGACCGCCGTGATGTCCTCTCCGTGCAAGAGCACCTTGCCCGAGGTGGGTTCTTCAAGTCGGAGTGCGATGCGCCCGGTGGTGGTCTTGCCGGAGCCGCTTTCACCGACGAGGCCCGTGGTTCGGCCTCGAGCCACGGTGAGGTCGACCTCCGCCACGGCGGGGAACGTGCCTCCACCGAGAGAACCGGGTAGTGGGAACTCCTTCGTGACCTTCTGGAGCCGTAGCGTTTCTGCGGCGCCTCCGAGCTCGGTGGAGGCCTGATGCGCTCCCCTTGTCCTTGCTTCGGTTCCGACGAGGATCCGTCGCTGGGTGTGCATGCCGGGGGCATCGCAGACGAGTCTCTGGGTGTAGGGGTGCATGGGTCGATGGAGCACCTGGTCCGGGGTTCCTTCCTCCACCACCCTGCCCTGACTCATCACCAGAACGCGGTCGCTGCGGTCGGCCGCGACACCCAGATCGTGGGTGATCAACAATTGGGCGGAGCCAGCCTGCGATGCGCGTTCATCGAGGAGGTCGAGGATCTGCTTCTGCACCGTGACGTCCAGGGCACTGGTGGGTTCGTCGGCGATGAGCAGTTGGGGAGAGGCGATCAAACTGATCGCGATGAGCACCCTTTGGCGTAGGCCTCCGGAGAGCTCGTGCGGATACTGCGTTGCACGTAGTTCCGGCTGGTCCAGCCCGGCGTCCGCCGGGGCGGTCACGACCCGGTCGTGGAAGACCTGTTTAGGTTCCAGTCGGTGTACGCGCAGGACCTCTGCGACTTGGTCGCCGATGCGCTTGACCGGGTCCAAGGACACCGTGGGGTCCTGGGGTACGTAGCCGATGTGGCGCCCACGGAGCTGGTTGAGTACACGATCCTTGGCGCCCAGGATCTCCTGCCCTTCGAACTGGATGCTGCCGCTGGTCGTGACCAGCGATCGAGGGCTGAGTCCCAGCGACGTGGAGGCGATGGTGGATTTGCCGGATCCGCTTTGCCCAACGAGGGCGACGCGTTCGCCCCGGTGGATGTCGATGTCGACTCCTCGGACGGCTTCGACGAATCCGTAGCGGGTACGGTATTTGAGGTGCAGGTCCCTGACTTGGAACAGGATGTCCTTGCTCACGAGTCGAACCTTTCGTTCAGGGCGTTCGCGATTCGATTGACTGACAGGACGGTGGCGGCGATGACCAGGCCGGGCACCGTGGAGATCCAGCCCTGGGCGGCGAGGTAATCCCTGCCCTGGCTGACGATGGCTCCCCACTCCGGGGCCGGTGGCGGGGCGCCGTAGCCGAGGAAGCTCAGCGCGCTGATCGCGAGGATCATGGTGCCGAACTGGAGCACGCCGAGCACCAGCACCGGTCCGTACGCGTTGGGAAGCACGTGCCGCACCAGGATCCGACCGGTCTTTGCGCCTCCGGCCCGTGCGGCCTCGACATAGGGGGACTGTTTGACCTTGAGTACCTCCGCCCGCATGACGCGGGCTACCGACGCGATACTGACGAGCCCCACGGCGAGGGCGATGTTGACGGTGCCGACGCCGAGGGCGACCACCACGGTCAGCATCAGCAGCAGGTCCGGGATGGAGAGCAGTACGTCTGCCAGGCGCATGACCAGGGTCTCCGTCCGGCCCCCGAGGAATCCGGCCAGAAGCCCCAGTAGGGAGCCGACGATGAGTCCCAGGGCGATGGCGATCATGACGGCGTGCAGTGTGAGGCCGGCTCCGTGCACCACGCGGGTGTACACGTCCCGACCGAGCTGATCGGTGCCGAACCAGTGCTCGCTGCCTGGGGGCAGCAGTTTCTGGGTGACGTCACCCTGAATCGGGTTCCCAGGGGCGAGCGCGGCCGGGAACACAGCCGCGAGCAGGACCACGGCCAGCCATGCCAAGGCGACCAGGACGGTCGGCTTCGCGAGCCACGAGGTCTTGAAACGCTTCCAGGCACTGGGCGGTGTGCCGTGAGCTGACGGGGAGGAAGGTGAGGACACCGCAAGTTCGTCCCCGGGGTCGTCCTGGAGTGGGGGCGTGGTCACGGGCGTTTCCAGCTCTACGGTGCTCATCGGGTAGTCACTTCCTTGGATTGGTTCGCCGCAGCGGAGGAGAGGCGTCGCTCTGCGTCGTCGGAGTGGGCTTCGGGGGTGGAGCCGGCGCCCTGTGCCTCGTCGAGCCGGGCTCGATCGAGGCGTCCTCGCCCGAAGCGTGCTCGCCGTGGCCCGGTCCGAATGCTCGTGCGGAGTCGCGGGTCCAGTAGTGGGTAGACGAGGTCTACGACCAGATTCGTGAGCGTGTAGAGCAGTGCTCCCAACAGCACGGCGCCCAGCACCACGAGAATGTCTTGGCCGCCCACAGCGTTGGAGATCACCCTGCCGAGTCCAGGGCGGGAGAAGACCGTCTCGACGATGACGGTTCCGCCGAAGAGGCCCGCGACGACGAGTCCGAGGACGGTGAGTACCGGTAGCAGCGCGTTGTGCGCCACATGGCGGAACTGCACAGAGAGGTATCCGGCCCCCTTGGACCTGATGGCGTTGGTGAACGGCTGCCTGCGGGAGTCGATGAGGCTGCGGGCGAAGACCTGCGCGATCATCGCGGCTGAGGGCATGGCCAGCGCCAGCATCGGCAGGACCAGCCCGGAGGGCCCGGGGGCGTTGAAGGCCGGGAAGAGCTGCCATCGGAAGGAGAAGTACTGGATGAGGACCAGACCGAACCAGAAGCTGGGGATGGAGACGCCCAGGCTCGGCACGCTGAGGAGGATCTGGGAGAGCCAGGGGCTACGGATCGTGGCAGCGATGAAGCCGAGCGCCAGCCCGACAGCCAGGGCCAGCAGGAGGGAGACTCCGGCCAGAACCAGGGTCGATGGCAGCGCCTCGCCCAGGACGTCGGCCACCGGGCGTCCCAGCTGGAACGAGTAGCCGAGGTCCCCACGAACCAGGGCGAACAGGTGTGTGAAGTATTGGATGAGCACCGGTTGGTCCAACCCATAGCGGGCCGCGAGGGCCTCACGTTCCTCGACGGTGACGTCGGCAGCGTCGGGGCCGAGCATGAGGTCCACCGGGTTGCTGGGGAGCAGGTGCAGCAGGAAGAAGGA
>NZ_JALAGT010000174.1 GCF_022712295.1 Galactobacter sp.
CCTCCACTCCATGCTCGGCTACCGCACCCCCGCCGAAGTCGAGACCGAATACTGGGCCCGGCTCACCGACCCAGAACAGGTCGCTACCGCGGCCTGAAACCCAACACACGCTGACCCTCAACCAAACCCGGGACTTGACAGGCCGTATGGGCAAGAGCCCTTCCGGCAGGTGCCATACGGGCAAGGGCCATACGGTGAGTACGACTACGGGCAGGCATACTTTCCACCCGGCCCGGACTATCCGGTGCCGCCCGCGCCCCAGGAAGGATACGGGCAGCCGGGGTACTACCAGCAGGGCTACGCCCAACCCTATGGGCCGCCCGGCTACCCGACCGGCTATGTCCGGCCGGAGCAGGACACGGTGTACATGGCGGCGCGGAGGACGCCGTTGGTGTTGAGCATCCTGTCCACGGTGTTCGGGGCCCTGGGCTGGATCATCCCCTTCTTCTTTGCCATTGCGGGGCTCATCCTGGGGGTCATCGCCCTGCCGCAGGTCCTCAATCTGCGCAAGCGGTTCCCGTACTACACAAGTGGCGGCATGTTCGCCATGTCGATCGTGGGAATTTCTTTGAGTGTGCTCGGTTTGTTGGGGTTCCTGACCTTCCTCGGGCTGGGCTCCTCGCTCTGAGCGTCCCTCCTCGACCGCCGAAACATACCGAGGCCCGGTTCTCTCTCGAGAGAACCGGGCCTCGGTATGTTTCTACGGACTTTCTCGGCTTTCTGGGCCCGGAGAGGTCTAAGCCCCTCAGTCCTTCAGCGCCAACGCCTTCTTGAACCCGAGCGCGCCGGAGGTGTTCAACACGGCCAGGCGGAAGATCTTCCCGCCCACGCGGATCAGCACCAGCGCGGTCGCGACGGACAGGCCAAGCGACACCAGCGTCTCCCACAGCGGGACGTCGGTCTGCAGCATGCGGACCGGCATGGCCACCGAGGAGACGATCGGCACGTAGGAGGCGATCACGAGCCACAGGTCCTTGGCCAGCATTCCGGCGAAAAGGGTGATCATGAGGAGCACCATGATGGGCGTCTGGCTGGACTGCAGATCCTCGGCCTTCTGGGCCATGGCGCCGAGCGCGGCGTAGACGGCGGCCACGATCAGGAACCCGGTGACGAAGAAGACCAGGAACCAGCCGGAGGAGGACAGGATCACACTCATGAAGCCGAGGTCCGCGGGGGACAAGGACAGTGCCACGAGTCCGGTCGCCACGTACAGAGCCAACTGACCCAGGGCCAGCGCAGTGGCTGAGACGATCTTTCCTGCCAGCAGGTGGCGCAGGGGAATGGTGGCGGCCAGGATCTCCACCACGCGGGAGGTCTTCTCCTGCACCACCGCCGCGCCGATGGGCATGCCGAAGAGTATGGCGGCCAGGTAGAACAGCAGGCTGAAGACGTAGCCAACGGCGAAGGACATGTTCTGTCGTTCGGAGTCGCCTTCCAACAGCTCGGGCGTGACCTGTGCTCCGTCGGTGAGGTCCTCCCAGGACGTCCCGGCGGCTCCAGCACGTTCCTGCACGGTGGTGTGCTCGGCGGCCTGGGACAGGATGCCCTGTGACGTGGAGGAGATGGAGGTTCGGCCAATCAACGTCCAGCCGTCCGACTCCGCCAGCAGCGCCAGGTCTGCGTCCTTGGCCTCGACGGCCGCGCGAGGGTCGTCCACGACATCAGCCTTGAAGTGCTTCTTCGCGTCCGTGGTCTTGGCGATGTTCTGGGCCCCTTCCACCACGGCGGCCTCACTCTGAGAGGAGACGGCCACGGTTTCGGTGGAGACCCGCTGGGACAGGTAGCCGAACAACGAGACGCCGACGGCGATGACCACCACGAAGGCGGCCGTGGTGATGAGGAAGGACTTCCTCTTCACCGCGTCGGTGAGCTCACGCAGGGCCACGATGACCCAAGCGGGGCGGGTGGAGGGATCGGTGATGGTGTGCTGCGTGTTCATCGGGTGACCTCTCGGAAGATCTCGGCCAGGGACGGCACAAGACGAGCGAATTCGGTGAGTTCTCCGCGTCGGGCTGCCTCCGCGGTCACGGTTGCCGGCGTGACGTCGTCGCCGAGGCGGATGAGGGCCGTAGGTCCGTCCACGTCCACGACCTCCACGCCTGGCATGTCACGTAACCACGCGGCGTCGGGCAGGCAGGAGACCCGGTAGGAGACGCGGCCGCGGTCTTGGAGCTGCTCCACGGGGCCGGAGGCCACCACGTTGCCGGTTTGCAGGATGACCAGGTGGTCGCAGAGCCGTTCAACGAGGTCCAACTGATGGGAGGAGAACAGGATCGGGATGTCGCTGCAGCGTTCCCGCAGCAGGTCCACCATCGAGTCCACCGCGTCGGGATCCAGGCCGGAGAACGGCTCGTCCAGCACCAGCGCGATGGGATCGTGCACCAGTGCCGCGGCGATCTGCACGCGCTGCTGGTTGCCCAGGGAGAGCGAGTCAAGTTTCGCGTCGGCACGGTCGCTCAGATCGAAGCGCTCCAGCAGCTCAGAAGCCGCGGCCTTGGCGCTGCGGCGGGAGAAGCCGTGCAGTTCGCCGAGGTAGGTGAGCTGTTCCAGGATGGGGGAGTTGGGGTAGAGCCCGCGTTCTTCCGGGATGTAGCCGAAGCGCGCGCGCTGAGCCCGCTCCAGCGGGGCGCCGTCCAGGGTGACCTCGCCGTCGTGAGCGGCGAGCACTCCCATGATCATGCGCATCGTGGTGGTCTTGCCTGACCCGTTGGCGCCGACGAAGCCGGTCATGGCTCCGGCAGGCACGTCGAAGTCGACGTGGTCCACCACGGTCTTGTCGCCGTAGCGCCTGGTCAGTCCGTGTACGGAAAGCATGGGCTGCTCCTCATGTGGGGAATCCGAGAATGATGTTCAAGCTGGTATCCAGCCTTCTCTCTCCGGCGTCTCGTCACATCCCACGCGAGGCGGATATGCCGCGGTTCATCCCTCAGGGGGAGACGTACCCGCGCCGGTATGCCGCGACCACGGCCTGCACCCTGTCCCGCGCACCGAGCTTGAGCAGCAGATTGGACACGTGCGTCTTCACGGTGGCCTCACCGATGAACAGTTCTGCCGCGATCTCGCCGTTCGATAGGCCGGTGGCCAGCAGCGTGAGCACTTCCGCCTCCCGTGGAGTGAGGTCCTCGGCAGCAATGCCCGACGACGCGTGCTCGCCCTCCGCCGCCTTCGGCGCCGCAACGTTGGGCACCTGGGTACTCTCGCCGGCCACGCGCTTCAAGAGTGGCAGCGTGACCTCCGGGGAGAGTAGGGCCTGGCCCGCATGCACGGCACGCACGGCCTCCACGATCTGTTCGGCCTCGGTGTTCTTCAACAGGAATCCCGAGGCACCAGCAACGACGGCATCGAAGAGGTAGTCCTCCCGCTCGAACGTCGTGAGGATGACGACCTTGGTGGCCGGGGTGGTGGCCAGGAGTTTGCGGGTGGCCTCGATCCCATCCATGACGGGCATCTGAATATCCATCAGGACCACGTCCGGGACGAGGTCCTCGGCCAGCGTGAGCGCCTGCGCGCCGTTGGCGGCCTGCCCCACCACCTCGATGTCGTCCTCCACCGAGAGGATGAGGCTCATACCCTCACGCAGCACGGTGTGGTCATCGGCGAGCAGGACGCGGATCATGCGGTTTCCTCGGGGTCGGGGAGTGTCGTGGCGTTCTCGGGCTGGTCTGTGGTGTCCGGCCGCGTCAGCGGGACCCGGAGCCGGACTCGGAAGCCCGCTGATCCGGTGCGGGGACCGATCTCTGCGACGCCCACGTGCAGGGCAGCTCGTTCCCGGATCCCCTCGAGTCCGTAGCCGCTGCCGGCTGGGCCGCGCGGGGTGGGGAGCGCCCTCCCGGTGTCCAGGATCTCCGCCTCGACCCAATCACCCAGTGCCTCGTCGTGTCCGGTACGCAGCGCGACCGTGGCAGAGCGGGCGGTCGAGTGGCGACGCACGTTCGTCAAGGCCTCTTGCACCACGCGGTAGAGCGTCAGCCCAAGGTGCGCCGGAACCTGTGCCAGGGCCAGCCCATCGGTTTGGACTCTGGAAAGCTCGACCCGCAGATCCGGGGCCATCTCCTCCACCCGTTCCCCCCCCTGCTCCAAGCCCGGCTCCGGCGCACGGCTGCCGGCGCTCGCCGCAGGCGGTGCGGGTTCGGGTGTGGTGTCGGCGGGGGCCGACGACGCGTCGGCGGGCATCTGCCCCGGATCCGAACGCAGGACGCCGAGCAGCGCTCGGGTCTCTGACAGCGCGGAACGCGCGGAGGACTCCACCTGGGTCAGCAGTTCCGCAGCGGTGTCCGGGGCCTTGGGCTGCACCCGCCGCGCGGCCGCCGCCTGGATGCCCACGGCGGAAATGTGGTGCGCCACGACGTCGTGCAGTTCACGGGCGATGCGCAGGCGTTCATCCACGACGGCACGTCGTGCGAGTTCTGCCGACTGCTCCTTGAGTTGCTGGTGCTGAGCCATGAGCCGATCGTGCTGCCACGCGCCGGCACGCGCGCGACGCCCGAAGTAGAGGGCGCCGGCGAAGTAGGCCACGTTCATCAACACCGAGTACAGCATCCAGGCCACGAACGGTGGCAATGCACCGTTGCTGCCGTCGGCCGCGTCCACGATCTTCTGGTAGGCGCCGAAGAGCGTTGAGCCGATGACCAGCCACACCCCCATCACCACGAGGATCCCCGCCGTGCAGGCACGGAAGGCCCGGGTGTCCTTGGACCACGCCGCTGCGGAGTACAGCGCGGTGAAGTAGGCACCCTGGAAACTGAGCTGCACGCTCAGCCCGGGCAACCATTGGCTGATGGCAATGAAGGCGACCGTGGCGGCGATCAGACATATCAGCGGGAAGCGGCGCCGAATCGAGAGCAGTGCGCTCTGCACGCCCAGGCCCGTGGCCGCCTGCCACAGGGCGATGGTGCTGTTGTCCAGGTCGTCGTAGACCCACCACGCCAGCAGGCCAACGCCGAACACCAGCACAGCGATGATGACGTCGTGGATCTGCTGCGTCCGGGTGGGGCCGGGACGTTCCCAGTCAGCGGGCGCGTCAGGCCCCACCAGGGCGGGGAGCAGCGCAGACGTGAAGGACATGATCTTCACAGTAGCGGGGTGCGTCGCGGCAGTGCCTCCGTCTGATGGGGGAGAAGGCCCACGGGCGCGCAGACCCTATGATGATCCGTGTCGCATTCGCGGCCAACGGCCAATGCCCCTGAGGGGCTCGCTGGGAGGGGGGACCATGGGAACGAGTCGCCGGCGGTTGCGGAGTGGCGGGTCGGGGCTCAGGACCTGGTACGGGGGACTGCCTGCCTGGGCGCGAGCCGGCGTGGGGCTCGGCGCCGCCGTGCTCGGCGTCGTGCTGCTGATCCGGCCGACCACCTCTCTTGGAGTCCTGGCGCTGGTGGTCGGTTTCTCCTGCCTGGCACAGGCAGCGGTGGAAGTGCTGGACGTCGCCGGAACCACGGGCCGGCGGCGACGCCGCTGGGTCGCGTTGATCTGGCTGGTGCTCGGCGTCTTCGTTCTCGTCTGGCCCGGGCTGACGGTGCGCCTGCTCGCCGTGGCGGTCGGCATCGGGCTGATCGTCAACGGCATCAGCGACATCGTGGGGGCCAAGCGGGCGCAAGGGCCCCTGGACTCACGGATTGCCTCCGCCCTGTTGGGGGCCGCCACCGTGGGCTTCGGCGTCGTATCCCTTGCCTGGCCCGACATCACCATGATCGTGGTGGCAGTGGCCTTCGGTGCCCGGCTCATCAGCACCGGTGTCATGCAACTATGGAGAATCCTGCACAGGCGCCCACGGAGCCAAGTCGAGAACGTGGCCGGGGCGGCGGCCCACGATGCGAGGCCGGGCACGGCCGTGGGGTCGTCCACCGCTCGGCGCTGGTTCCGCACCATTGGCGCGGCGCTGGCCGTGGCACTGGCCACCGGGGCCGGAGCGCTCAGCGTCAGCCTGCATCAGGGGTCCCGTGTCACGGACGCCTTCTATGCCGCGCCTCGCACCGTTCCAAGCGAACCCGGCCGACTCATCAGGTCGGAGCCGTTCACGCGCGGCGTGCCTGAGAACGCCACCGGGTATCGGATCCTCTGCACCACAACGCAACAGGACGGGTCAGCGACCGTGGCGAGCGGCCTCGTCGTGGTGCCACGCAAGGGCGCGGGTGACTGGCCCGTGGTCGACTGGACGCACGGGACCACCGGCGTGGCGAGGCAATGCGCACCGTCCCTGCTGAGCGAGCCCTTCGAATCGGGTGCACTCTTCGTCCTGCCACAGGTGATCAACCACGGCTGGGCGCTGGTGGCCACGGACTACATCGGGCTGGGAACCCAGGGGAAACACCCCTACCTGATCGGGCGCCCCAGCGCTCACGCGTCCCTCGATGCCGTGCGGGCCGCGCGGCAGCTGGACGGAGCCCGGTTGGGCAAAAAGACCGTGGCGTGGGGTCACTCCCAGGGCGGCGGCGCGGCCTTGTGGACGGGCGCCTTGGCGAAGGACTATGCGCCGGATGTCCACGTCTCCGGCGTGGCAGCCCTGGCACCGGCCACCAATCTGCCGCAATTGACCTCTGGGCTGGACAAGGTCACGGGTGGATCGGTGTTCGGCAGTTACGTCATCTCGGCTTATGCGGCCCAGTACCCGGACGTGACGTGGAAGCAGTATGTACGCCCAGGAGCAGAGGTCGTGGTGCGCCAGATGTCCACCCGCTGCCTGTCCGGCCCCGACCTCTTCGGCTCGGTGCTGACCGGGCTGGCCACGACGGCAGACCCTGAGGTCCTGGCGAAGGACCCGCCAGCGCGGCGTTCGGGGCGCGGCTGAGGCAGAACATCCCACCCTCCGTCATCCCCATGCCCGTCCTGCTCGCCCAAGGTGGAGCAGACACCCTGATCAAATCGAGCGCACAGCGTGGCTTCGTCAAGGACCTGTGCCGGGCCGGGACATCAGTGGACTACCGCACCTACCCCGGCCTGGGGCACGTGGCGCTCGCCGAGGCTGATTCGAACGCGATCCCCAACCTGCTGGAATGGACGGCGGATCGATTCAACGGCAAGCCTGCCAAGAACACGTGCTGATTCGGTGGTGAGACGGGCGTAGTCACGCGGCCCGGGAGGATGGCGCGCGGCAACCGGGGCCGGCCAGGCCGAAGGAGGACTCCTCGGCCGGATAGGTGGTGATCGCACCGGAATCAGGTCGTTGAAGGACGCGGCTCCTAAACTGGCCATGTCGGATCAACGACCGTCGACGTGTCATTCGCAAAGTACTCACGGCAGGGGGACACCATGGCACCACGTCCCGTGCATTGGCCCACGGGTGGGGAACGCCTCCGGAACTGGTACGGGCGTCTGCCCGCGTGGATCCGCGCCATCTTCGGGGTCGCGACGACGGTCCTGGGAGTGGTGCTGCTGATCCGCCCCACTACGTCACTTGGTGTGTTGGCGCTGGTGGTCGGTTCCGCCTGCCTAGTGCAGGCGGCCGTGGAAGTGCTCGACGTCACCGGAATCACCGGCCGGCGTCGGCTCCGCTTGGTGGCGTTGGTCTGGCTCGTGCTCGGTGTGTTCGTGCTGGTGTGGCCCGGCCTGACCGTGCGCCTGCTGGCGGTGGCGGTCGGTATGGGCCTGCTCATCAACGGGATCAGCGATATCGCCGAAGCCTGGAATTCGCGGGGACCGTTGGACGCGCGGATCGCGACGACCTTGGTGGGCGTGGCCACGGTAGGTTTCGGCGTGATCTCCCTGTTCTGGCCGGACATCACCATGGTCATCGTCGCAGTTGCCTTCGGCGCCCGGCTGATCAGCACCGGGATCATGCAGCTGTGGCGGATCGTGCGCAGACGTCCCAGACCTGCTGCGGTGGAGGGAGCTGCGGATGCCGCGGAGCAGGAGCCTGCCTCGTCGCTCACCCGCCGCTGGTTCCGCACCATCGGTGCTCTCCTTGCTGTGGCACTGGCCGTCGGCGCGGGGGCGCTCAGCTTGAGCCTGCACCCGCTCTCCGAGGTGACGGATCCGTTCTACGCAGCCCCACGAAATGTGCCGGACGAACCCGGCCAACTCATCCGCGCGGACGAGTTCACCCGAGGGGTTCCGGACACCGGCGTCGGTTACCGGATCCTGTACACCACGACACAGGCGCACGGGACGCCTGCCGTGGCCAGCGGGCTCGTGGTGGTTCCCCGCGAGGAGGAAGGGACAGAGGACGGCTCCGTGGAGGGCTCGGGTCCTGCCGTCGAGCACTCGGACGCTGAGTGGCCCGTGATCAACTGGATGCACGGAACCACGGGCGTGGCCAGGCAGTGCGCGCCGTCTCTGCTCCACGAACCCTTCGAATCTGGTGGGCTCTACATTCTCCAGCGCGTGCTCGAGCACGGATGGGCGCTCGTCGCGACCGATTACCCGGGCTTGGGCGCCGAGGGCGAACATCCCTATCTGATCGGGCGTCCAAGTGCACATGCGTCACTGGACGCGGTGCGCGCTGCGCGGCAGTTGGATGAGGCGCACCTCGGAGAACAAACCGTGGCCTGGGGACATTCTCAGGGCGGTGGTGCGGCACTGTGGACCGGCGCGCTGGCTCAGGAGTACGCCCCGGATGTTCCGCTGTCCGGCGTCGCAGCACTGGCACCGGCCACCAACCTGCCCAGTCTCGCATCAGGGCTGGACAAGGTGCCCGGAGGGGACGTGCTGAGCAGCTATGCCATGGCAGCCTACGCTTCCTATTACTCCGATGTGACGTGGAAGAACTATGTTCGTCCAGGGGCCCAAGTCATGGTGCGTGAGATGTCCAGGCGCTGCGTGTCCGACCCAGCCCTTGTGGCCTCGATGCTGATCAGAATGGTCCAGATCGCTGACCCGAATGTCCTGGAGCGGGACCCGGCCACAGGTGCGTTCGGTAGGCGACTGGCGCAGAACATCCCACCGGTGCACATTCCGGAACCCGTGTTCCTGGCACAAGGGACCGCGGACACGCTGATCAAGCCGAGCGGTCAACGCGCCTTCATCAAGAACGTGTGCCGCGCAGGGACCACGCTGGACTACCGCACCTACAAGGGGCGCGGGCATGTGGGGATCACGCGGGCGTCCTCGAAGGCCATCCCGGATTTGTTGGACTGGACGGCGGACCGCTTCGAAGGGGTCCCGGCCAAGAGCACTTGCTGATCCTGGGGGAGCATCCTGTCAGGGACTCCGTTTGGAGGGGGACACCCTCGCCGTGCCACGATGGGGACAGGGCCGGAGGACAAGGACTCGCGTCGGGCACACGGTCAGATACACGGTCGGACAGGGGGCGAGTATGAAGGCGTCGAAACGTGATCTGGTGGTCATGCTGGCCTCGGGTGGCCTGATGGCAGCCGCGGCTACCGGCATTGGTGCGGCTCCGACCTTCGAACTGGCTCCCGAGCACGTCTATGCTCCCACCGCGACCGACGGCTGCACGGATGCTCCTGGTGGCTACGGGCTCGCGGACTTCCACTCCGCCTGCGTGAAACACGACAAGTGCTATTCATGGCGGTCCGGAATCAGTCGGCTCAGATGCGACAAGGCCTTCCGCGAGAATCTGGGGGTTGCGTGTGTGGATGCCTACGAGGGGGCCACGAATCAGCATCTGCTCGATGACCGACTTCACTGCTTCTACATCACCGAGGTCTACTACTCTGGCGTGCGACACCTCGGTGAGAGCTTCTACAACGGTGCAGGAGATCCAACATGAGAGCCATGACCATGAGTGCAGGCATCCTTGCGGTGGGTTTCATCCTGACCGCGGTGGGTGGGTGGTGGAACACCCGCGAGACCGACGGCGCGAACATCGGGGCCAGCCTGATGTTCATGCTCGGCGTCCTGGTCGGCGCTGTGGGTCTGGTGGTTCTGGGCGTCTCCCTGGTCGGGAACATCAGGGCCCGGAGTTCCGAGAAACAGTGATCCTGTAAGGAGTCGGCGCCCATTTGCGGCACGATCTGCGGTATACGACCACTTTCTCGGTTCACGACCGCCGCTCGACGGTCGTGAACCGAGAAAGTGGTCGTAGATGCGGGCTGCGGCCGCAAATGGACTCCGCGGCCTCACGGCGGCCGCGCGTTTTCTCAGCCCGCAGCTTTTCGTTCGGCGTCGGCGACGAGGTCGTGGTCGATCCGGATCGGCGTCGTACCCATGCGCAGAGGGTAGCCGTGCGGCATAGGAGTGAGGAGAGACGCACACGCCCCGGGTTACCCCCGTCGATGCGATGTGCAACAAGGAAAGCGATAAGCCCCAGTCGTGGGACTGAGGCTTATCGTGAAAGGTGTGGTGAAGCGGGGACCCGGGGGTAGTACCGGGTCATCACTCTTGAACGCGGAGGCGGATCAGGCCTCGGGCTCCTCGAACGGTTTGTCGAGACCCTCGTACTCAGCCAAGACCTTCTGGCCGATCTTGAACGCCACGTTGGCGGCCGGCACCGAGCAGTAGATGGCGCTCTGCAGGAAGATCTCCTTGATCTCATCCGGCGTGACCCCGTTGCGCAGGGCGGCGTGGACGTGCATCTCCAGCTCCTCCCAGTACCCGCCGGCGATCATGGCGGTCAGGGTCACGGCGGAGCGGGTCACACGGGGCAGACCTTCGCGGGTCCAGATGGTGCCCCACGCGTAGCGGGTGATCATCTCCTGGAAGTCCGCGGTGAAGTCGGTGCGCTTGGACAGCGAGGCGTCCACGTGGGCGTCGGAGAGCACCTCGCGGCGCACTACCATGCCGTCGTCGTAAGGGTCTCCGGGAAGACGATGCTTGGCCATAATTCAGGCCTCCTTGGACTGGTTCGAGGAAGAGGAAAGGAAGAAGTCCACCAGGGCTGCGGCCGTGGCTGCGGGATCCTCTGCCGGGGACAGGTGGCCCACGCCGGGCAGCATCACGGCGGATCCGTGGGCCACGTTGGACGCGGTGAACTCCGCGTCCTCTGCGGAGCAGACCTGGTCCTCCGCACCGTTCAGGGCCAGTACCGGAGTGCTGATCTCACCCAAACGCGAACGCACGTCGAAGCCGGCCAACGCACCGCAGGCGAAGGCATAGGAGAAACGATCGGCGTCCTGCAGGTTGTGCAGCAGGTCGGTGGAGACGAAGGCGTTCTTCTCGATGAACCCGGGGCCGAACCAGCGCTGGGCCGAACCGATCACCTGGGTGGGCGTGCCCGCCTTGGCGACCAACTCGGCACGCTCCTTCCATCCCTCCTCTGTCCCGATCTTGGCCGCGGAGCAGATGGAAGCCAGGCCCGCGAACTCGGACGGGTTGTCCAGGCCGATCTGCAGTGCCACGGCACCGGCGATGGAGACGCCGGCGTAGTAGGCCGGACCGTCGGCGGCGATGCCGTGCTTGGACTTCTGTCCCTCCAAGGTGTTCACCACGGCCTGGGCCAGTTCCTCCATGGTGAAGCCTTCCGAGTCCTCCGGCAACGGGGTGCCCTCACCGTGACCCGGCAGCTCCCAGCCGATCACCGTGAAGTGCGGTGCCAGGGCGGCCACGGCCGGGCCCCACAAGGAGACCACGGACGTACCGAGCGAGGGGCCGACCACCAGCACGGGCAGCGTGGGATCCGGCGCCGATCCGTCGGTGCGGGCGGTGAGCAGGACGGTGGTCAATTCGGGAGTCATGGTGTGCTTGAGCTTCTTTCGAGGAGAGATCAACAGTGAAGGAATGAGGTCAGTCGAGCGGCTGAGGCGTAGGTAGGTGAGTGAGCACCAGGTCCTGGTGGCGGGCAACGGCACGGTCCACCTCGGCACCGGCCACACCAAGGTAGCCGGACGGGTCCAACAGGGAGGCCAACTCGTTGTCCGACACGGCAGCCTCCGGTACAGCGGACCGCACAAGCGACCCCAGACTGACTCCGGTGTCGATGGCTCGCGCCGTCATGGCCTCCAGGTCCGCCTTGCCGCCGGGCAGTAGTGGCGACAATCGGGCGGCAAGGCGCTCGGAGAGCACCAGGTCACCGAACAGCCCCACGTTCTCCGAAGCGCGCTGAGGGAACACCTGGAGGCCCTCCGCCAACTGGCGCAGCCGGGCGGCGGAGCCGCCCGCCAGTCGTGCCAGCGACCGCAACGCGGGCCACTCGGCGTGCCACGCGCCGTCGGGCCTTTCATCCACGGCCTGGCCTGCGGCCAGGAACAAGGTGGAGACGTGCCCGGGCGCCTCGAGCGCGGCCTCCTTGATGGCCACGGAGAGTACGGGATTGCGCTTGTGAGGCATGGCGGATGAGCCGCCCTTGCCGGGCTTCTGTGGTTCCGCGAGTTCGCCGACCTCCGGCCGCGCCAGGATGAGCACATCGGAGGCCACCTTCCCCGCGGCCTCCACCGCCAGCGTCAGCGCTGAGCCCACGGCCAGGAAGAACGAACGCTGCGTGTGCCAGGAATCCGCGGTGCGCAGTCCCAGCTGCGTCGCCAGTGCGTCTCGCAGCGACAGCGCGGCCTCGACCGGCTGCTGCACGCCGCCGCGGTCCAAGGTGTCCACGAGTGAGGCCAGCGTGCCGGCGGCACCGCCCCACTGCACCGGCAGCGCGGCCAGCGCCTGGCTCAGCCGCACGCGGGCGGCATCGATGCCGCCCACCCACCGCGCCAGGCGGTGCCCCACCGTGACGGGCAGGGCATGCTGGGTCAGGGACCGCGCGATCGCGACGTCGTCGCGGTGCTTGGCGGCCAGCGTGGCCAGGGCGTCGGCCGCAGCCTCCAGGTCAGCCAGCAGGGTCTCGCCTGCGCGCCGCAGCACCAGGGCCAGCCCGGTGTCGATCACGTCCTGGCTGGTGGCCCCGCGATGCACAGCGGTCACGGGTTCACCGTGCGCGGCCGCGACCCGCGCACGGTAGTCCTTGAGAAGCGGGATCAGCACATTGCCGCCGTCCGGCGTGCGCTGTGCAAGAGAGCCCAGGTCGTAGTCGGCCGCGTGAGCGGCCTGGGCCGCGGAAGCCGCCTGCGCGGCGCCGGCCAGTTCCATGCCCGACGACGCGTGCCCGGCTGCCGCCGCCTGTACCGCAACCCAGGCCGCCTCGACATCGAGCAGAGCCTGCACCACAGCGGCGTCTGACGTGGACTCGGCCGCGGCCGTGGCGGCCCACACGGGGGAGAGCAGGCCGAGATCGGCGCTTGAACTCGGTGCTTTTCCGACGGGATCCATGCTGGAGGTACCTTCCTTGGAGACGACCGGTGGGTACAGGGTAGCCAGGCATCGCGCCGGGCAAAGAATTGCGTCCCCACCGTCTCACCGGGCGCCTGGAAAGGGGTGCGAGTCGGTGCCTGGAAAGCGACGATGGGGACGCGGGTTCTTAGGGGCGGGTCACCTCAGTCGTTGCCGGGGTGGAACTCGCCGTTGCGAGGGTAGGACAGGAAGACCGTCTCGCCCTCGCCCTGCAGGTGGATGTCGAACTTGAGGGAGCCATCCTCCTGGCGCTCGGCGATCAACGTCTGGCGGCGATCCTCGGGAAGGGAGGAGAGCAGCGGGTCGTTGGCCAGGGCCTCCTGGTCATCCGGCAGGTAGATGCGAGTGAACAGGCGGTTGAGCAGGCCACGTGCGAACACGACCATCTGGATGAACGGTGCGGTGCCGGGCTCGGTGGGGCCCGGGTTCACGGTCGTGAAACTGAAACGGCCCACGTTGTCCACGGCGATGCGGCCCCAACCGGTGAAGGTGTAGCCATCGCGGTGCAGGGAGCCGGGCTCGGAGGCGATGTTCCCGTTCTCGTCCGCCTGCCAGATCTCCAACATCGAGTCAGGAACGTAAGTGCCATTGCCGTCGTACACGGTGCCGTGCAGCCGCACAGCGCCCGGGTAGGACTGGTCAACGAGCTTCTCGCCGTTCTCGTAGGGAAGGGCGAAGCCATAGAACGGGCCGATCGTCTGGCCCGGGGTCGGCGTCAGCTTGAGTTCGGGTGCGTTGCTCATCGGTTGTCCTCCGCTTCGGTCCAGGTGCGGTTGGAACCGGTCAGGACGATGTCCCACTTGTAACCGGTGTTCCACTCGTGTGAGGTGATGGAGTGATCGTAGGTGGCGATCAGGCGATCGCGGGCCTTCTGATCGGTGATGGACTGGTAGATCGGGTCCAGCGGGAACAGCGGGTCACCCGGGAAGTACATCTGGGTGATCATGCGCTGCGTGAAGTCCGTGCCGAACAGCGAGAAGTGGATGTGGGCCGGGCGCCAGGCGTTGTGGTGGTTCTTCCACGGGTACGGGGCCGGCTTGATGGTGGTGAAGGAGTACTCACCGTTGGGGCCCGTGATGGTGCGGCCGACGCCGGTGAAGTTGGGGTCCAGGGGTGCCGGGTGCTGATCGCGCTTGTGGATGTACCGGCCGGCCGCGTTGGCCTGCCAGATCTCCAGCAGCTGGCCACGCACGGGGTGGCCGTCGCCATCCAGTACTCGGCCGGAGACCACGATGCGCTCACCGATGGGCTCACCATTGGCCTGGATCGTCAGGTCGGATTCGAGCGTGTGCACGTCTCGCTCGCCGAAGGCGGGGGAGTAGAGCTCGATGGTCTCCGGGTCGGTGTGCCACAGGTTCTTGGTGGGGTGGCGCAGCAGCGAGGAGCGGTAAGGGGCGAAGTCGATACGGGGCTGAGTCTCCTCCGGTCCGCCCTCGGCCTTGGAGGCCTCGTACGCGGAGTGGAGCGCGCCCATCTCGTCATTGATTTGTTCCTGGGTGTCCGCAGTGGCCAGCGGATCAAGCTTCGGATTGCTCATGAGCTCGTCTGTCCTTCTTCAGGGCTTGTGGGTGTGCGTGGTGGGTGTCGTTGCTTGGGATGTGCGGGATCAGATCCCGTGGGGCCAACCGGTGTAGGCCTCGGCGAGGTACTGCTGACCGAAGCGGGAGGAGACCACGGAATCGAGTTCGCCGAGGGTGCGGGCATTCTCGAAGTTCGAACGGCCGGGAACCGAGTGCAGCATCGAGGTCATCCAGTAGGAGAAGTGCTGGGCCTTCCAGACGCGGCGCAGGGCGGTGTCGGAGTATCCGTCAAGCAACGCCGTGGACTGGGTGGAGTAGAAGGAGTCGATGGCCTCGAAGAGGACCTTGACGTCGGCGAAGGCCAGATTGAGGCCCTTGGCGCCGGTGGGAGGCACGGTGTGCCCGGCGTCGCCGGCCAGGAACAGGTTGCCGTGGCGCAGGGGCTGGCGAACGAAGGAACGGAAGGCCAACACCGACTTGTCGAAGATGGGACCGGTCTTCAGCTGGAGTCCGTCCGGGCCGTCGACGCGCTTCTGCAGCTCGGCCCAGATGCGGTCCTCGCTCCAGTCATCAACGTTCTCGTTGGGGTCGCACTGGAAGTACATGCGCTGCACGGTCTCGGAGCGCTGGGAGATCAGAGCGAAGCCGTGATCGGAGCGGGCGTAGATCAGTTCCGGTGCCGACTTCGGGGCCTCGGTCAGGATGCCGAACCACGCGAAGGGGTATTCGTGGGTGAAGTTCTCACGCTCGGCCTCGGGGATCCAGCGACGGCAGAAGGAACGCGAGCCGTCCGCGCCCACCAGCAGGTCCGCTCGAACCTCGTGCTGGTTGCCGTCCGCGTCGGTGAAGCGGAAGCCGGGACGATCGGTCAACACGTCCAGGAGTTCGGTGACCTCGGAGGAGTAATACACCTGGCCGCCGTCGCGCTTGCGGGCGTTGGAGAGGTCGAGGAAGACCTCGTTCTGGGCGTAAAGGGTGACGGTGGCGTCCACGAGTTCGCGGAAGTCCATGGGGTGGGACTCTCCGCCGAAGCGGAGGTCGATGCCTGCGTGCTCGTCACCGAGTTTGTTGATGCGGCCGTCCACGCCGGTGTCGGTCAGCATGGCGACGGAGCCGGCTTCGAGGATGCCTGCGCGGTGGGTGTTGTGGATGGTCTCGACGTCACGGGATTCCACGACGATGTTGTCGATTCCGGCCTTGGCCAGCAGGTGAGAGAGCATCAGGCCTGCGGGGCCGCCGCCGATGATGCCGACCTTGGTCGAAATGGGCGTGGGGTCCTGGGCCACGTTGAGCTCCTTCGCTGAACTGCTGGATTCCCGGGGGTCAAGTCTCGGGAAGGGTGCGTGATTCGTTGAACTTCTCAAAGGTTCTGACGAACTCAGTTCAGTGTGACGCGTGGAGGGGTTTTGCGCGACCCGAATCCCATTCAACGGATGCGATCGGGCCGATTGATTTCGGTGTGGGATGCCGTGGGGCCGGGGATTCAGGTCTGGGCCTCGGTACACTTCTGCATCCCGCCGTAGGTCCGGGAATCCAGACTGGGGCCGGGTCTGTTGGGCGGCAACAGTGCCCACAACTGGATGGTGGGCCCTGCCGACTCAGAGCGTGAATCCGGCCGGGAACGGGTCGGTGGGGTCCAGCGTGTACTGCGCAGTCCCCGTGACCCAGGCCCGGCCTGTGACGGTCGGGACGACTCCTGGGTAGCCGCCTACGTTCTCGGTGCCGACGAGCCGACCGGTGAAGGAGGTTCCGATGAAGGACTCGTTGACGAAGTCGGTGTTCAGGGGCAGGTCGCCGCGGGCATGGTGCAGAGCCATGAGAGCGCTGGTTCCGGTGCCACCGGGTGAACGGTCCAGCCACCCGGGATGATTGATGAGTGCGTGCCTGGCGCGGGTTGCATCCGAGCCGGGGCCCAAGAAGGCCACGTGCTCGCAGCCGTGGTAGCCGGTGACAGGGTGGACGGGTTCAGCAGAGGCGTTGATGGCACCCATGATGGCGGTACCGGCCGCGCGGAGCGATCCCACGGCCTCGCGCTCAAGCGTCAGGGCCAGCTTGTCGGCCTCCACGAAGGCGTAGAAGTTCCCGCCGAAGGCCAAGTCGTAGTTGACGTTGCCCCAGTCGGGCACGTCGATGCTCTGATTCAGGGCATGGGCATAGGAGGCCACATTGGTGATGGTGACCGACTCCGCCTTTTCGTCGCGGACTGCAACCTCGGCGCCGATCGGTCCGATCGGAGTGTCCAAGCGGACCGTGGTGACAGGCTCCGTCACGGCCACCGTGCCGGTGTCCACGAGAGCCGTCGCCACGCCCATGGTGCCTGCCCCGCGCATGGGAAGCACGCCGGTGACCTCGATGAAGAGCACACCCCAGTCAGCTTCATGGTGAGTGGGCGCCTGCAGGATGGCGCCGGAGAGTGCGTCGTGTCCGCGCGGCTCGTGCATCAGGAAGGTGCGCAGATCGTCACGGTCCTCCTCGAACCATGTACGGCGTTGGGCCATGGTTGCCCCAGGGAAGATCGGGACCCCGCCCACGACCACGCGGACGCCAAGCCCCTCGACGTGGGTCTCAACGGTGTGGATCACTCGGTTGGTGCGCACTGCCTATCGCCTGGTCCATTCGCATCGGTGATGTGTCGGGGGACACCGGTCAGAGATCTGGATGTCGCGGCCAGTGTATCGGCGCCGATGCCGTGTCTGAGCCAGGTTTTCACGGTGGAGCCGTGCTTTGCGCCCTGGCCCTGCTGCTGGGCCGGGTTCCCACGGTGGAGC
>NZ_JALAGT010000175.1 GCF_022712295.1 Galactobacter sp.
ATCCAAGCCGGCCTCAGCGAGGGAATCGGCGACGACCTGCTTGCGGGCGGCGTCGTCCTCGAGGTCCACGTCCTTGGTGTCGTGATACCGGACTCCGAGTGCCGTGTAGAGATCGCCGATCTTCTCGGGTGCCGCGGCCTGGGCGGCCGCAACCACGCGCACGGCGTTCCAGGTCTTGTCGATGTGGGCGCGGTATCCCTCTGGAAGGTCACGGCCCTCGTTGACCACGCCGAGGCTGATGATGCGCCAGTTGATCTCGATGTCGCGGACCGTGGACACCTCGATGATCCAGCGGGAGGTACACCAGGCGAACGGGCAGGAAGGATCGAACCAGAAATCGACAGTGTTCTTGGACAAAGTCACTCCTTACAAACGAATTCTGTTGAGTCGACGAAAACCTTGTGAGTCAGGCTGACTTGGGGCGCCGATGTGTTGCCTCACGCAGCACCAGTTCCGGCGCGGCCTGGTCGCGAACCACCTCAGGTGTGACGACCACACGCTGAAGGTCGTCGCGGCTGGGAACCTCGAACATGACCGGCTCCAGGGATCCCTCCAGGATGGAACGCAGGCCACGTGCGCCCGTGCCCCGCTCGATCGCGAGGTCGGCGATGGCTTCCAGCGCCTCCCGACGGAATTCAAGCTCCACGCCGTCAAGCATGAACATCTTCTGGTACTGCTTCACCAGGGCGTTCTTGGGTTCCGTCAGGATGGAGATGAGCGCCTCTCGGTCCAGGTTCTCCACTGCGGTGATGACGGGGAGGCGGCCGATGAACTCGGGGATCAGGCCGAACTTCACGAGATCCTCGGTCTGCACGTCTGAGTAGGAGACCTCGGAGGACTTGAGGTGGTTCAGCGGGGCGCCGAAGCCGATCCCCTTCTTGCCTGCGCGGCTGGCGATGATCTCTTCCAGACCGGCGAAGGCGCCCGCCACGATGAACAGCACGTTGGTGGTGTCGATCTGGATGAAGTCCTGGTGAGGATGCTTGCGTCCACCCTGCGGGGGAACCGAGGCCACGGTGCCCTCGAGGATCTTCAGCAGGGCCTGTTGCACGCCCTCACCGGAGACGTCACGCGTGATGGACGGGTTCTCCGACTTGCGCGAGATCTTGTCGATCTCGTCGATGTAGATGATGCCCTGCTCCGCGCGCTTCACGTCGAAGTCGGCAGCCTGGATCAGCTTGAGCAGGATGTTCTCCACGTCCTCGCCCACATAACCGGCCTCCGTGAGGCTGGTGGCATCGGCCACGGCGAAGGGGACATTGAGCTGACGTGCCAGGGTCTGGGCCAGGTAGGTCTTCCCGGACCCGGTTGGGCCGATCAGCATGATGTTGGACTTGGCCACCTCGACCTCGTCCAGTTCGCGGGTCTCCAACTTGGTTGGACCCGAGGCGCCCTGGCCATTGGTGCGCTTGTAGTGGTTGTACACGGCCACGGCGAGGGCGCGCTTGGCGTTGTCCTGACCCACCACGAATTCCTGGAGGTGGTCGAAGATCTCCTGAGGGCGGGGCAGCTCGAACTGCGGGTCCTCGGTGACTTCGACTTCCTCTTCATCGATGATCTCGTTGCAGACCTCGATGCATTCGGTGCAGATGTACACGCCTGGGCCCGCGATGAGCCTACGCACCTGCTTCTGGCTCTTTCCGCAGAAGGAACACTTCAACAGGTCGGAACTCTCGCTCATGTGCTCGTCTCCGATTCGTCGTGATGACCTTGTTTGGTTTGGGTGACCGTACAAGTGTGCTTGCCTGTCACCACTCTAGGTGAGGACCCTGACAACATGCCGCAGGCGCGACACCCTATGACGTAAAGATGTCGCGCCTACGATACTGGCTCGCCTGAGGGGCACTCAGTGACCCAGGGCCCCCGGACGCACCTTGCGGGAGGCGATGACCTCATCCACGAGGCCGTAGTCCTTGGCGCCCGCCGCGGTCATGAACAGGTCACGTTCGATGTCGCGGTCCACTTCCTCAGCACTCTTGTTGGAGAGGTCCGCCAGTGTGGTGGAGAGCCATTCACGCATGCGGATGACCTCGTCGGCCTGGATCTGCAAGTCCGTTGCCGTACCACGTTCGCCGCCGCCCAGCGCGGGCTGGTGGATCAGCACACGGGCGTTGGGCAGAGCCAGACGCTTGCCGGGGGTGCCGGCCGCCAGCAGCACTGCCGCAGCAGAGGCCGCCTGGCCCAGGCAGACCGTCTGGATCTCGGGACGGATGAACTGCATGGTGTCGTAGATCGCCGTCATGGCGGTGAAGGAGCCGCCGGGCGAGTTGATGTACATGGTGATGTCCCGCTCGGGATCCATGGACTCGAGCACCAGCAGCTGAGCCATCACGTCGTCGGCGGAGGCGTCGTCCACCTGGGCGCCCAGGAAGACGATGCGGTCCTCGAAGAGCTTCGCGTAGGGGTCCTGACGCTTGAAGCCGTAGGGAGTGCGCTCCTCGTACTGGGGCAGGATGTAGCGGGCGCTCGGCATGGCCGGAGCCTGCTCGGTTCCCTGAGCCTCACCGGCAGGAGCATTATTTGCGTTGAAGTACATTGCTTGGTCCTTAACCTTATGTGTCCTGTGCTCGGCCGACTCAGTTGGAGCCCACGCCGCCGTGACCGGAGACGTGAGAAGCGTTGGAGGCGATGTGGTCAAAGAAGCCGTACTCGAGGGCGTCGGTGGCGTTGAACCAGTTGTCCCGCTCGTTGTCCTTGAGGATGGTCTCCAGGCTCTGGCCGGTCTGCTCGGCAGTCAGCTCGCTCATGACCTTCTTCATGTTCATGATGAGCTCGGCCTGAATGCGGATGTCAGAGGCGGTGCCACCGATGCCGCCGGAGGGCTGGTGCATCAGGATGCGGGTGTGTGGGGTCGCATAGCGCTTGCCCTTGGTGCCGGACGAGAGCAGGAACTGCCCCATGGAGGCAGCCAGGCCGGTCGCGATGGTCACCACGTCGTTCGGGATGAACTGCATGGTGTCGTAGATGGCCATGCCTGCGGTGATGGAGCCACCGGGCGAGTTGATGTAGAGGTTGATGTCCGCTTCCGGGTCCTCTGCGGAGAGCAGCAGCAGCTGCGAGCAGATGGTGTTGGCGATGCTGTCCTCCACCTCGGTCCCCAGCCAGATGATGCGCTCCTTGAGGAGGCGGTTGTAGATGTAGTCCTCGCGACCCGCCGGGTCAACGGAGGCCATACGCGGGGTGACGTTCTCGGTCATCTTCGCTTCCCTCTTCCATGAATGATCTGTCTTGGTCTTGACCCTACCGATCCCAACGCCGCCCCAGGTATGTGTTGGGGTCCGTTTCGCTGTAGGCGCACGTTTGCGGGGATGCTTGTGCCCGACGGCTTGGTGGCCGGGTACGCGTCAGGGCCGTCACCCTGGCGGGTGACGGCCCTGTCGTCGTCGCGCTGGTGCGCGTCAGATCACTTGGCCTCGTCCTCGGCGACCTCTTCGGTCTCCTCGGCTGCCTCGTCCTCTTCCACAGGCTTCACGAAGGCGGACAGGTCCACCTCGACGCCCTTGGAGTCGGTGACCTTGGCGTACTCGAGGACCTTGGCCAGCGCCTTGCGGCGGCGGACCTCACCGAACATGGCGGGGACCTGGCCTGCGCCGTCCAGCATCTGGGCGAACTGGTTGGGGTCCATGCCGTACTGCTGGGACATCTGGATCAGGTACTCGATGAGCTCACCCTGGTCCACGTCGACGTCCTCTTCCTTGGCAACGACGTCGAGGATGATCTCGTTGCGGAAGGCGTCGATGGTGTTCTGGCGGACCTCGGCGCGGTGCTCCTCGGTGTCGTGGTCCTCTTCCTGGCTCTGGGAGAAGTGCTGCTCCACCTGCTCCTCGATGACGGACTCAGGGACAGGGACCTCGACCAGCGAGACGAGCTTCTCGAGAACCTTCTCGCGAGCCTCGACGCCCTGTTCGGTGACGACGTCCTGAGCGGCCTTCTCGACCAGGGACTCGCGCAGCTCGGCGATGGTGTCGAATTCGGAGGCCAGCTGAGCGAAGTCGTCGTCGGCCTCGGGGAGCTCGCGCTCCTTGACGGCGGAGAGGACAACCTTGACCTGAGCGGTCTCGCCGGCGTGCTCGCCGCCCGCCAACTCGGTCTCGAAGGTGGCGTCCTCACCGGCGGAGAGGCCTTCGAGGGCCTCGTCCATGCCCTTGAGCATGTTGCCGGAACCGATGAGGTAGGACAGGCCGGTTGCCTCGTCCACGGTCTCGTCACCGATGGTGGCGGTGAGATCGATGGTGGTGTAGTCGCCGTCGGCGGCGGGGCGCTCAACGGGCTTCAGGGAGCTGAAGCGCTCGCGCAGCTCGTCCAGGGCCTTCTCGACCTCGGCGTCGCCGGCCTCGCGGGCCTCGACCTCGACCTCGATGCCCTTGTAGTCAGGCAGCTCGACCTCGGGGCGGATGTCCACCTCGATGTCGACGATCAGGTCGCCCTCGGCGTCGGCGTCATCGATGCCGGGTGCCTGCACAACCTCGACCTCGGGGCGGGACAGAGGGGAGATCTCGGCCTCGGACACGGCCTGGCTGTAGAAGCCGTCCAGGCCGTTGTTGATGGCGGTCTCGACGACGTAGCCGCGGCCGATGCGCTGATCGATCAGGCGAGCAGGAACCTTGCCCTTACGGAAGCCGGGGACCTGCATCTGCTGGGCCAGTTCCTTGTAGGCAGCGTCGATCCCAGGCTTCAGCTCGGAGAACGGGACCTCCACGTGCAATTTGACCCGGGTGGGCGTGAGGTTCTCGACGGCGCTCTTCACAGCGTGGTGCTCCTGACGGTTGGCTGGGCCGGACCACCCTGACGGCGGTGCCGGCGTTGAAATAAACGGAAAGTCGGGGTGACAGGATTTGAACCTGCGACCTCGCGCTCCCAAAGCGCGCGCTCTACCAAGCTGAGCTACACCCCGTTCACAAACGCCAGACCAGTCTACGCACAACAGAGCGGTTGACCGAACCAGTGTGTCCCCGACCACGGGAATCGCTGTCATTCGGATGCCGCATGCGATGCCCCATCAGCAACAATTTAGGCATGCATCATCGTTTTACCCACCTGTTGTGGTAAACCGGTTGACATCACCGTTTGAATGCCCTTCAGGAGCTACCGTGTCACACTCGCGCGGATTAGCGGTCTTGACCGCATCCACCTCACTCTGCCTGACTGCAGTCCTCTGCGCCTCCGTCCCCGCGCAGGCGCAGACTCCGGAGCCCGGACCGTCACAGCCCACGCAGGCCACGCAACACCCAGGATCCACGGATTCTCCGGCCCCGAGTACCGATTCGGATGCAGATCCCGCCTCCGAACCCATGGCCGAGTCCACTGCTGGTCCCACGGCGGAATCGCCCACGGATGCCACCACGG
>NZ_JALAGT010000176.1 GCF_022712295.1 Galactobacter sp.
GTGGCCTCGACGACGTCGAGACTGCCACCACGGACTGGGTCGGATGGTTCAACCACGAACGCCTCCACTCCATGCTCGGCTACCGCACCCCCGCCGAAGTCGAGACCGAATACTGGGCCCGGCTCACCGACCCAGAACAGGGCGCTACCGCGGCCTGAAACCCAACACACGCTGACCCTCAACCAAACCCGGGACTTGACAGAATGTCCACGAAAGAAAGCATCGCCCTGCTCAACACGGCCCAGCGCATGCACCTCGCTCTGCCTCGGCGCTGACGCGGCAGCTTGCTGCTGGCTACCTCCTGCGTCGTTCCCCTCCGCAGGAGGTGCCGACGGGTGAGCTATCTGTCCTGTCGAGGCCGCAGGGCGTAGGCGGCAACCACCCCACCGATCGCGCCGAAGAGGTGGGCCTGCCACGACACCCCGTAGTGGGCGAACAGGATGCCTGCGATCATGCCAGCACCGTAGGTCACGCCAACCACTATCCCAATGACTGCGTACAACACTCGGTGGCCCATGGACGGCGCTACGAAGGCACGCGCAAGCAGATAACCGAAGTAACCGAACACCAGCCCGGAAGCACCCACCGTGACGGTTCCCGGTGAGTTGATCAGCCACGCCCCGGCGCCGGAAATCACCGCGACGATCCCGGTCACCGACCAGAAACGTGCCTTCCCATCGAAAGCAATCAACAGGCCGAACACCAGGAACGGGATGGTGTTGGAGAGCAGGTGCCAGAAGTTCGCGTGCAGTAGTGGCGCGAGGATCAGCCCGTCCAGACCCCAGAAGTGCCACGACTGGACCCCGAACAACCTGTTCCACGATCCCGGCAAGATTGCATCGGCCAGCCGGATGACCCACATGGCGGCCAGGAGCACCACAGGCTGTGCCAGGCTCCTGAGCACAGGGCGGTCAGAGGGTGTCTCAACCGAGGTCGTCATGCGCCAAGTCTTCCATCAAGCGGCCCCCGCCGAGCTTCTCCGCCGACCGAGCCTCGGCGCCACGTACTCGATGACGTTCTTGAACGGGCGCGCGGTACAGTCCATATCCGGCGGACACGGCGACACGTACACATACAATCGTTCGTGGAATCAGGTTCAGACTCGTCGGGTCCACAACATGCCGGTTCAGACCGTCGCTTCAGGCGAGACCTTGCCGTGACGTCAACGAAGGAGACTGTTGAATATGGCGCTGAGCATGGTGTTCGGCCAAGGTTCCGATGCCGTTGATGAGGATCAGCCACTCACATTTCGCCCGCCATTGAACACACTTCCCGTGAGTGACACGAATCCAGACGCATATTCCTCCGCGTTCGCCTTCCCAGTCCCGGGTTCCGGCATCTTCTCCACTCTCGAACTCCCGGCTCCCGGTGCTTCGGCAGAGATGTACAGAGCCTGGGGCACAAGCGCCGGTCAGTACATGTCCTTGTTGCGCACACGCCTCGTCGAAGAAGCTGAGAAGATGATGTTTCGGATGGACCTCAGTGAATCGTCACTGAGTGAGGAGAGCCTGGTCGGCATCGTTTGCGGCATCATTTCAGGCCTTGGAGGAGTCGAGAACTCACGTGCCGTACCGGTGGAACTGGTTGTACCCCCTTTGCTCGTTCTCTCCGACTCCTTGCTGGAGCGTGCGGACGTGGTTCAGCAAGCGGTGGAACTGGCAACCGAGTTGACTGATGCCAGGGCAAACCAACTTGATCCAAGCCGATTCGCTGAAATCGCTGCGAAACAGGCCCAAGATCATCGACTCGGTATCCGGGTGAGGGCTGGTCAAGACCTTAGCGAAGGCGGGTTCGGAGCCATCTCGGCCATCGGACGGGGTTCCACCGAGCACCCGCCCGTCCTGATCGAATTGTGGTATCCAGGCGCCCACGGCTCCGTGGGACCGAATCCTCCGGAAGGCGCCGTCGGACTTGCAGGAAAGGGGGTGTGCTTCGATTCCGGCGGTTTGAGCATCAAAAGCGCAGAGGGCATGTACAGCATGCACACCGACTGCTGTGGCGCGGCGAGCGTCCTGGCCGCGATGACCGCACTAGACGACCTCCAGGTGGAAACACCTGTCTACGCCGTCCTCCCGATGGTGGAGAACCTACCGGGGCCGTCCTCGGTCAAACCTGGGGATGTCATCACTGCGAGGAACGGTGCCGGTGTCGAGATCATCGATTCAGACTTCGAAGGACGAGTGGTTCTCGCAGATGCGGTGGCGCTGCTCGCCGAGTCCCGCCCCGCAGCCATCTACAGTTTTGCGACCTTGACCTACCAGATCCAAATCGCACTCGGCCCGGATATTGCCGGACTCTTCGCCCGCGACGCCACGGCAGGCGCCCGCATGCTCCGAGCAGCTGAGCGGTCAGGTGAACCACTGTGGCTCATGCCATGGGCAACGAGGTACAGCGAACAACTCAATTCCATCGCTCCAGGCGCACAGCTCCGCAATCACCCGCTTCGCCCCAGCGGACGGGCCATCACCGCGGCACTCTTCATAGGAGCGTTCGTACCGGAGACGATCCCGTTTGCACATGTCGACTTCGCCGGTCCTACGGTCACGCACACTCCGAACGGCCCAGCAGCCACCGGGTACGGTGTCCGCTCCATCCTGGAGGTCTTGACCAATTGGCCGGGCTCATTCTGAACGCCCGGGGCCGAATTCGACTGTGGGGAGAACAGGCCGACAAGTTCTCCCCACAGCCATCCAGGAGTGACGGCGCCGTCAGGCCACCACACGTCCTCGCTGGATCACCTGAGTGTGCGATGCTTCGTCCCACAGCACGGACGGCTCCTCCAGGGGGTTGCCTTTGAGGACCACGGCATCGCCGACTCCACCGACGGACAGGGTCCCCAGTCGAGGATCGCGCAGAACCTGTGCGTTCCCGACCGTCATGGCATGCAAGGTGTCGGCCGCACCGATGGCCTCCACCTGCAGCTCCACACCGCGAAGCTGATCGTCCTCGAGGTCACCCATCAGATCGGTACCGAATCCGATCCTGACACCAGCGGCCAGAGCCATCTGGATGGCCTCCTGCCCATGCGACAGAACCTCAAGGTTCTTGGTGAGTGACGTCTGGTTGAGCCCAAGATCGGCGCCACGCCGGTTCATGGCGTCGTAGGCCGATAGCGTCGGCACCAAGACCGACCTCAGCTCGGACATACGTTCAGCCGTGGCTGCGTCGATCAGGTTCCCGTGCTCGATGCAGCGCACACCGTTCTCTATGGAATGGCGCACGGCCTCCACGGAGTAGGAATGGGCGGTGACGTAGCTGCCCCTACGCGTGGCCTCGTCCGTGACAGCACGAAGCTCCTCGTCCGAGTACTGCGGAATCGCCAGGGGGTCCGTCAGTGAGAAGACGCCGCCGGACGTCATGACCTTGATGGCGTGAGCACCCGTACGAAGCCGTTCCCGCACGGCGACTCGAAGGTTGTCGACTCCGTCCACCACTTCGCACATGTGACCGTGGCTAAAGCAGATGTCGACGTGTGCCGACCTCGGATCACCGTGACCGCCTGTCTGGCTCAAGGCGGAACCCGTGAAGAGATAGCGAGGCGAAGCAAAGATGCCCGCATCCACCGCGCGCTGCAGTCCGATGTCTCCACCGGCAACGTCTCGCACCGTCGTGAAGCCGCGATTCAGCGCCTTGGCCAGGCGAACCGATCCGTTGATGGCCGCAAAGCTCAATGGACCGCGTTCGATTTCCAGGCCGTCCATCGACGTCGCGTATGCATGGAAATGAGCATCGATGAGTCCAGGAATGACCCAGCTATCGGCCGCATCGACAATATTGTCCGGTGTTCCGCGTGGGGAATCGACCACGAACCCGTCTTCGATGATGACGTCGCGCTGGGAGAATCCCTGCTGTTTTCCATCCCAGACCTGGGCATTAGTAAGTACCAAACTACCGGTATGAGCGTGCATCACCGCCCCTTTCGTCGTACTGCAGGTGGGCGACATTCAAGCCATGTGGATGCCGCCCACCTCAGGTTCTGTTCAGTTCCGTGCAGTCGCGCGAAGCACTGCGGTGGCATCCTCATCGATTCGAAGATCGTCGGTCACGACTACGGAGTAGTCGCGGGCTGCGGCTTCGGGAGAAATGAACTCGTTGCGAAGGTCCTTCTCGATCGAAGAGAATTCCCTGTCGAGGGGGCTGCCATATCCACCGCCACCACCGGTGGCGTTAACGAGGACCTCGTCCATACCCATGTGGTTGTAGCTCGGGCCCTTCCACACTTCCTTATCTGTGTTGGGGTTCAGGATCACCGCGTTGGGAGTGGCTTCCAACCCGTCCAGCAGCGACCAAGGCTTGGTCTGGGTCTTGTAGGACAGCATGATCCCGATGCCAGGCGCCGTGTAGCGATACGAGCGGGAGATCCCTACGCCTCCACGGTACCGACCGGCACCAGACGAATCCTGCCGGTACCCGTAGTGCTCCATGAACAGGGGCGTGCGCATTTCGAAGACCTCGACGGGCGTGTTGCGACAGCCGGGTTCAGACATGTGCATGATGGCGTCCTCGCCATCGCCGCAGGCGGAACCACCGAAGCCGACGGCCTCGTTACTGCCGTCCTGCCACTGCTCGCCGGAGGCCGGATCGGTACCCAGCCCAATGAATGCGCAAACATCGCCGCCAGAGCTGGCCGGGATCACGTCGGGCATGGCCTGGGCAAGCGCCTTGAGCACCACTTCACAGGAGAGCAAACCGGTCCACAACGTGAAGGTCGGCATGGGCGGCACGGCGTAGACGACCGATCCCTCTTCGGCGACGACACGCAGCGGAGCAAAGTTGCCTGCCACCACTGGGGAGTCCGGAGTCGTGATGGATTTGAAGACCAACGAACATGCCGCCGTGGTCAGCCCGATGGGAACGTTAACCGGTCCTTTGACGCCCTTGGCGCTGCCCGTCCAGTCGACGACCATCTCTTCGTCGGTGATCGTCACCGTGCACTGGAGCTTCACCAGTTCTCCAACGTCGACGCCATCCTCGTCAACGTAGTCGACGGCAGTCCAGGAACCCTTGGGAAGCTTCTCTAGAGCCAGCCGAGAGAGCCTTTCGCCATGCACGTTGATAGCGTCCATGGCCTCGGTAAGGGTATCCCGCCCGAACTTCTCCGCAAGTTCGTGCGTGCGCTTCACACCGGTGACCACGGCCGAGACCTGCGAGGAGATGTCGCCGATGGTGTGACGGGGGCGGCGACTGTTGAACTTGATCATGTTGAAGACGTCTTCGTTGCGCTCACCGCGACGGTAGAGCTTCGAGGCCACCATCATGAGACCCTCTTGCGAGATGTCCGTGGAATCCAGCACGTAGCCGGGATCCTTCTGGTTGAGGTCGGTGACGTGCTGACGGCAGGTGATGAAGCCGATCAGAACACCTTCGTGGTGCACGGGAGCGAACACCAGCGGATCCAGTGCGTGGGCACTGGCCCAGTACGGGTAGTTCATGATGTAGACGTCGCCCGGCTCGATGTTTTCCTTACCCAAGAACTCGATGCCGTGCTTGACCCCGATGTCGTTTCCACGAGTGAAGACTGCAACGCCGGGGGTGTCCGCGACAACGTCACCGTTGGCATCGTGAATTCCGATACCGTAATCATGTACCTCGTAGACCACGGTGTTGTAGGCGGTCCGGCACAGGTTGCGGGCGATCTCCTCGGCCGCGGCGAGCAGACCGTTGCGGATGATTTCGGTCGTAATGGCGTCCACCATGTCAGGCCTCCTTGTTCTCGGTGTTCTCGATGGTGATAAGCAGTTCCCCATAGGGACCCACCACAAGGCGATCGCCTTGGTGCATGACCGTGGTCGCAGTGTGTTCGGTGACGACTGCGGGGCCTTCGACGACGTCGCCGGCCAAGAGGTCCTCACGCGCAACGAGCAGGTACTCGGACTGAACGTCCCCGGGCAGCATGACCGTACGGATACGGGTCGGGTAGCTGCCTTCTTCTCGCTGCGGGGTCTTCGGCAGATCGGGCTTGTCGACCACACCAACGGCCTTCAATCGCAGTGTGGTCACTTCGTGCGGATCGTCCATGACGTGTCCGTACTGACGCTCATGCGCCTCGTCGAAGCTGTTCCGGACGTCCAAGCGCGGGTCATCGAGAGAGGCGTCGTAGTCCACGGAAACAGAGTGCTCCTGCCCCAGGAACCGAACTTCGATGGTGCGCCGAAACAGGCGACGTCCAGGCTCGAACCCTTCCTCTGCCAGGATCTCTGCCGCTTCGGCCTCCATGTCCTTGTACAGGCGCTCGGTCTCTGCAGGATCCATGTCGGCCAGAAGCTGCACGTTGGTCCTGGACAGGTCGTGCTGCACGTCAGCCATGAGCATGCCGAGCGCTGAGAAGGCGCCCTGCCCTGGAGGAACGATGACCTCGGGGATGCCCAACTCGCGTGCAACGTCGACAGCGACGAGACCGCCACCGCCACCGAAGCTCAGCAAAGAGAAGTCCTTGGGATCGTGGCCGAGCTCGATGGAGATGGCTCGCACGGCGCCCATGATCTTCGTGTTGGAGATGTTGACCATGCCACGTCCGAGCTCGGAGACGCTCAGACCCAATTCGTCTGCGATGGGCTTCAACGCCGAGTTGGCCGCCTCCGTGTCGAGAGTCAAGGATCCACCCAGCGGAGTGTCTTCACCAAGGTAGCCAATGGACAAGGCTGCATCGGTGAAGGTCGGCTGCGTGCCACCCTTGCCGTAACTGGCAGGGCCGGGCTCGGCCCCGGCACTCTTGGGACCGACCTGCAGTCCGCCTGCCTCATCGAGGTAGCCGAGCGAGCCACCCCCCGCACCGATGGTGTGGATGTAGAGGGACGGGGTGTTGATCGGCAGGCCCTCGAACTCGGCGCCGTGGTACATGACCGGAGCGCCGTCCAGGACGAGGGAAGCATCCAGGCTGGTGCCACCCATGTCGATGGTGATCAGGTTGGGACGGTCCACCAGCTTGGAGAAGCCGGCCGCGCCGACCACACCTCCCGCCGGGCCCGAAAGAATCAGATTGACGGGTTGCTCTCGCGCCGTCGATGCCGTCATCGCTCCACCGCCCGAGCGGGACATCAAGAAGTGGCCGCCGAATCCGCGCTCCGCAAGTTCGCTCTCTAGTTCCTTGAGGTAGCTGCGCATGATGGGCTTGATGTAGGCGTCCAACACAGCGGTGCTGGTGCGCTCGTACTCGCGATACTCACGGGAAAGGTCATGCGAAACCGTGATCTCGAGGTCGGGGTTCTCTTCAAGGAGGATCTCCCGCATCCGCTGCTCGTGGGCCGGCGCGGTGTAGGCGTGCAGGAAGGCGACGGCAACCGCCTCATAGCCGCGACGACCGATCTCCCTTGCCAGCTCCCGGGCTTCAGCCTCGTCCAATGGAGTCTTGACGCTTCCATCGGCGAGGGAACGTTCGGTCACCTCGAAGGTGTCATACCGCTCCAGGAGGGCCTTCGGCTTGTGGTGAGTCAGGTTGTACATCTCGGCCCGGTTGGTACGCCCCAACAAGTAGACGTCACGGAACCCCCGCGTGGCGATGGTCGCGATACGTGCCCCGGTCCGGGTCAACAACGCATTGAGCCCGAGGGTGGATCCATGGTTGAACATGGACACGTCGGACGGAGTCGCTTTCGCCTTGTCGAAAGCCGAAAGCACTCCTCGCGTTGGCTCGGACGGTGTCGTGGGAACCTTCTCGAAGCGTAGTTCTCCCGTTTCCGGAACCAGCTTCACCACGTCGGTGAAGGTTCCACCCACGTCGATGGCCACGCGAACATTATTGGTCATGATAAAGAATCCTTCTGTCTCAAGTGATCTAAACGAGTTCTCGGAAAAAGCGATAGTCAACTTCGGGTGACGCCGTGGTCGATCAGATACACCTTGCCCACACCGACTTCGGCGTCTGCAAGCAAGGCACCCAGCTCTGGAGCCGTTTCGGCACGACGGGGATGGTCCACCCATTCCTGATATGCGGCTTTGTCAGGCCAATCCGCAGTGACCAGGAGTTCGCCGGATCCATCCGTTGCGACAGCGATGTCGGAGTTGATTTGACGAGTGTTGTCGAATGACACCTGCAGAATCTGCTCGCGTCTGTAGAACCGGAGGATCTCCTCGACTTGAGCGGGAGTCGTTCTGAGCGTCAGAACCGAACGGATCATTGGGCTTTCCTCACCTACACGCTGGATCTAGCGACCGAAGGTTCGTCGATGAACCGGCGTCGAAATCAGAGCCTGTCAGGACGAGTGAGATCCAGGTCGCTTGGGGTAGTGAGAACGCTATCCCCTGCGACGTGCGTCACTTTATGCAAAGTGCACAGTCGTTTAGTTCTACAACGGGCGTTCTGCACACCATAGCTGGCTCGTTTCCTCGGTTCACAGTGGTCGGAGTGCCGACAAAAGCATAAACAGAGGCAGCACCCGCTCCGGCTGAGAGAGATCCACTCCGAGCTCCTGGGCTCGCTTCAACCGTGCCTGCACCGTGTTCCGGTGGACGCTGAGAAGTTTGGCGGCAGCAGAAACGGAACCTTGGGCGGAGAGATAGGCGATGGTCGCATCGATCACCTCACCAGAGGCAGGGTCCTTGACGAGGTTCGGCAGCAGGGAATCACCCAGTGCCGCAGCCAAGGGCCGGGGAAAGAGGTTGCCAAGCACCTGCAAAGGTGCCTCGCGGAAGAACAGAACGGAAGGTGATGCATCGGTCGAGGACGAGATGTCCGGTGTCGGGCCTGCCAGCAAACGCGCGGCAAGCCAGGCCTCCCGTAGAGCCAATCGGGCCTGCCCGGGCTCGCGATACAGACCGGACAAACCAACGTTCAGCGCCAACCCCTGCAAACCTTCCTGCATGAGCCGCGCATGCCGGCGGAGATCGTCCTCGCCCGCGGCCGGAATGAAGACGAACCATCCATCATCGATAGCTGCCAGCGGCGTGTACTGAAACAGTTGCTGCCACGCCTGGGCCAGGGCCGCACCCGCAAGGGATGGATTCTCAGCAAGAACGCAGACGGCCGCAAAGGGGCCCGTCACAGCACAAATGGATTCACCGGGTGCATTCGGCAACCCCACGTTGTCCACAGAACGATCGTGGCCTGCGCCGACTAGCGCGGCAAAACTCAAAGTGGGCAACGACGCTTCGAGTGCGTTCATGCGGGACTCGGACACCAAGGCACGCACCGTCGGGGCCGCGGCGCGAAGGACGCGTTCTGCAGTCATCGCCTCGTGGGCATCCACATCGGCAACGAGTACGACTTCGTCGCGGGATGGGGAGGAACACGGTTGCGTAATACGACGTGGGGCAGGAATGTCCCGCGATGAGCGAATGGCCTCGAGAACCACTCCCTGCGCGGACTCAACCGACACGCGGCAGCCACCCAGTTCGCCCGAGACCCGTGAGACGGCTGCCGCCAGCGAGACATCAGCCTCCAGCGCACGAGTGAAATGGTCCAACCGGGCCAGGTCGCCAGCACGTGACATTCCGACCACTACGGACATGTCGATCACGAGCTTGGTCGGATTCGAGGAGAACGTCAGCAGCGAGACATCCAGCCGTTGAGCGAGGGCGATCTCGGCACCGGTCACCAGGCTGCGCGAGACAACCAACCCAACGGCACGCCTCTCCCAAGCCATTCTAAGTCCAGCCGACACGACCCATGGACCCAGCGACAAGTCCTCCTGCAAAACAATAAGAGTATTTGCATGGACCGTGGAAATGTCATCGATCGTATCCACCAGGGAAAGATGATGGACCGGCTTGGGTTCCAGCGAGAGGTGGCACGGTTCCACGCCGTCAACTATTGAAGAATCGAGGAGGGTTGATAACGCGAGCTCTCCCTGCGGGATCATTTCCATAGCGCGTCCACCGCCGTCCTCCGCAGGAGATTGAATGCCGCCGGCCCAGCCATGTCCAAGCCTTGCGGCGTATACCACTGCTTCGGCCCCGACATCGTGAGAATGTCCACCGTATTTCCAGGCCAGAGGTCATCGAGCGCCGCAACACTTCCGGTATCGGGACGAATCAACGTGATGATATCCGGAACGATCGAACGTACGGCCCCGTCGATCATGAGCATGAGGATCTCGTCCTGGATGGCCAGTTGGATGATACGTCCGGTACCCACTTCTTCAAGGACGATCTGGGCGGGGCGTCTGGCGTGGCCAGGAAGGGAGGTGCGTGCCGTCCAATCCGTTTCCTTCACCATCCCCCGAATGATCAAGTTGACACCGGCATCTCTGCGAAGTTGAGCATATCGACGCTGAGTCGGTTGCTCGGATTCGAGGATCTTTCCCACATCGATAAGATGGCTCATGGAGCCAATCACCGCATTTTCCTCCAGCTCGCTTGCGGTCATCGGATAGGACGCGGTCGCCGCCCAACCGCCATATTCGCCAGCCAATGCCCGCATCAGGCGATCGCCTCGTTCCGGATCCGACACATGTATCAGTGAAGCCTCGCCGGTTGCTCCGGCCGCGGCCAAGGGGCCGATCGATTGCCGCCCCAGGGCTAGAACGGTCTGGCTGGCGCGAGGGAAGACCCGCCCCATCGGATCTGCGTCGACCACAGGAATACCCGTCTGCAGACTGACAGAGGCGACCACCAGGGCATTCACATTGCCGGCCGCCAAAGGAATGAGCCCCTCAACTTTATTCCCCAGAGAGGATTCCAGTATTCTTATACACCGTATGAATTCGTCACCAGCTGGACGCAATTCCGTAATCGGTTGGCCATTGTTGACAAATCCGACCGTGACAACAAGCGCCTGATCATTCAATGCGCTCGCCTGAATGAGGCCCACCTGAGTCTGCATCTGTTCCATGTAGAACCAGATCAGATCCAGCTCGTTCTTACACCATTCGTGGCTGACTGCGCACGAGTTGAACAGGGTGCCGACGTACAGGCAGTTCATGTCTCGGTTGCTCAATAGCATGACTGGGTCCTGTCTCTCAGAAGCCCTTGGGCACGAGGCCTGCCGCCGCGCGCACCCTCAGCGCAACCACGTTGGGATGGTCAAAAGTGGTGGCCTCGGCCCGTGATTCGATGATGCTCACGGATCCGTAGTCGAAGCCGTCTGCTACCAATCGGGCGCGAACATCGGATTCGGAAACGGACAGCTCGCGCAGGAAATCGGCTTCAGTGGCAACGCGTGCAAGCCGACTCGTCCAAGCGACAACCGGAGCAGTGGCTGCTCCGAGGGACGCCAAGTTCAGCGAGGTGACTCGTAGTCTCTCACCGTCCGGATCCACCCAAACAGGTGCGTGGTCGCTTTCCGCGACGACCTGATGGTTGCTGGTCCGGGAGACTCGCATGGACGTCCAGGAGTTCAAGTTGGCACCCTTGGTAGCCAACTCGGCGCCGTGCAGGCGGTAGAAGCGCGGTTCGAGCTGCGGCAGGCCCTGCTTGACGATGCCGACAAAGGGCTCGTCGTCACAGGCAACGGCTAGCGATGCCCCGGTAGTTCCAACGACGGCGCCGGCCCCGACCAAGGAGGCCGGACGTGCCGAGAACAACGAGTGCACGGGCGTGAGCGCCAGTTGGGCCAGCGGCGTGGAACAGCCGTCATTGGTGGCAAGGTATGGGCGGGCGTTGGGAAACGCCCTGCGGGTCGTCGTCGCCAGCTTCGTCGAGAGCGCGGAGGCACGGGGCAAGAGCCTGGAGTTCACCAGCGTTGTGCGCTCCCGAGTGGCGAACGACGACGCGAAGAACGTATGTGAGTACCCCACACTTGCGGGGGCCGAAACCCTGAAGAGGAGTCGCCCCACCGCCAACTCATGAGCCGGGTTCATGAGGGCTCCTACGCCTGTGACGACATAGTGCAAGCCGGGCGGTACCTCGCTGAGTTTCTCCTCCAGGCCTGCTAGGTCCAGGCCTGCGAGTTCTTCGCCGACCGTGGTATGACCACCGATGACGTGAATGATGTGTTCCGGCTCCTGCTCGGGGATACGTCCCCGGTACTCGTGGGCGCGATCCACCGGTGCTCTGGGAAGGATCCGGATGGCAGTCGGCGCCTGTCCGTTCAACGCGTGCACTTGGCTGAGTTCGAAGGTCGCCATGTCAACCTCGTCCGCTGATGGCCCGAGCTCTGCCGCCAGCAGCTCGAAGCAATGCCCTACGGCTTCCTCGAGGGAAGACGGACTCAACGATGCCGGGTCATCGATGGACCCGGCAACGGACAGCCGCCCACTTCCCGTGCCGACCGCAATGGCTGAAACCTGTTTCCGCCCTATTTGCACGCCAATACGCATGGGGCCTCCAATCGGATCCGACTTGAAGAGTGTCCAACTCACCGTATATCGGCCCTACCGGTGTTCCCAGTGTTGAGACTCGGGTGGCTAGTGTGGTCACATGCCGAGTACCCGAGACGTGTCCGCCACTGCAGCTTCCCCACATGCTGCGACACTGCAGTCGAAGTCCACGCCGACGATCAAGGATGTGGCGGCGGCCGCCGGTGTGTCCGTATCCACGGTTTCTCACGCATTCTCGGGTGCCCGGCCCATCTCGGCCGCGACGAAGGACAAGGTGCGTTCAGTTGCGACTCGCCTCGGATATGTTCCCAATGCCCATGCCCGCCAGCTTCGACTCGGTCGGTCCGGTCTGGTGGGACTGGTGGTCCGGCCGCAATTCGCTTTTTCGGGCCCCTTCGACACGGCAGAGACGTTCAACCGCTTGATCGGTTCCATCACCACCGAAACCGCACGGCGTGGGATGGGTATGGTTCACGTCGCGGACCTGGCTGGCAAAGGCTATGCCCTTCCCGCGATGGACGGTTGCATCGTGGCGCACCCGTATGAGCACGACGAAACGATCGTTCTGCTGGAACGGGCCAGAATCCCCTTCGTGTTGGCAGACCCTGATCCGGCTCGCGCTGATATCCCCTGGGTGGCCAAGGTCAATTACGGCGGCGGCCTGAAGGCCGTACTGGACAGCGTCTCAACGGACGGACGGCCCGTCGTCCTGATGCCGGGAACCGAGCAGAACGCCTGGAACGTGGATGCTGTGAAGACCTACAGCGACTGGTGCGGGACGATGGGGCAGGAACCCAGGATCTTCACACTGAGCGAGGGCTTGGATCCTGACGACGTCCGCAGGACGATCGTGTCCAATCTCAGGGGTGTCCAGGGTCCACTAGGTCTGGTGTATGCGGATTCCAGCATGACGCTGACCGTCCTAGATGCGGCCAAGCAACTGGGAAGGTCCGTTCCAGGGGACCTATTTCTCGCAGCGTTGACCGATACAGAACATGATCGAGCATCCTCGCCGACGGTGACGGCCATGGATTTGCGCCACGAGGAGCTGGCCACCGCTGCGGTCTCCATGCTCATGGACAGGTTGGGAGGGGCGGAGCCTCCCGCTGACCCTGCCATCGTTGAGCCCAAACTGACTCTTCGGCAATCGACGCAGCTCTGACTGGGGAAGATCCACCGAGAGAACGACTCGCGGCACACTTCAGCCAGATGACACAGACGTTACTTTCTCGCGGTGGCCTTGACTTGTCTCAGGTCACACACCCAAACTGGTCGAAACGATTTGATGATCGTGACGATCACCACCTCGTATCCGGTTCGCAAGGGACCGAAAGTACCCACTACCCCTGAGTCAAAGGGCCCTGAATGTCAAAGTCTGACGTCACTCACCTGTCCACCCTGTCCGTCGGAAGCGCGTTCAACGAAATGAAGTTGAACCGGTCCCACGTCCTGTTCGGTTCCATCCTGTTCATCACCTTCGTGATCGAAGCTTGGGAACAGGTCGGCCTCATCTACGTCAGCAATTACCTCTCCGACGATTTCGGCGTGAGCATGGCCCAGGTCGGCACGGCCATGGGCGTCGTCGCCCTCGGCATGGTACCCGGCTCGCTGCTCTGGGGCGCCTTCGTTGAGAAGCTCGGCAAGAAGAACGTTGCGATCTACAGTCTTGCCGCATACGGCCTGTTTGCGCTCATCGCTGCGCTGTCGCCCAATTTCACGCTGTTCGTTGCGCTTCGCTTCCTCTCCGGCGTGGCCTTCGGCGGCGTCTACGCCGTGACATTCCCTTACTTCATGGAGCTGCTGCCTACCAAGCGTCGCGGTCAGGCAACGGTCGCCATGTCCATGGGATTCCCTGTCGGCACCCTTGCCTGCATCGGCGTCAGCCTTGCCTTCGGTCCCATCAGCTGGCGCGTGGTTGCCGTCGTCTCCGCGCTCGCGGCGATTTGGGCGTTCGCAGTCTGGAAGCTGGTTCCCGAGTCGCCGTACTGGTTGGTCAAACGCGGGCGTGACGAGGACGCCAAGAGCGTGCTGACCCGTCTTGGCTTCACCGTGGGTCATGACCAACACTTGGTGGTCGATCCCGCCGAAGCCCACCTGGATGACAAGAACACCATCAAGGACGTTCGCATCGTCCCGATCTTCATCCTGATCCTGGTCATCTCTTTCTGCTACAACTGGGGCTACTGGGGCCTGCAGTCCTGGTTGCCGATCATGCTGCAGGACAAGGGCCTGTCGGTCTCCGGATCACTCGGCTTTGTGGCCTTGAGCCAGCTGGTAGCGGTTCCCGGCTATCTCTTGGCCGCATGGACAACCCGCCGCTGGGGGCGTCGCTGGATCTTCATCATCTTCGCCGTGGGAGCCACAGTCGGTGCGTTGCTCTTCGGTACCGCTCAGGGCTCGGTGCAGCTCTACACCGGTAACTTGGTTTTCGCCTTCTTTATCCTCGGTTCCTGGGGCATCTGGAACACCTGGCGCGGGGAGGCCCTGCCCAGCAAGGTCCGCGGGTTCGGTTATGCGGCCTCCAGCGCAGCCCTGCTGCTCGCCAATGCCATTGCGGTTCCGGTGGTTGGAGCTCAGTTGGATGCCGGATGGAGCACCGGCGGTATCGTCGGATCCATCGCGGCCTTCATGGTCGTGGCGGTGATCGGCACGTTGTTCATGCCTGAGACCGAAGGCAAGGCGCTTCGCTGATCAACATCTGAGGCGTCACCAAGCAGAATCGGATCCGTTGCGTGGTCCTCTTCGCGAGGACGGAGCGACGGCTCCGACTGCATTCAACAGTGCCCAGGGGCCATCACCCCGACTTCCGGCTCACCGCCACCCGAGCTCGGGGGCCACGTACTTGACGATGTTCTCGATCAGGTGCGCGTTGTAGTCCACGCCCAATTGAGTAGGCACGGTCAGCAGCAAGGTATCCGCGGCGGCGATCGCTTCGTCGCCACGCAGCTGTTCCACCAACGCTTCCGGTTCATCCGCATACGTTCTGCCGAACACGGACTGGTTCCCCGGCCCCACGGACCCGAACTGGTCGTTCCGCTGGGCGCCGCCCGCGAAGTACAACCGGTCGATGTCGGTGGTGAGGGCGAAGATGGACCTGGACACCGAAACTCGCGGCTGGAACCCATGGTCGTATTCGGCCCAGGCCGCGCGGTACGCGTCGATCTGCTTGCGTTGCTGAACGTGGAACGGCTCCCCGGTCTCGTCGTCCTTCAGGGTGGAGGACATGAGGTTCATGCCGTGCTCGGCGGTCCAACGCGCGGTCGCGTCGGAACCGGCGCCCCACCAGATCCGCTCACGCAGCCCGGGGGCGTACGGCTCCAACCGCAGCAGGCCCGGCGGGTTGGGGAACATGGGCCGCGGGTTCGGCTCGGCGAAGTGGTGCCCCTCGATCCCTTCCAAGAACTTCAGGGTCTTGCGGCGGGCCATGTCCGCCTCGGTCTCCCCCGGTTCCGGCGAGATCCCGAAGTACTTCCAGCCGTCGATCACCTGCTCCGGCGTCCCACGGGAGAGCCCCAACTGCAGTCGCCCCTCGGAAATCAGGTCCACAGAGGCCATATCCTCGGCGAACCCGAACGGATCCGGGTAGCGCATGTCCACCACGCCGGTTCCGAGCTCGATCCGCGATGTGCGTGCGGCCACCGCGGCAAGCAGCGCCGTGGGCGACCCCAGCTGCTGCGCGTAGTGATGCACGCGGAAATAGGCACCGTCCGCACCGACGTCCTCGGCCGCCTGGGCCAGGTCGATGGACTGCAGCAGGGTGTCGGCCGCGGAACGCACCTGGGAGTCAGGGTGGTCCATCCAGTGGCCGAAGGACAGGAATCCAATCTTCTTCACATGACACGTCAACTACCGGAACGGGTAACCTATTCCCGTCCGCGTCCCGGCCACCGAATGCCCGACGGCGCGTGCCCGACACCCGCTCAAGCGCCGCCAGCGGCGGCGGGCACAAATCGTCGGGCATGTGGTCAAAGATCGCTTGCTACCCGACGCTGGGCACGCAACAGCTGCTCCGTCCTGGACGAGATGTCCTGGCTCCGCTGCCCGAGCATCTCCACGAGCTGGCGGACGTAGTCCACCCGCGCGTTCCAGTCTGCTCCCTTTTGAAGCTTGCGAGGCAGGCCTTCCAGGGCATCCAGCTCACGCCACGCCGTGACCAGGCCGGCTTCGTAGAGTCGCTGCTCCGACTCCTCCGCATCCCCGCCGGTGGGGGACTGCTTTCCACCCAGCACGGCGACGAGGTCCAGGCGCGTCATATCCAACCCCAGGGCAAGGGAGTCGAGGTCGGTCCGCAGCTCGCCGAGCTGGTCCCGGACGCGCTTGTTCCCCGCCCGCTGCCGGAAGACACTCAGAACACCGGCCCCCAACACACCTAGCGTCATGATTCCGGTCCACGCACTGATGGCGGTCATCCAGAACACCGATGCGGGATCGATGTCGGAGGACTCCATGTGGTTATATTCCATGGCCGTGGCCAACTCACCCAGGTCATAGCTCAGCCGGTCGCCAATGAGCATGTTGCTGTTTTCTCCAGGACCATGGCGCGCCGGCTCTGTGGCCATGAACGCGTAGGCCCCCACCCTGCTGTTCAATCCGGAGCTGATCTGTCCGGTCAGTGTGTAGCCGATCGCGTACGTTTGCTCATCCAGAACCCAGATCGGGAGAATCCCCTGGCCGCGGGCAATGTCCCCGGTCTCCGGATCGACTACCTCGGGAAACTCTTCGGCAACGTCTTCCTTGAGCTTGCGCTGGCCCTCCACGACCTCCCAATAATCGATGACCATCCGGTTCTCGGACTCAGGATTATTGCGCTGATAGTCGATGTAATCGTCCGCCGGAACGATGGCCACCGTCAGGGCCAGCTCTTCAGGGAACAAGGCCCTGTCTGACGAGTACTTCAGACTTGTCCGCATGCGTTCCCGAATGTAGTCCGCATCAAGACTTCCGGCTTGGTCGACGTCCCTGACGGGGTTCTTCTCCGCCTCCGGCAACGAAGCGACGTCTCCGTAGACGTTCAGGGCTTGAAGTTCCTTGTCCCCCGTCAGCTCTAGTCCGTAGGACTTCGCTGAGGGGATTTGCGCCACGGCAACCCAGCCAAGCCCCAGCGCGACCAACACAGGGATCAGAAGCCCAGCCGTTGTCTTCGCGGCGCTGAAGCGCTCTTTGTTCGGGGCCTCCACCGCGCCCCGGCCGTGGATGCTTCCCGGTCCCGAGCGCTGGAGCCGGTCAAGGACCACCAGCACGCCCTCGACCGCTTGCTGCGGGCCGGTCTTGGCACCATAGCCCAGACCGAGCGTGTGCCGGAGTTCCCGGAACGTGCTGGTCTTGCCCGCCGTCATGGACAGGATGCGCTGCTGCGCGCGTTCCTCCGCCGGCTTCTTCACGGAACGTTCCGCTTCCGCGCTCCTGCCCCGCGACCTCAGTTGGCCGCGAAGATGTTCCTCGAGGTCTGCGCTGATGCGTCTCAGCCGCCCCTCCGCCTGCGCCCATTTCTTGAGCAACTCCGCCTGGTGCTTGACCAGTGACTGAGCCTCGTCCGGGTCCGCCTCGGTATCGAGGCCCGCCGCTGCTTCCTCGGAGGCCGCCTGCAGGGACAGCGCCAGGAGTTCTGCACGCACCTCGTTCAGCTCCACGTACTCCGGGGGCAGGTCGCGCTTGCGGTGAAGAACGTCATCCACCGCCTGGATCAACGGGGCAGCTAGCTGGTCCAGAACCGACTGGGAGCCGGCATGACCCACCCGCAGTTCGGAGGCATCTGCCAACGCGGCGGCCTGACGTTGCAACGATTCAGTGTCCTTGGCGAACGCTTCGAGGTCCTTGACCGCCTCGTCCAGGGTGTCATTTCCCTCCGGCTTGCGCCGGTCACGGAAGACGGCCTCCAGCCGCGCTTCCTTCTTGGCCAGCTTCAGACTGGTGGAACGAATCTCCTGCCACTGCCGCTCCATCTTGGCCAGGCCCTTGTCCCGGGTCTGGCGTTTCCGCTGCAGGAGTCGCTTGAAGTCCGCGTCCGCCGCACCTCCGGCGGACATGCCGTCTTGGATGGCCGCCTTCGCCACCTCGAAGCGGACCTCGATGGAGTCCAGCTCCAAGACCACGCGGGCCAGACGCAGCTGTGCGTCGGAGAGCTGCCCTGCACGCTGCCGGTCCCTACGCCGGTCTTTCATCCAGGCGTACATCACCAGAAGGGCGAGGAACATGGGCAGCGCGGCGAAGGACCCCCAGTACGCCACCGACCGATTTCCGCTGCCGAATTTCACGTCGGCCGCGGTCAACGCCGCGCCCACCACGGCTCCGGGTCCGTGGCCAAGGGTCTGATTGTTCACGAAAGCCTCACGGACCGCGCGGGATTCCGTGATGCCGTCCTTGGAAGAGCCCTCGCCCTTGAAAGCGACGCGGTTGAAGTCCGGCAGGACCGTGTCCGCTCCGTCTTCGTCTGGATATTCGGCCGCTTCTTCCTCATCGAGGTCAGAGCCGCTTCCCACGGAGAAGAGGACGTCCGCATCCCCGGTTTCTCCGCGATAGGTTTCCGCCCAGGTCAACTTCCTCTCCACCACTTTCATGGTGAAGGGTTTGTAGCTCTTGGCGTCATACTCGGCGGCGGAGGCCTCCACCGATTCCTGGGTGATGCCGTAAGGCAGACCCTCCTCCACCTCGAAGGTGATGGAGTGTGTGGGCTGGACCATGACCTGCCGGAAGCCGACGACGCCTAGGATCACGGCCACCACCGCGAGAACTCCGGCCGTGATGATGGAACGCGTGAACCCCCTGCTGCGCTTTCCGCGCCCGATCAGAGGAAGGTCGTTACGGTGAGGGACGGCCATTACCCAATTCTATGCGCAACACCGCGTGACCCCGAGAATTCGCCGCTCCCAATCATTCAATCCGCGGGACACGCCTCGAAACCGCGGCTCGGGACTCGGTTTCCTGTCCACCCTGGGATTGCGACAGGGTTTACCCAGGGCCAGGCCGAGGAAATCAAGCGACAGACGACGAATAGAGCGTGAAGGCGAGCGGGTGATCACTGAAGGCCGCAAGAACGCTCCACGGAATCACGGACACCATCCCAGGACCGTTGCACTCAGGAAATACCAACGCAACAACGCGTAGATACGATCGCCTTCATTGGAAAGCAATTCTCCGGGCCGCGGGCCTGATATTGTCACTTCTCATATCGTCCCACCCAGAAGGAGGCGCCAGTGGCGTCCATCCGAATATCTCGACCGCCCTCAGCGGTACTCCGATTCGTTCTCGGCATGCTCGGCCTGGTGTTGATCACTGTCTCAATGTTCGCGCTCACCCCTCAGGCAGCTGCAACCACCGACACGGAAGACAATCCGTACACCATTTCGGTCAACGTGAAGACCGGTGGAGACGGGGTGGAGGGGGTCACCGTCACCGCCACGGGTGAGGGAACCGAGGAGTTCGAGGCGGTCACCAATAAAATGGGCCTCGCGCAGATCGGCGTCCCGAGCAAAGATATTCCGTGGCAAGTGACGGTTGACGAGGATACGCTGCCGGAAGATGTCAAGGCACCTACCGGTTTCCAATTCGAACAAGAGGTCAAATTCGGCGCCACGAGCAACGCCGTCAAGAATTTCATTCTCGTCACTGGGGAACGTCACACCACGAGCTTTGCGGACCAGGTGCTCTCCAGGGCCGTCAATGGCCTCAACTTCGGACTCATGTTGGGCCTGGCCGCGATCGGATTGTCCTTGGTGTTCGGGACCACCGGGCTCTCCAACTTCGCCCACGGTGAGATGGTGACGTTCGGTGCCATCGGAGCTCTGCTCTTCTCGACTGTCCTGAACATCCCCATCTGGATAGCGATACCCCTTGCAGTGGTATTCGCGGCAGTGTTCGGCCTCGGCATGGACGCCGGACTATGGCGGCCCTTAAGACGCAAGGGTATAGGCACCGTACAGCTCATGATCGTCTCGATCGGCCTGTCCCTGGCCCTGCGATACGTCTTCCAGATCTTCATCGGTGGCGGCACCAGCATGCTGCCGGGTAGATCCTCTGAAACCATCCCGGGACTAGGGCCCATCAAGCTGACCATGACGGACGCGATCAGCATGGGTGTCTCCATCGTGGTGATCTTGTGCTTCGCCTGGTGGTTCATGCGAACCAAGATGGGCCGCGCCACCCGCGCGGTGGCAGACAACTCGAGCCTCGCGGCTGCCAGCGGTATCGACGTCGATCGTGTGGTCCGCGTGGTGTGGGTTCTCGCGGCGGCCCTGGCCGGGCTCTCCGGCGTCCTCTGGGCCTACTTCCGTCCGGGCATCCGGTGGGACATGGGAACCAGCGTGCTGCTCCTGATGTTCGCCGCGGTGACTCTGGGTGGTCTCGGCACGGCCTTCGGGGCCCTGGTGGGCTCCATCATCGTGGGGCTCCTCGTGGAACTCTCCACCCTGTGGATCCCATCAGACCTGAAGAACGTCGGCGCTCTAGTGGTGCTGATCGTCATTCTTCTCTTCCGCCCCCAGGGCATCCTGGGCCGCAAGGAAAGGATCGGATAGCTCATGGACATTTTGCAGATCCTCTCCAACACCGCTGCGCAGATCCTCGAGCCGGTCACCCTCGGCTTCGTGCTGGCCGCCATCGGCCTCTCCGTACACTTCGGCTTCGCCGGCCTCCTCAACATGGGCGTTGCCGGCTTCATGGCCATCGGTGCCTACGGCTTCGCCATCTCGATCGATACCTTCTCCGCACCGTGGCCGTTGGCCGTGCTCGTGGGCCTCGTCGCCGCAGTACTCTTCGCGCTGGTCATGGGTATTCCAACACTCCGGCTCCGGGGCGACTATCTGGCCATCGTCACGATTGCCGCGGCAGAAGTGCTGCGCCTGCTGTTTCTGACCTCCACCTGGCGCTCTGTCACCGGCTCCTCGGACGGCCTCACCAGATTCCAATCGGGATTCCGGGCCAGCAATCCCCTGCCGGAGGGCCGCTACGGGTTGGGGCCCTGGACCTACACATCGAATCAGTGGTGGGTCATCCTGGTCGGCTTGGTGGTCATCGCCGTCGTGGTGCTGCTCGTATGGCTGGCGATGCGCAGCCCATGGGGCCGAGTGATCCGAGGCATTCGCGAGGACGAGGACGCGGTCCGTTCCCTCGGTAAGAACGTCTTCGCTTACAAGATGCAGGCACTGATCCTGGGCGGCGTCATCATCGCCCTCGGCGGCATCCTGACGGCGATGGGAACCAACATCAACCCGAACGTCTACGTGACCTCGCAGACGTTCTACATCTGGACAGCGCTTCTGCTCGGCGGCGCAGCCACCATCTTCGGCCCGGTCCTCGGCGCCGTCCTGTTCTGGGTAGTACGTGCCTTCTTGTCGAATCTTCTCCCGGCTCTGGTGAAGATCGGCTGGCTGCCCTTCCTCACGAGCGAGCAGTCGCAAATGCTCGTCTTCGTCCTCGTCGGAATCGCGCTGGTGCTGCTGGTGATCTTCCGGCCGCAGGGCATCCTCGGAAGCAAGAAGGAGCTGACCTTTGTCCGCTGACGTCACACCTCCGAACCCCCGCGCCAAATCCACTTCCCTGCACGACGGCAACGCCGCACCAGGCTGCGCCAAAGTGGACCCGATCATCGTCGCCAGTGACGTGAAACGGATCTTCGGTGGACTCACGGCCGTCGATGTGGAGCACCTGGAGGTCCCTCGAGGGGCCATCACCGCGTTGATCGGCCCCAACGGCGCCGGCAAGACCACACTGTTCAATCTGCTCTCCGGCTTCGACAAACCCAACTCGGGCTCGTGGTCGTTCGACGGCAATAACCTTGCCGGGATCCCCGCCTACAAGGCCTCCAGGATGGGCCAGGTCCGTACGTTCCAGCTCACCAAGTCGTTGGGCCTGCTCACGGTGCTGGAGAACATGCTGCTCGGCGCCAAAGATCAGCCAGGCGAGCGCTTCTTCACGGGATTGATCCCCAGCCTCTGGAAGAAACAAGAAGCAGAGAACACCGTGAAGGCGCGTGACCTCCTCAAGCGTTTCAAACTGGATGCCAAGGAGAAGGACTTCGCTGCATCGCTCTCAGGCGGACAGCGGAAGCTGTTGGAGATGGCCCGCGCCCTGATGAGCGATCCCACCCTGGTCATGTTGGACGAGCCGATGGCCGGTGTGAACCCTGCGCTGACACAGTCCCTGCTGGACCACATTCTGGACCTCAAGGACCTGGGGATGACCGTGGTCTTCGTGGAGCACGACATGCACATGGTGCGCCACATTGCCGACTGGGTGGTGGTGATGGCCGAGGGCAAGGTTGTCGCAGAAGGCCCACCGGACGAGGTCATGAAGGATCCCGCCGTGATCGACGCCTACCTGGGCGCCCACCAGGACGTGGACCTCGGCATCGTCACCGGGCGTTATGAAGGCGACATGAACGCTGAGGCCAAGGCTCTGGCAGAGACTGCACAAGAAATCAGTGACGTCGTGGCAGAACCGCAAGGTTCGGAGCCCAAGACACCAGCGCCCAAGGAAGGAGAATCATGACCGAGACAGAGAACCAATATGTGGTTCGCATGGACAACGTCGTGGCCGGATACCTGCCGGGCGTCAATATTCTCAATGGGGCCAACCTCACCGCCGCAAAAGGTGAACTCATCGGGATCATCGGCCCCAACGGCGCAGGTAAATCCACCATCCTCAAGGCAATCTTCGGTCAGGTGAAGATCCGTAGCGGTCAGGTTCTTCTCAACGGGGAAGACATCACCGGGCTCAGGGCCAACAGACTGGTGTCCAAAGGCGTAGGTTTCGTTCCTCAGACCAACAACGTCTTCCCCAGCCTCACCATCGCAGAGAATCTACAGATGGGTGCTTTTCAGGCGCCCAAGAAGTATGCAGAGCGGGTCGAGTTCGTCACCTCCATCTTCCCGGACCTCGCCAAGCGGTTGCAGCAGCGGGCCGGCTCACTCTCAGGCGGCGAGCGACAGATGGTCGCCATGGGGCGTGCTCTGATGATGGATCCACATGTGCTCTTGCTCGATGAGCCAAGCGCGGGTCTGTCCCCCACACGTCAGGATGAGGCCTTCATCCGAGTCTCGGAGATCAACAAGGCGGGCGTCACCACCATCATGGTGGAGCAGAATGCACGCCGCTGCTTACAGATCTGCGACCGCGGGTACGTCCTGGATCAGGGCAAGGATGCCTACACCGGGACGGGTCGGGACCTGCTCAACGATCCCAAGGTGATCGGCCTGTATCTCGGCACGCTGGGGGCCTGAGCCAGGCACCCGCGCCAAGGCAACGAACAAGGGTGGGGCCCCGGCCTTTCGACCGGGGCCCCACCCTTGTGTCTTGCTTCGTTCGGACCGGCTCAGCCGATCTTGGAGAAGGCGTAGTTGTTCTTGTCGTCGTACTTGAAGATGCCGATGGTGGCCTCGGTCGGATCGCCTGCACCGTCGAAGGTGATGGGGCCGGTGACCCCGTCGTAGTCGGCCGTTCCGCCGCCGATGATGATGTCAGCGCATTCGGCGAAGGACGTACACTTCTTACCCTCACCACTGCCGCCGGAGACCTCTTGCAGGTTCGCTGCGATGTCCGGTCCTTCAGTGGATCCAGCCTGGAGGGATGCCAAGGCCATCAACACCATGGCGTCGTAGGACTCGGGTGCATAGGTCCAGTCCTTCAACTTCTTCTCACCCTTGCCGGTCCAGTAGGACTGCAGGTTCTTCTTGAACTGGTCCGTCAGCTCGGGGTCAGCGGCTGGGGTGGTGCCCTGAGCGCCTTCCAGGGCCCCGGCCTCAAGGTCGTCGCCGAAGTTGGAGAGGTTTCCGTCCACCAGGTACATCTTGTCCGAGGGGAACTTGGCACTGTTGAGCTCCGGGATGATGGTGGTGACCTCCTCGAAGGTGACGAGGGCGATCGCATCAGGATCGGCCGCGAGCACGTCCTCCACCTGAGCGGAGAAGTTGGTGTCGCCGGTGTTGTACATGCTGGCCGCAACGACCTTGCCGCCGGCGTTCTCGTAGGCCTCCTTGGCGAAGCAGGCGAGTCCCGTTCCGTAGGAGTCGTTGAGGATGATCATGCCGAGGGTCTCATTACCGTCTGCTGCGATCTGGTTGCCGAGCACCTCGCCCTGGAGGGTATCGGATGGTGCGGTGCGCCAGTACAGACCATTGTCCTCGTAACCACTGAATTCAGGCGAGGTGTTGGCCGGCGAGATCTGGATGGCGTCTGCGGCGATGACCTGGTCGATGAACTGGAGCGAGACACCGGAGGATGCGGCCCCGACGACGGCGTTGGCGCCGCCCTTCAGGATGCGGGGCACCTCGGTCTCGTAGGCCTTGTTGTCCGTGTCACCGGAGTCGCCCTGGGTCAGATCGATTTTGATGCCCTTGTCGGCCTTGTTGATCTCTTGGGCAGCAAACTCGGTCGCCGCGATTTCTGGCGGGCCGAGGAACGCGAGGTTGCCCGTCTGCGGGAGCGCAGTACCCACGTTGAAGGTCAGTTTGTCCTTACCAGGAGAATCGGACTTGACCTCATCGAACTCCTGTTCGTATTTTGACGGCTGCTGCGTGCTGCAATCCACTGGGAATTTAGCGGATTCCCCTCCTGACTTGGACTCCTTCGAGTTGTCGCTCCCGCCGCCACAGGCCGAGAGAACGAGTGCGGTAGCGCTTAGAAGTGCGATGCCGCTCATCAGTTTGGTGCGAGGCGCTCGTTTCAATACGCTCATGGTGCTCCTTGGGTGATTCCGTAAGTGAGTCAACCAGACAGGTCTTGAATTCCTATCCAGTTCGAATGACCTTATGCGGTGGGCATGTGGCTCAATGTCTCAACTTGTTAACCATTGAAGACCTTCTTGTTACATTCAGATAACGAACCTCGGTATCGGTGGCCCGCGGCCCACGCCGCTGGCATCCTGAACCGGGCACTTGTCGTTGCGCTATTCTCTCGGGACACCCAGTCCGTCGAGGAACGCACCTCAGAGTTCAGCGACTTCATCCTCCGGGGCAGGCACCGAGGTCGTGGCAGTCGAAGGGGACTTGGACAGTGGAGGCCATGATGAGCCGTCTCTGTTGTCGCGGTGTCCGGACCAGCGGGAAGGAGCGCAGGTCGGGAACGATGCTCAGGATCGGTGCGCGTACAGGTCTCGCAGCAGGGCGACCTCGGCGAGGTGATGGATGGCCTCGCGGTTGATGTGCAGGATCAACTCGATCATGGGGTGGTCGGCGAAGTCTCCCTCCGCCTCTCCGCAGGGTTCCCAGAGCTGTTCCTCGGACAGAGCGGCGACGCCCGCCTTCCAGGTTTCGTACTCCTCGCAGAGCTGGGACAGCGCCTGATCCGCAGTGGTCGCGTAGTCGTAGACGAAGTAGTCGGTCTTCTCGCGCCCGAAGTGACTGGCACTGCGCATAGCGAAGATCCCGACGATGATGTGACCCAGCCTCCAGGCGATGGTGGTGAAGGGCGTCGGCACCGGTTCCGGGAATTCGAAGTCGATGGTCATGGACCCGGATCCACCCGGAAGTCCGGCCGAGGACTCGCCTCGCGGACGCACACTCCAGCATCCGGGCACCGGTTCGTAGAAGTACTCCGCGTCGGTCAATCCCTCCAGGCGCGAGCGCATCTGATGGTTCCAGTGCCAGTCCAGTTGATCGATGAGTTGCTCATTCAGTGCTGACATGTCTCAAGAGTGCATCTGAACTAGGACGGATTCGGTCCGCAATGGCTGAGAATGGCCGAAAGAGTTCAGAACATGGAAACCACCTCGTCCATCAGTCGGGTCCTCAGCGTCCTCTCCCTCCTGCAGCAACGCCCCACGTGGACCGCCACGGAACTGGCCGAGCGCCTCGACGTCACGACCCGTTGCATTCGTCGCGACGTCGCCCGGCTCCGGGAGCTGGGCTACCCCATCGAGGCCAGTGTGGGGACCAACGGCGGCTACCGTTTGGGTTCCGGCACCCGCATGCCCCCGCTGCTGCTGGAGCATGACGAAGCCGTCGCCACCGCGATCGCCCTCCGCCTGCTGCACACCGGTTCCGTGACGGGCGGGGCCGGCGCTGCCCGCGGCGCGCTGGCCAAGTTGGAACAGGTCATGCCGCCCCGACTACGGGCCACGGTCCAGGCGGTCCACGAATCCACCGCAGCGCTCACCGGCCCCACCACCACGATCGGCCCCGACCTGTTGGCGGGGCTGGCCACCGCCTGCCACGACCTGCTCCGCGTCCGCTTCGACTACACGGACGGCCAGGGGAACCAACTGCAGCGCAGGGTCAAGCCCGTCCAATTGGTGACGGCCGGCCTGCGTTGGTATCTCATGGCGTGGGACCTGGACCGCGAGAACTGGCGCACCTTCCGCCTGGACCGTATGTACGGCCTCGAGGTCAGCACGTGGCGCTTCACGCCCCGCGAGCACCCGGACCCGGCGTACTACGTCCAGCACGCCATCGCGGTGGCTCCGTACGAGCGCCAAGTCCTGGTCCGGGTCAAGGCCGAGCCGGAGGACCTGTCCGCCGTGGTCCCGCCACAGGTCGGCACCATCGAGCCGGACGCGGAGAAGGGCTGGTCACGCCTGCACGTGGGTGGCATGCAACTGGAGTGGATCGCCTTCCACCTGGCGCTGATGGACTACCAGGTCGACATCGTGGAGCCGGACGAACTCCGCGAGGTGGCCACCGACCTGGCTCAACGGCTCGAACGTCTGGGCTCCCGGTGAACGTCGGAATCAGATGACGGCAGTGCCTGAGAACAGCACCGTCGCTTCGCCACCGACCCAGACCGTTCCGGCCTCGGCCGTGATCTCGATGCGTCCGGACCGCCCCAACGCGGTTCCCTGCGATGCCGTGTAGCGGTCCGGCGCCTGCCCGGAACCGATGAGCCATTGCCCCAGTGAGGCATTGAGGCTGCCCGTGACCGGGTCCTCGCCGACGCCCACTGCCGGAACGAATGCCCTCACCTCGAAGGCGCACTCCGCTCCGCTCGGGTAGGCCCCGACCGCTCCGACTGCCAGATCGGGAATCTGCGACAGGTCCGGTTCCAACGCAAGCACCTCGTCAGCCGTTTCCAGCCGGAGCGCCGCCCAGCCCGGCCCGTTGTCCACCCACTGATGCCCGACGATCTGTTCCTCCTCGATCCCGAACGCGGCCACGATGCGGGCCCGAAGGTCCGCTTCCAGCGGACCGGTGCGCACACGAGGCGGGGCGGCGAAGGAGAGCCGGTCCCCGTCGTCGCGCACATCCACGAGGCCTGCCTGACACTCCTGCACGATGGCCCCCGCCCTCTGGGGCTGGCCGCCGTGTTCCAGCCAGGCGCGGGCGGAGCCCAGCGTCGGATGACCGGCGAAGGGCAGTTCACCGTCCGGCGTGAAGATCCGCAGCCGATAGTCGGCCTCCGGAACAGTGGGCGGCAGGACGAAGGTGGTCTCCGACAGGTTGGTCCAGGCTGCGATGCGCTGCATGGCGGCGGCGTCCAGCCCCTCGGCGTCGAGGAACACCGCTACTGGATTGCCACGGTATGGGTCGGCGCTGAACACATCGACTTGGGCGAAGCGGGAAGTCATGGAAGAACCCTAGCCAGTCGCCGGCTCCCCCCGCGATCTGGACGGCGGGAGCCGGGTACGCGTCGTCGGGCATGTGCTCAGAAACGGACACGAGCCGGGTTCCCACGGTGGAGCCGGTGGACCACCAGCTCCAGAGTGGGAACCCGGCTCTGCCGGACCGTGCGGAGGAGATTACTTCTGCTCGTCGGCCTTCTGCACCACGTAGATGGCGCCGGTGGTGACGGCCTCGTCCAGCTGCTCCAGGGTGTGGCCGCGCGTCTCGGGGACGGTGAACTTCACGAAGAGCCAGGACAGGGCGCCGACCACAGCGAAGAGTGCGAACGTCCCGGTGAGGCCCAGACCCTCCAGGAGCGAGGCGAAGAAGAGGGAGAGCAGACCGTTGACGACCCACAGGAAGAAGATGGAGACGCCGGACCCGAAACCGCGCATGCGCAGCGGGAAGATCTCGGAGATGTAGACCCACACGGCCACGTTCAGGAAGGTCTGCATGGAGCCCACGAAGATGATGACCATCAGCAGGATGATGTACGGGCGGGCCGCATTGCCGACGGGGAAAACGTTGGCGAAGACCGCGATCAACACGTGGGAGACGGTGGTCAGGGTGAGGCCGGTGAGGAACGTTTTGCGGCGGTCGAAGCGGTCCATCATCCGCAGGGCGATGATGCCACCGATCACGGCGATGATGCCGGGGCCGATCTGAGCGATCAGCGCGGCGGAGGAGTCGAACCCGGACTCCACGAGCACGTTCTGGCCGAAGTACATGATGGCGTTGATACCGGTGAGCTGCTGCACCACGCCGATGCCGATACCCACCAACAGGATGCGCATGAGGTGCTTGTTCTGGAACACCTCTCGCCAGCCGGTGGTCTCCAGGGCCGCGTCCTCCTGTGCGATGACCTGCATCTGTGCCAGCTCTGCCGTGGCGCGGTCCTCCGAGCGGACGGTCTTGAGGATCGCGAGGGCTTCAGGCGTGCGTCCGTGGTCCACGAGCCAACGCGGGGATTCCGGTACGCGCATCATGCCGACGAACAGGCAGATGGCGGGGATGGCGCAGACGGCGAGCATGATGCGCCAGACGCCGTCCACATGCCCAAGGGTCACGCCGAGGATCGCGTTGATGACGTAGGCGGCCAGCTGGCCGGTGACGATCATGAGTTCGTTGCGACCGGAGAGCGAACCGCGGATCTCGTACGGGGCCATCTCGGCCAGGAAGATCGGCACCACGGAGGAGGCTGCGCCGACGGCGAGACCCAGCAGGATGCGGCCCACGATCAGGGAGACGAATGCGGCGGTTCCGGTACCGGGCGCTGCCACACAGAAGATGGTGCCTGCGAAGAACAGGACGGACATGAGGATGATGGTCTTGCGTCGTCCCCAGCGGTCGGAGAGCGGGCCGCCGGTCACGGCTCCGATGGCGGCCGCGAAGACCAGCGAGGAGGCGATGACGCCTTCTCCAAGGGCGGAGAGCCCCAGCTCCTCGCGCATGGGGCCGATGGCGCCGTTGATGACGCCCGTGTCGTAGCCGAAGAGGAGACCACCAAAGGTGGCGATCAGAGCGACCATGCCGAGTCGCTTGGAATGGGGGCCCTTCGTCAGTGGCGGCAGGGATGAAACCCCTGTCGACGCGTGGGAACTCATGTCGGGTTGCTCCTTCGTCCTGGACGCGCGCCACCTCGATGTGATGCGGGTCATGGCCATTAGAATGGCGTATGACCGATTGTCCTGTCAATAGGATGTTTCCATTGGGTGACGCCGCTTGGCGTTGCCTTCCGGTTCAGACCAGGGTAGGCACAACAGATGACGATGTGATGTCGGCGGCCCTGCCGGCCCCGTCCCGACCCGCACCCTTCCCGGCCCGGCAACGACGGCGCCGCACTGCGGCACACCGCGCCACCTCAACCGGGGCGGGCCGTTGGTGCATGAACCAGAATTGTCACCAGATCCACCAAAGAGGAGTCCCGATGCCGCTCGCCCGCAGTTTTCACCGCGGCACCGCCCTGCTGGTGGCCGGCGCGTTCTTCATGGAGAACCTGGACGGGACCATCATCCAGACCGCGGCGCCCGCCATGGCCGAGAACCTTGGCGTGGAACCCACGCAGATCAACCTGGCCATGGTGGCGTACCTGATGACCGTGGCCGTGTTCATCCCGGCCACGGTCATCAGGTACGCCA
>NZ_JALAGT010000177.1 GCF_022712295.1 Galactobacter sp.
CCCCGCCGCGCCCTCCCGCCCCGCCCCGCCCCCGCCCCCCGCCCCCCCCCCCCCCCCCCCCCGCCCCGGGGGGCCCCCCCCCCCCCTCGTCTGGGGGGGGGGGGGGCGACCCCCGTTCCGGCACCCCACCGCTTTCCGTGCAACCCCGAGCCTGCCGACCGGACGCCCTCCCTGGCCTGCGGCCTCTCCTGCCCTAGGATCGAAGACGTGACTGAAGCCGAACGCGCTGACCCGATGATCGGGTCACTCCTCGATGAGCGTTACGCCATCGAGCGGCGGATCGCGCGCGGAGGCATGGCCACCATCTACCTGGCCATGGACACCAAACTGCAGCGCAAGGTCGCCGTGAAGGTGCTCTATCCGCACCTGGCGGAGGATCCCTCCTTCGTCCGCCGGTTCGAGGCGGAGGCCATCGCCGCCGCCAAGCTCTCCCACCCGCACGTGGTCTCCGTCTACGACCAGGGCGTGGACGGCGACACGGCCTACCTGGTCATGGAATACGTCCCGGGGGCTACGCTTCGGGACGTCATCAAGACGCAGGGACGTCTCTCCCCCCGTGCCACCCTGCAACTCACCGATGCACTGCTCTCCGGTCTCGCCGGAGCTCACCAGGCCGGTCTGGTGCATCGCGACGTCAAACCCGAGAACGTGCTGCTGGCACCGGACGGCCGCATCAAGGTCACCGATTTCGGGCTGGCCAGGGCCGCCTCGGCGCATACAGCCACCGGAGCGCTCATCGGGACGGTGGCCTACGTCTCCCCGGAGCTCGTCACCGGCACGCCGGCGGATACGCGTTCGGATCTCTACGCCGTGGGCATCATGCTCTACGAGATGCTCACCGGCGCGCAGCCCTTCACGGCGGAGACCGGCTGGCAGGTGGCTCTCAAACACGTCAACGAGACCGTCCCTCCCGCCGGGGAAAGCGTGGTGGGACTGGCGCCAGACCTCGAGGAGGTCGTGGCCTGGTGCACGCGTCACGACCCTGAGGACCGCCCGCATGATGCGGAGGCCCTGCGTCAGGAACTAGACCACATCCGGGCAGGTATGACACCGGCCCAGTTGGACCTGGGTGAACCGCGGACCACCCTCTCCACCCTGCTGGCCTCCACGCTGGCCGTACTGCGGCGCTCTGATCCGGCCCGCGCAGCGGGTTCCGGAGCCAACGCATCCACGAACGCAGCGGCCCGCGGCACCACCGTAGTGGGCCAGGCCGGCGACCAGGACGCCACCGCCGCGGTGCGTCCGACCGACCCGGAAGCCCCGACCGAGGCACTGCGCGCCTCCGGTGCGACGACAGCGAACACGCGAGCTCTGCCCGTGCACGGCGGCCGGACCGACCAGGACGCGGCCGAGGCACGCAGCGCCGCCACACCGATGGGTACCGATCCCACCGGCACCACCAAGCTGGGCGCGCCCCACACCGTTCCCCGACTCCCCCGGGACACCGCTCAAGTCTCGACCTCAGCAGAGACCCGGCCGCTCAGCAATCGCGAGGAACGCGCGCTCATGCGTCGACGTGCCAAGGAAGCGCAGCAGCCCACCACCTTCCTGCAACGACCCGGCGCCAAGAAGCGGGTCGCCATCTGGCTGAGCATCGTGATCATCGTGGCCGCCCTGTTGGGCGGGGCGGGTTGGTACTTCGGCGCAGGCCCGGGCGGCAAGGTCCTGATCCCCGACCTGCAGGGCAGGAGCGCGGCGCAAGCCACCGCTGATCTGTCCGACCAGGGACTCTCCGTCAAGGAGAAGAAGGTCTTCGACGAGACGGTGGGCCAGGGAAAAGTCGTGGGCACCGACCCGGAAGCCGGCGAACACATCCGTAAGTTCACGCCGCTGACCGTGATGATCTCGAAGGGGCCGCATCTCTACGCCGTACCGAATGTGGTCGGCATGACGGAAGACCAGGCCACGTCCGCGCTGGAGAAGGCCCATCTGAAGGCCGGCACCATCACCGAGGACTACGACGAGTCCGTGGACGTGGGCAAGGTTCTGCGCCAGTCCGAGGAGACCGGTGCCACGTTTCGCTCAGGCACCACGGTCTCCCTTGTCCTCTCCAAGGGCCCAGCGCCCATCGACGTCCCGGATCTGAAGAACCTCGACGCTGACGCCGCTCAGGCCCTGCTCTCAGCAGCCGGACTCGGATCCGTTCAGGGTGAGGACGTCTTCTCCGATGACGTCGAGGCCGGCCGCGTGGCCGAGCAGAGCCCCGAGGCAGGCAGCAGCGACGACAAGGGCGCCACCATCACGTGGCATCTCTCCAAGGGGCCGGAGAAGACGGGCAACCCCTTCGTGGACATCTGGGACGACTTGATCGGCAACCGCTGAGGCTGCCCCGCCTCCGACGGCCCCGGCCCGAGCTCCGACGGCACATGAGAGCATTCGAGGCGGGCCCTGATGCAGGGCCCGCCTCGAATGGCGTGAGCGCTCGTGTGGAGCGCCGAGGTACGGCGGGTTCAGTCTCCCAGACGCACCACTGCGTCCAGCGCCAGGTCCAGCGCCACCGCACGCGAAGCGATGCCCCAGCCACGCGGATCGTGCCCGTCCAGGTCCACCAGGGAATCGGCCGTGTAGAGCAGTTGAGCGAACTCCACACCACGGAAGTCACAGACGGCGGCCAGCGCGGAGCATTCCATGTCCACCACGTCGCACCCGCGGGCCAGCCGGTCCTTGATGACGGCAGGCGTCTCACGATAGAAACCGTCGGTGGTCCAGGTGACCACGTCTCTGTGATCGCGCCCGGCCTCGTCGAGGGCTGCACGGACCGCGGCCACGGGCCCCGGTTGCAGGTCGATGAAGTCCTCCGAGGCCGCGTAGTGGTAGCTGGTTCCCTCGTCACGCATCGCCTTCACCGGGACCAGCATGGCGCCTTCCTCGGTGTCGTGCAGCGCGCCGCAGGAGCCCACGGCCACCACGTGTTCGGCGCCCAGATTGATGCCGAACTCCAAGTTCTGTACCGCGGCAGGTGCCCCGAGCGGGGCAAGGACGATACCGACCTCGACGCCGTTGTGGGTGGTCACGTAGTACGGGAAGTCCCGGGTGATGGACTCCAAGGTCACGCGGGTTTCCCAACCGCCCTCACGGGCGAACCGGTCCACAGTGGTGCCGAGGAATGCCATCACGAGCCGGGACGGCAACGTGTCCGGGGCGTGGGCTTCACGGTCCCAGCCGCCGATCAGGTCCTTGGGGTCGTCGTCGCGATCCAGGATCGGGGCCGCGCCCCGCACGAAGCCGTCGGACATCAGCGCTGGGTCAGCCCCTCTGAGACGAGGAAGGCCAGTTCGAGCGACTGGGCGTGGTTGAGGCGGGGATCGCACACGGACTCGTAGAGCTCGTCGAACTGTTCCTCGCGGATCGGGTCGGCACCGCCCAGGCACTCGGCCACGTCGTCGCCGGTCATCTCCACGTGCAGGCCGCCGGGCACGGTGCCAAGGGACCGGTGGACCTCGAAGAAGCCACGGACCTCGTCCATGACGTCGTCGAAGCGACGCGTCTTGTAGCCGTTCTGGCTCGTCACGGTGTTGCCGTGCATCGGGTCGGTGACCCAGACGACCTGCGCTCCGGTGTCACGCACCGCCTCCACGACCGGCGGCAGCGCCTCACGGATCTTGGATGCGCCCATGCGGGTGATGAAGGTCAGGCGACCGGGCTCCCGCTCGGGATCCAGCTTCTCGATCAGGTCGATGGCATCCTGGCCGGTGGTAGAGGGGCCGAGCTTCACGCCGATGGGGTTCTTCACACGGGACAGGAAATCCACGTGGGCGCCGTCCAGTTCGCGGGTGCGCTCACCGATCCACAGGAAGTGGCCCGAGGTGTCGTAGGGGTCACCGGTGCGGGAGTCGGTGCGGGTCAGAGCACGCTCGTAGTCCAGCAGCAACGCCTCGTGGGCGGCGAAGAACTCGGTGGTCTTGAGCGCCTCGAAGTCCGCGCCGCAAGCACCCATGAAGTTCACGGCGCGATCGATCTCCCCGGCCAGCTGCTCGTACTCGTGGTAGGCGGGGTTGGCCATGAAGCCCTGGTTCCAGGAATGCACGCTGCGCAGGTCGGCGAAGCCACCCGTGGTGAAGGCGCGGATCAGGTTCAGGGTGGAGGCCGCCGTGTGGTAGGCCTGCACCATCCGCTTGGGATCGTGTCGGCGAGAGTCCTCGGTGAACTCGTAGCCGTTGACGATGTCGCCGCGGAAGGCGGGCAGCGTCACGTCACCACGGGTCTCGGTGTTGGAGGAACGCGGCTTGGCGAACTGGCCTGCCATCCGCCCCATCTTGATGACGGGCATCTGAGCGCCATAGGTCAGGACCACGGCCATCTGCAGGATGGTCTTCACGCGGGCCTGGATGCGGTCGGCGGTCGCTGCGGAGAAGGTCTCGGCGCAGTCGCCTCCCTGGAGCAGGAAGGCCTCACCGCGGGCTGCGGCGGCCAGGCGGGACTTCAGCACGTCCACCTCGCCTGCGAACACGAGCGGGGGCAGCTTACCGAGCTCGGCCACTGCGCGGGCGTGTTCCGGTGTGCCGCTCCAGTCAGGCTGCTGTTTGATGGGCAATTGCCGCCAGAGGTCGAGTGCGGGGTCGTTGGCGGGGCCCGACTGAGTGCCGGCCATGATGCGCTGAGCTGGTTGAGTCACCCTTCCATCGTAGTGGTGCGGGCGCCCGCCTCACCAAGCGGCGCGACTCCCTGCGGGATAGCCGTGTAACACGCACGTCATACAGGCCGGATGTGCCCGACGACCCGTGGCCGGCCACCGCAGCCACCGCGCCACCGCGGCTGCGCCGGTAGGCTGGATGCCATGGAGTCCACGCAGCTGTCAGCGCCTGCCGGAGTGGAGCCCACCGGCACGGGAGTCCTGGTGATCCACGGTTTCACGTCCACGCCCGGATCCATCAGGCCGTGGGCGCAGGCATGCAACGAGGCGGGCCACACCGTCTCCACGCCGATGCTGCCCGGTCACGGGACCCGCTGGGAGGATCTGATCGAGACCCCGGCCGAGGCGTGGTTCGAGGCGGTCGAGGACGCCTACGACGCGTTGGCCTCGACGGTGGATCGGGTGGCGGTCTGCGGCCTCTCCATGGGTGGCGCGTTGGCCCTGCACCTGGCAGCCGTGCGCAGGCCGGTTGCGGTCTATCTGGTGAACCCGGCACTGACACCTCACCCGTTCGCCATGAGGCTGACGCCTGCACTGAAATACATGAGGCGCAGCGTGGCAGGCATCGGAGGCGATGTGGCCAGACCCGGTTCGGCCGAACCGACCTATGAACGGACCGCAGTCGCGGCCGTGGCGCAATTGGCACGCCTCCAGCGCCAGGTCCGGGGCGAGCTCCCTGGCATCTCGGCACCCGTGACCCTCTTCCGTTCCGATGTTGACCATGTGGTCTCCGACGCCTCGGTCGCCGCCGTGCGTAGCGGGCTGCGGGCTGACGTCGATTACACACAGATTCCGTTGCATGAGAGTTTCCACGTGGCGACCTTGGACTACGACGCAGATCTGATCGCGTACCACACCCTGACCGATCTTGAACGTTTCACCCCGTCCGGCCCTGCAGCGGGAACCGGTCGCCACCGCGGGAAGGAGGGCGCATGAGCACATCACCGCAGGGCCCAGACGATGTGTGGGCCGACCTCGTGGCGCGTTTGGAAGCCACCGATTCCTCCTCCGTTCCGGACTCAGGATCGGAGTCAGACCCCGGTTCGGACCCCAGGGCGGGCACCGGGCCGGAACCGGCCGTTGAGGAGGCTGAGCCCAACCCGGCCACGAACCAACCGCGCTTCCCGTCCCTGGAGGGTCCCGTCGTCGGGCCCCTGGCACCGCGCGGACCGCGCGATTGGGACGAGTCGGAACTGGAGCGGGCGGAGGCCGCGCTGGAGGAGGACTCCGACTTCGTTCCTGAGACCCCGGGACCGGTCCTGGCCGGGCGTCCCGGCGTCGTGATCGCGTGCATCGCAGCGGTGGCGATGCCGATCCTGATGCTGGTTCTGCTCATCGTCGCTCCGGGACGGATCCCAGGGTCCGGCTGGGCCATGATGGGTCTGACCGCGATCGTGGCACTGGTGTACCTGGCCTGGAGCCTGCCACGGCACCGTGCGGACGACGGTGACGACGGCGCCAGGGTGTGAGGCGAGTCTCACGCAGCACCATTTCCTTTGTTACTCTTGAGTAAGCAACGGCGCTGACCTACAGGTCTGCGGACGTAACACCCCACCATCGGCCCGGACCGCCTCCGAGCCGAGCCGACCGACCCGGAGGTCACACCAGTGCGAGAGATCAATGTCGAGGCCCTGGCCACCAGTTCCGACGACACCGTCATCCCCACCCTGCTGACCAGGCATCTGGATGCCGGCCGCAATCCCGCACTCTTCGCCCGCCAGGACTCCACCGGCGCCTGGTTGCCGGTGTCCGCGCAGGCCTTCACGGACGACGCCAGAGCGGTCGCCAAGGGTCTCGTGGCCCGCGGGGTGCAGCCCGGAGACTCCGTGGCTCTGATGTCCCGTAATCGCTACGAATGGTCCCTGCTGGACTTCGCCATCCTCTTCGCAGGCGGCGTCACGGTCCCCGTCTACGAGACCTCCTCCCCCTCCCAGGTGGCATGGATCCTCTCCGATTCCCGCTGCGGAATCATCGTCACGGAGACCGCGGCCCACGCATCCACGGTCAAGCGTGCCGCCCGGGATGCCGATCTCTCCGGACTCCGCGACCTGATGGTCATGGACAACGGCGACCTGGATTCATTGAGGGCAGACGGGGCCAGGATCAGTGACGCGGAGCTCTCTTCCCGCACCGCGAGCCGCCGCAAGACCGATACCGCCACGATCATCTACACCTCCGGCACCACCGGGAGGCCCAAGGGCTGCGCCCTGACTCACGCCAACTTCGTGGACCTCAGCGACAACGCGCTTGCCATCCTCTCCGACATCGTCAACGAGCGGGCATCCACGCTGATGTTCCTGCCGCTTGCCCACGTCTTCGCCCGCTACATCGCGATTCTCGCGGTGGCGGGCGGAGCCATGGTGGGGCACGTCCCCGACCTGAAGAACCTGGTCCCGGACATGCAGTCCTTCAAGCCCACCTTCCTGCTGGCCGTACCCCGCGTGTTCGAGAAGGTCTTCAACGGAGCCCTGCAGAATGCTCAGGCAGGCGGCAAGGAGAAGATCTTCATGGCCGCCGCCCGCACCGCCGCCGAGTACTCCAGGGCCTCACTGAGCGGCGAAGGCAGGATCCCGCTCGGCCTGAAGCTCAAGCATGCGGTCTTCGACAAGTTGGTCTACTCCAAGGTTCGCCAGGCCACCGGTGGACGCGTGGCTCATGCCGTCTCCGGCGGGGGCCCCTTGGGTGAACGCCTCGGCCACTTCTTCAATGGCGTGGGCATCACCGTGCTGGAGGGCTACGGCCTCACCGAGACCACTGCACCGGTGGGCGTGAACACCCCTGAACGCATCAAGATCGGTACCGTGGGACGCCCCCTCCCCGGAAACGCCTACCGCATCGCAGACGACGGCGAGATCCTCGCCAAGGGCGTGTGCATCTTCAAGGAGTACATCAACCGCCCGGACCTGACGGAGGAGGCCTTCGACGGCGAGTGGTTCCGTACCGGCGACCTCGGGTCCTTGGACGAGGACGGGTTCCTCACCATCACCGGGCGCAAGAAGGAAATCATCGTCACCGCAGGCGGCAAGAACGTGGCCCCTGCCATGCTGGAGGATCAGATCAGGGCCGCAGCCCTTGTATCCCAGTGCATCGTGGTGGGCGAGGGCCGCAAGTTCGTCGGGGCCCTGGTCACCTTGGACGAGGAAGTACTTCCGGCCTGGCTGAAGCGCCACGAGTTGCCGGAGGACACCCCCCTTGACTCGCTGCTCACGCACCCCCAGGTCCTGGAGGACGTGCAGGCTGCCGTGGACGCCGCCAACCAGAGCGTCTCCCACGCCGAGGCCATCAAGAAGTTCTCCATCGTGGGAACCGACTTCTCGGAAGAGGCCGGCTACCTCACCCCGAGCCTGAAGATGCGCCGCCAGGTGATCCTCAAGGACTTCGCTGCCGACGTGGACGCGCTCTACTCCTGATCCGCCGGCCCCGATCTGTCAGGCCTGTCACGCCGGCGCAGCAGACCTCTGCTCAGCCCAACAGGTCCAGGATTCCCAGCCCCGCTGCTCCGAGCAGACCGGCCCAGGTCAGCGACGCGAGCGTCCCGACCACGAAGCGTTCTGACGCCTCTGGAGTGGACAGTTCCTTGAAACGTCCGAGCCCCTTCACGGCCACGACCGCCGCCACGATGGTGTATTCGCCCAACAGCACAGCACCGGTCACGGCCACACGTTCCAGGAGCCCGATCCAGAGCCCACCGCGTAGCAATTGCGCCGCCGTCCTTCGGTCCGCGCTGTCCGCCGAGGTCGTATCCTTTGAGGATTCTTCGACGGCAACGTCCGGCTGCGACGTGGCGGCATCGCGCCGGTCGCGCTTCTTGGACCAGCCGCCTTCCGACCACCGCAGGATCAGCGCGACGAGCGGCCAGCCCGTCAGCGCACTGAGCACGAGGGCGGCGATGATCACCACGACGGTCATGAGGTCTCCTCCGACTCGGTCGGGTTCTGCGTTGCGGCAGCCACCGCGGCATCCGCTCTGTCAAGCAAGCGGGCCACGGTGCCCAACGCCTTGGTCTCGAGTTCCCAATCGGCGGAGCGCAGCCGCTGACTCAAGGCTTGATGGCTGATGCCCAGTTCCTTGGCGACGGTGCTCAGCGCGGCTTTGGAATCCTTCGCCCGAACCCGTTCGGTAGCCTGGACGGCCGCCCACCCACCGTCTGTGCGTCGGCGCCAGATCGTGGCCAACAATCCCAGAGCGGTGTCTGCATCGTCCACCGTGGCTCTGTTCGGGTCCAGAGCTTCAGGATCGGAGGTGGTGGCGGGCAACTGGCCCACCACGAGCACGGATGGCGCCCGCCCCTTGACCTCCTCGGCCGCGCGTCGGGCGGCGAGGAAGGCGCCGCCACGGGCCGCCCGGGTGCTGGCGGGATAAGGGCGCTGAACCGTCCCCAGGCCTACGGCCACATGCCACTCGCCGACTTCCGCCAACGCACGGCAGGCCGCCACGACGTCCGCGCCCGAGGCCAGCACCCCTTGGATCTCGTCACCGACGGTCCGTTCGAAGCCCAGCGCAGGACGCAGCGGGAGGGCCTCCAGCACTGACAAGGCTGCTGGGATCAGGTCCTCGGAAGATCTGGACCGCGCCTGGTCCGCATTCACGACGAACATCTTGCAAGCTTATAACCTTGAATCTGAGTATTCAAGGTTATTTCCTTTCCATATTGCCCGCGAACGCCTGGCTCGACCACCACGGTTCAGAGCGCGGCGTCGTCCAAGTGCTGCGTTTCAAGCGACAGCAGCGCGTTCTCCACGACCTCGGTCAGAGCCGGATGGATCCAGTAAGGACTCCTGGCCAGGGCATAGGCATCCTGGTCGAACACCATGGCCTGCACCAGTGGCTGGATCAGGATCGAGGCCTGCTCCCCCATCAAGTGGGCCCCGAGGATCTTGCCGGTGGAACGCTGCGCGATGAGCTTGACGAACCCCTCCTGATCTTCCAAGGCCCAGCCGTACGCGGTGGATCCGTAGTCCTGAACGGCCACGGCGATGTCGTCGGGATTCTCCGCCCGCTCCCGCGCCTCCTGCTCCGTCAGACCGACGGTGGCGACCTGCGGGCGCGCGAACACCGCGGCGGGCACGGCCCGATGATCCGTTGCGCGCAGGTTGGCCGGACGTTCAAGATTGTGTGCCACCACTCGTGTCTCACGGTTGGCCACATGCTTGAGCTGATACGGATTGCAGACGTCCCCCAGGGCGAAGACCCCGCTCACGGGAGTCCCGTCGGAGAGCACCCGCTGATAGTCGTCCACGGAAACCCGCTGGTCCGCGGTCAGGTCGAAGCCGACGGATGCCGCACCAACGCGATCGGAGTTGGGGACCCGACCGGTGGCCAGCAGGACCACATCCGCGCCGAGTGCCAGGGTCTCGTCGCCCCGGGTGAAGCGCACCTCCACGTCGGCGTCCGCGCCCGTACCCAAGCTGGTCAGTTGCCAACCGCGGTGCAGCTCCCAACGCTTCATGGCCGCTGCCGTGAAACGCTCGGCCACCGTGGAGTCGCCGTGACGCAACAGCTGCTGCCCTCGAATCACCTGGATCACCTCGGAACCCAACCCGGAGAAGATGCCGGCGAACTCGGCCGCGATGTATCCGCCTCCCACGATCACGATGCGCTTGGGCAGGCGGGCCAGTCGCATCACGGTGTCCGACGTGTGTACCCCGGGGGTATCCACGCCGGGCACGTCAGGCAGTACCGCGCGGGAGCCCGCGGCGATCACGATCTTGTCAGCGGTCAGCACCTTGCCGCTCGTGGTGGTCAGCTCATGCTGCCCGGTGAAGTGGGCCTCCTCCTCGATGAGGTCCACGTTCTCCAGCTCGTCCGCGCGGTAGCTGCGACCGCCTGCGGAGATGGCATCCACCCGCCCGAAGATCCGGTCGCGGATACCGGGCCAGTCCACCGCGGTGCGCTGCAGGCTCACTCCGAGTCGCGACGCCTCCTCCGGCGCCGCCCCGAATGTGGAGGGGAGAACGAACATCTTGGTGGGGATGCACCCCTTGTTGAGGCACGTTCCCCCGAAGACCCCCGACTCGACGATGGCGACCCGCTTGTCGTCCCAGTACGGGGTGAGCAAGGAGTTGCCGGAGCCTGAACCGATGACGATGAGGTCGTAATGCATACCCCCATCCTTGCACGCTCCCGCCCGCGCCACCTACGAATTCGTAACCCGCGCGCTGACGTCCGCCCTACCCACGAAACGACGTCCGCCCTGGCCACGAAACACAGGGCCCGACGGGTGGTTCGCACCACCCGTCGGGCCCTACTGTTCTGCTTCTCAGGCGATCTCGAGGATCAGGTCCCCACCCTGCACCTGAGCGGTGTCTGCCAAAGCCACACGCTTGACGGTGCCGCCCACCGGCGTGGTGATCGCCGCCTCCATCTTCATGGCCTCGATGGTCGCGATGGTGGAGCCGGCCTCGACCTCATCCCCCACGGCCACGGTCACAGTGACGGCGCCGGCGAAGGGCGCCGGAACGTGACCGGCCTGGCTGGGATCTGCCTTCTCAGCCGTTGCCACGGTGGACTCCACGCTGCGGTCGCGGACCTGGATGGTGCGCCCCTGGCCGTTGAGGGTGCACATCACGGTGCGCATACCCTTCTCGTCGGGCTCGGAGATCGCCTGGATCTGCGCCAGCAGGCGCACACCCTTGCCCAGTGAGATGACCGTCTCACGGTTCAACTCGGGACCGTAGAGGTAGTCGCGCGTGTGCAGCACGGACACATCGCCGAACTGCTCACGAATGGACTCGAAGTCCCGTGTGGGTCCGGGGAAGAGCAGGCGGTTGAGCGTGTTGCGTACCGTCTCCGGGTCCTGCGTGAGAGCCTCGGCATCCTCCGGCTCCAGGTCCTCGAGGCGCACCTTGATATTGCGTCCCTCCAAGGCCTTGGAGCGGAACGGCTCGGGCCAGCCTCCGGGCGGGTCGCCCAGCTCGCCCGCCAGGAACCCGATCACGGAGTCGGGGATGTCGTAGGCCTTGGGATCGGCCTCGAACGCGTCGGGGTCCACGCCTGCACCCACCAGGGCCAGGGCCAGGTCACCGACCACCTTGGAGGACGGAGTCACCTTCACCAAGCGGCCCAGGATGCGGTTGGCCGCCGCGTACATGTCCTCGATGGCCTCGAAACGTTCGCCGAGCCCCAACGCGATGGCCTGCTGACGCAGGTTGGAGAGCTGACCGCCGGGGATCTCGTGCCGGTACACACGACCGGTCGGCCCCGGCAGTCCCGACTCGAAGGGCTTGTAGATCCCCCGCACGATCTCCCAGTACGGTTCCAGATCGGCAGCGGCGTCCAGGCTCAGGC
>NZ_JALAGT010000178.1 GCF_022712295.1 Galactobacter sp.
GACCAGGAGGGAATCCGGGGCGGAGGCCGGCGCGGGGATCCGATAGCGGCCGCGCAACAGACCTGGCCAGAACGCCACGATGACCACCAGTGTCACCACGGACGCGGTCGCTGCGACCGGCCAGGTGTGGGAGGCAAAGGAACCCGCCAGCGGCGAGTCGGAGCCGGTGCTCAGCAGATTCGTCAAATTGGAAACCGGTAGGAGCAGCGACCCGGTGTTCGCCAACCACACACAGGTCACGGCGAACGGGAAGGGATCCCGGCCGGCCCTCTTGGCCATGGAGATCGCCACAGGGGCCATCAACACGGCCGTGGTGTCCAGGCTCAGCACCGCGGTGATCGCCAGGCAACCGATGGCCAGGCCCAACCACAACAACCAAGCGCGTCCCCTCGCCGCGACGAGGAGTCCCCGGCCCACCACATCGAAGAGTCCGCAGCGATCGCAAACCTCCGAGACCAGGGCAATGGCCAGTAAGAACACGAGCACAGGCAACACCTGGGCCAAGAAGGGGAGCACGAATACACAGTAGTGGTTGGACGGACGGCTGCGGGCCCGTGCGGATGACGCAATGAGGCTGCGCTTTTCGGACGGTGGTGAAGGCCGGACTAGCGTGGCTGACCATGAGCCCTCAAAGCACCACACCGGACCTCGGATTCCTGCACATCGTCCCGTTCTCGGGAGATCGGCCGGCGGACGGGCTCCGCGACGCGGTAGATCTCTTTCGGCATGCGGAGGAACTCGGCCTCGACTCCGGATGGGTGCGCACTCGCCACCTGCAATACGGTGCTCCCGCCCCTGCGGTCATGCTCACCGCGCTCGCCGCGGCCACGACCCGGATGGAACTGGGCAACGCAGTCATACCGCTCGAGTTCGAGAACCCCTTCCACTTCGCCGAGGAGATGGGGGTCGCCGACCTCCTCTCAGGAGGGCGACTGCGGCCCGGCGTGAGCGTTCACCCTCCCCGTTTCGAGGGGGAGACCGCCGATCTGGTGTTCGGTGAGGGGCACGAGCAACAGGACTACTCGTATCAACGCATCCTCACCACCTTGGACCTGCTGCGCGGTCGCAAGGTGAGGGAGGTGGGCGAGTACGGAGGGTTCGGCGGCGACCTGGACTCCGAGACCGTGCAGCCGCTGAGCCCGGGGTTGGCCGATCGTTTCAGTTACGGCGCGGGGTCTCTGCGGTCCGCGACCTGGGCAGGGGCCAACGGGCTCGGGCTACTGACCTCCAATATCTCCAGCACCGAGAACGGCGTCAGGGATTTCGATCAGGCCGTGGCGAACCAGATCGCGGCTTACAGGCAGGCGCGTGCCGCATCCGATCATTCCGGACCGGGCCGTGCAGCCATGGCGCGTGTGGTCATCCCCACCGACGGGGCCTCCACCGAACAGCTTTCGCGCTGGCAGGAGTACGTGGAACGTCGCACGCCCCGGACCAAGAAGATCATGGGGGAGAAAACCATCATCGGTCCCGACCTGATCGGGACCTCCGAGCAGATCGCGGAAACGCTGCTCACCAACCCGGGCTTCGCGCTTGCCGACGAGGTCATCTTCGAGCTGCCCTTCGAACTGCCGCCGGAGGACTGGCGGCAGTTGCTGGACGTGCTGGCAGGGTCGGTGAGGCCGTTGTTGACGCGCTAGCCGACAGACAGCAGAGGTGCTGCTGGTTGGTCGCCTACTGTGAAATGCGGGTGAACGAAGCGCATGGAGCGATGAAACAATCTGGTCTCGTCTGCGTACGGACACGGTTACTCGAACCGGTATCGGATACGCTGTTAGTCCTGAGCCGTCATGGACTGCGGCTTTCGCCCTTGAGACACCTTTGAGAACCGACTGGAAAGTGAGCCCGTCATGGCCATGACCTTCCGCAAGATTTCCCCCGCCCTGGCTGTGCTCAGCATCGCTGCCCTCTCCCTCACCGCGTGCGGTGGCGACAAGAAGGAAGCCGACGCACCCAAGAAGGAAGAGACTTCGTCTTCTGCTCCCGCCCCCGAGGAGACCACTCCGGCGGCAGAGGAAGAGACCAGCGAGCCCGCAACGGAAGAGACCAGCGAACCCGCAACGGACGAGAGCACCGCGGCCGGCGAGCCGGCTAACGACAAGGAAGCCTGCACCGCTGTGGTGAACACCCTGCAGAACAGCACCTCCGCGCTGTCCGGCCTGGGCTCCGACCCGAAGGCTGCACTGGATGCTCTCAACAAGGTGGCCTCGGACGTGCGTGCAGACGCAGACAAGATCCAGGGTCCGGAGAACAAGGCAGCCGCCGACGTGATCGCCAAGTTCTTCGAGGACATTGCCGCCGCGGCCAAGAGCGGCGATGCATCGAAGATCAGCGAGCTCTCCTCGGAGATCTCCGACTCCGACTCCGACTACATGAATGCAGCCAAGAAGCTCGGCATGTGCATGAGCGGCATGTGATCTGACTCGAGGCGCTGGTACCCAGCACCCCCGACGTCGTTGCGTGTGGGCCGGCTCCATTCATTCCTGCTCTGGTCGAGTGCCTTCCGCCGCGTTTCGGAGCCGATCTTCCACTCAGGACACTCGAAGTTGGCTGCGCGCCATGGGTGGACGCCCTGCCGCACATGCAAAGGCAATGCGCACCACGTGGCTCGGTGAGCGCTACCACTGCCCAAGGTGGGGTGATGACGTTAGACTCATCACTAGATTGATCATTGAACTCGAATTTTCACCACGCGGTGCATGGGCATCGCTTTTTCCGGAAGGGAACTGATGAGCACCTACATCGTCGGCGTTGATGGATCCGATACCGCTTACAAGGCTGCCGAGCGCGCCGCTGAACTCGCTGAGAAGACCGGGGACAAGCTGGTTGTTCTCTCCGCTCACTCGAAGGACAACACCGAGGTCGTCACCATCGGCTCGGATACGTGGATCCTGGACGACTCCGATCAGGCCGGTCGCCTGGCAGAGCGCATCTCCTCCCGCCTGCGCGAGGACCACCCCAACGCCATCGTGACCTCGGGTGCCATCTTCGGCAAGCCGGTCGATGCGCTGATCAACGCGGCCAAGGACCACGACGCTCAGGTCATCTTCGTGGGCAACGTCGGCACCCGCGGCCTGGGTCGCGTGCTCGGTTCTGTCGCCACCGGCGTCATCCACAATGCAGAGTGCGACGTGTACGTGGTTCGTACCGCCGACTGATCGCTCGTGGGTCATCTGGACGTGGCCTACGTACCCGGAGTGATGCCGGGGAAGTGGGTCGGTCGATTCCGGGAGACGCACCAGCAGGACACGCTTGACGCCCGGCCGCTGAGGGAGGGGGAGAACCCCCTCGATGAACTCACGGCCGGGCGCGCGCGTCTGGTGCTGCTGCGTTTCCATGAGGGCTCCTCACCTGCGAGCCCTCGTTTGCATGTCATCCCGCTCTACACCGAGCGACCCGTGATCGTGGCTCCACGGGACCATGACGCGGAGTATCACGACGAGGACGCCGTCATTCCTGCCGATGCGGCCGAGTCGTGGCCGCGGTTGAACCCGGCCGACTACCCGCCCGCAGTGGGAGGTACGGCCATGATGGTCGAGGTCCTCGCCGCCGGCGGTTCCTCGGTGGCCGTGCTGCCTCAGTCTCTGGCCCGCCTGCACGCTCGCAAGGACACGGTCACCCGTTTCGTGGACGGCGAGCCTGCCACCGTGGTGGGACTGGCCTGGCCGCGGTTGGACCCCACCCTGCCGGACGTGGAACAGCCGCTGGCCGTCGCCGCGCAGGACGACCCACTGGTGGAGGAGTTCATCGGTGTGGTCCGTGGACGTAGGGCAGGAAGTTCCAGGCAGCCTTCCGTCCGTGAACAAGAACAGGCGTCGCGTAAGGAACGGTTGGCCGGACGGGGGAAACCCAAGGGCGCCAAGGGCGTTTCGGGGAAGGGCTCCTCAAACCAGGGTGCGGCCGGAAGCAAGGGGAAGTCCGGGCAGGCCAAGGCCGGTTCCTCCGGGAAGCAAGGCAAGGAGAGCAAACATGGTGACGGCAGCCGCCGTGCTCCAGGACCACGTCGTGGAACAGCTGGGACGCGAAATCGTCGACGAGGTGGTCCACGCCGGTGACAGCTACACGTTGGAGCAGATACAGCATCGCTTCAACGTGTCCAGGACCGTGGCGCGCGACGCCATGCGCTCCCTGGAGTCCTTGGGCCTTGTCATGGGGCGCAGACGAGTCGGTTTGCAGGTCCTTGACCGTAGCGAATGGAATGTGAACCACCCTCGGGTGATCCGTTTGCGGCTGAAGGGGCCGGGGCGCACTCATCAGTATCGTGAATTGGCGGAACTGCGTGTGGCCATAGAACCGTACGCGGCGCGCCTTGCGGCGTTGCGAGCAGACGACGAGCAGCGCCAGCGACTGAGGCTCCTGGCTCAGGACATGAAGGACGCAGGTGCGGCGGGGGACCTGACCAGATTCCTTCACCTCGACGCCGAACTGCACTCACTCCTCCTGGCGGCCTGTCACAACTCGCATTTCGGCACCATGGAACCTGTGGTTCAGGCCGTTCTGGCCGGGCGTTCCGGTGGCGGCGTCCTTCCGTTCTCGGCGGCCACTGCGGCCGTCGCGGATCACGTCCGCTTGGCGTTCGCCGTGGCCGACGGAGACGCCGACGCGGCCGAGGGCGCGTCACGCGCCGTCGTGGCCGAGGTCAAGAACTCGTTGGAGACGGGCTTCGACCCGGAGGGTTCCACCCCCGGCCCGTGAGCGGTTGTCTGCCAGATGATGGGCGGACCCTGCGCTCCGGTGGATCTTTCGTTCTGGTGGACCCTGCGCTCTGGCATGCTGGAGTAGAACCCACCCCGGGTCGGTTCGAGCCGCATCAAGGCGGCCTGGCAGGGGTTGGTCGCGAGGAGGAGGCCCGCATGCAGCTGCCCCAGTACGACACTTTGTTGACTGAGATCCAGGGTCCGGCCCTGGTGGTCACCATCAATCGGCCGAAGGCCTTGAACGCGCTATCGCAGGCCGTGGTCGCGGATCTCACCGATCTGACTCGGAGGCTGTCGGAGTCAGGACGTGACGGCGACTGGCCGGTGCGAGGCGTCGTCCTCACCGGAGCCGGGGAAAAGTCCTTCGTGGCCGGCGCAGACATCGTGGAGATGAACTCCATGGATGCGGCATGCGCCGTGGAGTACGGACGTTCCATGCATCGTGTCACCCAGACGCTGGAGGCTCTGCCGGTGCCCGTGATCGCGGCCGTGAACGGTTTCGCACTGGGTGGGGGCTGCGAATTGGCGCTGGCGTGTGACTTCATCCTGGCGTCCGCGTCCGCCCGATTCGGTCAGCCTGAGGTGAGCCTGGGGCTGGTCCCCGGCTTCGGGGGTTCCGTGCGGCTGCCTCGGCGGGTGTCCCCAGGACTGGCACGGGAACTCATCCTCACCGGACGGCAGGTCAAGGCCGACGAAGCGGTGCGGATCGGGCTCGTGAACTCCGTCCATGAGGACAAGGCCGCCTTGCTCGCCGCGGCATTGGCCACCGTCGAGGGCATTGCATCTCATTCACCCACCGCAGTGGCCAATGCCAAGACCGCGATGGAGGCCATGGTGGGCCTCAACACCGCCGATGCGCTCGAGGTGGAGGCGGAGTCCTTCCGTACGGCCTTCCTGTCCGAGGATTCGGTGGAAGGTCGTTCCGCCTTCGTCGAAAAGCGACGCCCGCACTTTCCCGGACGATGAGCCGGACGAACGATCCCGACCGAGCTTGAGGAGTAGATCGTGACTCGCGAGGAATCGCCGGCACAGACCTTGGAGACATGGTCACCGCAGCACGCTGTGGACAGAGCGCTGTGGTCCGAGTACGTCAGCTTTGCGCAGAACGCGGACCACGCCTTCCGTGAGCTCTCCGTGGAGCAACACCTGACGTCCAGTGCCTTCGTGTTCGATGCCGAGCTCGAGAACATCCTGCTCTGCTTCCATGGCAAGGGACGCTTCTGGGTTCAGTTCGGCGGGCACATCGAGACCTCCGACGCCTCTCTGGCCGCCGCCGCCCAACGCGAGGGTCTGGAAGAGAGCGGGCTGACGGAACTGACCCCGCTGCTCAGCACCCCGGTGGACCTCGACCGACATTCCCTGTCCCAGAGTTTCGGCACCTGCCGGGTGCACTGGGACGTGGGTTATGCCTTCACCGCGGACCGGGCCGCTTCCCTGCAGGTCAGCGACGAGAGCGAGTCAGTGGCGTGGTGGCCCCTGGGCGGACTACCGGAAGGCTGCGTCCAGGGGCTGGCCGAGCGCATCGATCGGGTTGTGGACACCGTGCGCAAGCACCGTTCCGATCACGTCGAAGGGCGCTCACACTAGAATCGAGGTTCGAGGACGAGTGCTCAAGGAGGGTCCATGTTCCTGGTGGTCGGTGAGGCTGTGCTGGATGTCGTGGCCGGAGGCGTGGAACCGCCGAGTTCCCACGTGGGCGGAAGCCCACTCAACGTGGCCGTGGGCCTGGCCCGTTTGGGTCTCCCCGTCACCCTCGTGACTCGCTACGGTACCGATCCGGCAGGGGATCAGGTGCATGCCAGGCTGCAAGCAGAAGGTATCGCGGAGGTGGTGCCTCGCGACCAGCTGCCCACCTCCGCAGCTCACGGTGTCCTGGACCCTGCAGGCGCGGCCGACTACGACTTCGACCAGGTGGAATGGGACTTGTCAGGGTTCTCCGGGGAAATCGCACACGAGGCGGTTGAGGCAGCCCACGTGGTCCACGCCGGCTCCTTGGCCAGTGTGTTGGAGCCTGGTGCAGAGACCGTGCTGCACATCGTCGAAGATGCGCGCCCCCACGCCAGCGTCAGCTTCGACCCCAACGTCCGTCCGCGACTGAACCCAGACAGGGCCGCCGCCCGCGAGAACGTGGAGCGCTACGTGCGGCTTGCGGACGTTGTGCGCGCCTCCGAATCCGACCTGTCCTGGCTCTACCCGGATCGCAGGGCGGAACGCACCGCGACCGAATGGATGGAGATGGGACCGTCCTTGGTGGTGGTCAGCTCCGGCTCCGGGGAGATCGTGGGCTACACCCGCCAAGGTGTGGCACGCGTTGCCGCACTGCAGACCGACGTGGAGGACAGCGTAGGCGCGGGAGACTCTGCGATGGCGGCCATTCTTGCCGCGCTCGAGGAGCGCAGCCTTCTGGGCCCGGACCGCCGCGACCAATTGAAGGGGATATCGGTGGCCACCGTGCGCGAAGTGTTGGACTTCGCGGCCAGAGCGGCCGCAATCACCGTGTCAAGGTCCGGCCCCAACCCGCCCACGCGCAAGGAGCTGGACGTCCGGTGAGACTCATCGCCACAGACCTTGATGGCACCATTCTGCGCCCGGACGGGACCGTCTCGGAGGCCACACGCAACGCCTTCCGGGCCGCTCGAGAGGCCGGGGTCGTGGTGCTACCCGTGACAGGGAGGCCCACTCGCTGGCTCGGCGTGATCCGGGAAGGTCTGGGCGAACTCGGCACGGTCATCTGCTCCAACGGGGCCATTCTTTACGACGATCCGACCTCCGAGGTGCTGGAATCCACGGTGCTTGATGTCGACGTGCTGCAGCAGGCGCAGGAGGTGGTGCGGTCCATAGCCCCGGACGCGGTGTTCGCGGCAGAGACCGTGACTGGGCTGCACCTTGAGCCAGGGTTCGCGACGGACACCGCTGCGCGTGAGGGGGTCACGGAGGCCGCCTTCGATGCTCGGCGACTTGCGGACGAGGGCGTGGTGAAGTTCCTGGCCAAGCGGCCATCCGGATCCGCCGTTTCCTTTCACGACCTCGTTGCCCCGACGCTGAGTCCCCTGCTGGCCCTGACGCATTCGGTTCCGGGGATTCCACTGCTGGAGATGGCCGCACTGGGTGTCGACAAGGCCGTGACCCTGGCCAGGTATGCACAATCGCTTGGGGTCAGCCAGGACGACGTGGTGGCCTTCGGAGACATGCCCAATGACATCGGCATGCTCAGCTGGGCCGGAATCGGCTATGCGGTGGGCCGCGATCAGCCGTTGGTGGCCGCTGCGGCGGACCAGGTGATCGGCCCGGTGGGTGAGGACTCCGTCGCCGCGACCATCATGCAACTGCTGGCCCGGTGACCGGACGGTTCGGATCAGTGCCGACGTTTGGGAGCCTGAGTCGGCATGCGCAGGGCGTCTCGTAGCAGCATGAACGCTTGTGGGGCCGCTGCCACCTGGTCCTCCGGCTCCGCGGCCAGCAGTAGGTCCATCAGGTCTTGGTGCTGCTGCAGTGCCGCCAGTGATTCGGCAGGGCCAAACAGGCCGGCGAGCTGGTCCGCATTCCCATAGGACGCGAAACCAGCCACATATGCTTCCATGGCCGCCGCGAGTTCCACCTCTGTGGATCGCACGCTCAGTTCGTTGAACAGCGGTGCCACCCAGCTGAACGGATGCGACCACCGTGCCATGCCCCAACCCAGGAAGGCCACGGGCGAGCGCCTCGAACGAGGAATCAGCACATCAGAGAGAGACAACGCAGACGGGACCAGCGTCTCCGGGATCCCCGCGGATGCCAACCGGGCTCCGGACTCCGAGGCCTGAGGGACACGTTTCATCAGCTGCTGCGCGTCGGCACCCATCAAAGCCAGCGGATGCTCCGCAGGCAGCGAGGAGTGGCGTTCCACCGCCTCTGCCAGATGGAATTCCATGTCACCAGGGAGCAGCCCTGCCAGTAGGCCGGCCCCGGTGAGCTCATCCGCTATGCCACTCAGCGCCAGCTGCGTTTCCGTGGCGCCGGTCATCACCCGAGGTGTGAGGGTCGGAGACGTGTCTCCGCGTCGGCGTGCGGTATGGGTCAGATCAGCCAGGCTCTGGCCGGTGCCGGGGGAGAGGATCCAGCCCTCTTCAGGTTCCACCGCCAAGGGCTCAACAACATGCCCCTGCGCGTGTGGGGCGATCAGCGAGACAAGATCCGCCTCGGTGGCGCGGATCGGGGCGGGGACCTTGAGGTACACGGAGCCGGCCTGAGTCGCGGCGGTGAAGACCACGGAGGACAGGCCACGGCTGTGTAGGGTCAGGCCGCCGGTGCGTTCCACGCCGTAGGTCGTCAGGACATGGGACACCCAGGCATCGACCTGATCGACCCAGGTCTGAGACTCCCACTGCCGAACCCACTGCGCCATGATCTCCCTATCCTAGCGACCGACCCTGAAGGGTCCACAGGGTGGACCCGCATCGGGGACTCAGGACGACGCCGGTTCTCCCCCGCGCAACCGGGTGATGCCGCGCATCAGGTGGTAGACCACCAACGTCACCGCGGAGCCCAGTGCGATGCCGCCGATCTCCAGATCCCCGATGTGAAGCGCCGCATCCCCACTGGTCACGGCAATCGCGGTGATCAGGCCGGCGCCGGCGGTCATGAGGTTCGTGGTGTCGGAGAAGTTCACATGGTTCTCCACCCACAATCGGGCACCCATGATGCCGATCATTCCGTAGAGAACGATCCCTGCCCCACCCAGCACACCGGCCGGAATGGAGCCGACGAACGCACCGAACTTCGGGAGGAACGCCAGGAGGGCGGCACAGATACCCGCCACCCAGTACGCGGCGGTGGAGTACACGCGGGAGGAGGCCATCACGCCGATGTTCTCGGCGTAGGTGGTGGTTCCCGAACCACCGCCGACGCCCGCGACCATGGAGGCAACGCCGTCGGCCATCAGGGCCCGGCCGTTGTACGCATCGAGATTCCGGCCGGTCATGAGACCCACCGTGCGCACGTGTCCCACGTTCTCTGCGACCAGGACGAAGACCACCGGCAGGAAGAGGACCCAGGTTTCCGGGTGGAACTCCGGGGTGTGGAAGGGCGGCAGGCCGATCCAGTCGGCTGCCTGCAGGGCGGAGAAGTCCACCTGACCCTGCGCCAACGCCACCAGGTACCCGATGACGATGCCGAGCAGGATGGACAGCCGGCCAAGGAGCCCACGGAAGAGCACGGAACAGATCACCACGGCCGCCAACGTGGAGAACGTGGTCAGCGGGACCTGCTGCATGGGCGCAAGGGTGGAGGAGGCCAGGTTCAGGCCGATCAGCGCCACGATGGTGCCCATCACCACCGGAGGCATGAGCGCGTGGATCCAGCCCGTCCCGGTGAACTGCACCACGAGGCCGACGATGAACAGTGCGGCACTCGCGATGACGATGCCGCCCAAGGCTCCGCCGATCCCGTGCGAGGCCATGGCCCCGCCCACCGGTGCGATGAAGGCGAAGGAGGAACCCAGGTAGGACGGGATGCGGTTGGCCGTGATGATCAGGAACAGCAGCGTCCCGATGCCAGTGAACAGCAGGGTGGTGGTGACCGGGAAGCCGGTCAGGGCGGGAACCAGCACGGTGGAACCGAACATCGCCATGACGTGCTGCACGCCGATACTGATGGTCTGGGGCCAATGCAGTCGCTCGTCGGGGGCGACGACGGCGCCGGGCCGAACCGTGCTGCCGTCGCCGTGAAGGCGCCAGCCCAGGCCTCGCGGTGCTGGTTCTGCTGTGCTCTGTTGCTCTGATTCAGGGGCGGAGGGCATGATCTCTTCTCCTCGCGTCACAGGTGCCACTCGAGAGCAGGCGCGGAACGTACCGCCCAGGTGGCGACCCGCGACGGTGTGCGGTTAATCGATAGAGGGATGACGTGACGACGTTGTCTGTAGGCCAGTCTGCCCTGTCACGACGCGAGTGTCCTTCAATGTGTGGGCAGTTCGAGCGGCATGGGAGGCCGCGCGCCGGTATGTTCTAGGTCATGAAGCCTTCCGAACAGCAGCCAACCACGCCCACCGACCGCGTCCGCCTGGACCCGGCCGGGGCCGCGGCCCGCACGCCGTCAGAGGTCGTGGAGCATCTACGCACCAATACGCGGACTCGGTTGGCTCACTCCAAGCGGTTCAGAGTGAACCAGTTGGAGGCCTTCGATCGCATGCTCACGCAGCATCGTCAGGAGCTCCTGGACGCGCTTCAGGAGGATCTCGGTAAGTCCTCCACCGAGGCGCAGCTGACCGAGCTGGCGATGGTGAACAACGAGCTCGATCACGCCAGGCGCCACCTGGAGGACTGGATGCACACCCGCTCCATTCCCACCCCGTTCGCGCTCTCTCCCGCCACAGCAACCGTCTCCCGGCGGCCGCTCGGGTTGGTCCTGATCATTGCTCCGTGGAACTACCCGGTGAACCTCACCCTGATTCCGCTCGTGGACGCCATCGCCGCGGGCAACGCCGTGGTGCTCAAGCCCTCCGAACTGGCGCCTGCCACGGCCCGGGTCCTGGAGCGGATCGTTCCGCAACACCTGGATCACCGGGCCGTCGCCGTGGTCAACGGCGGTGCCGAGGTCAACGCCGAGTTGTTGCGGCACAAGTTCGACCACATCCTCTACACCGGCGGCGAACGGGTGGGACGCATCGTCTACGAGGCGGCGGCCAAACAACTCACCCCCGTGACGCTGGAACTGGGAGGTAAGTGCCCGGTGGTCGTAGCTGACGGCGACCCCATGGGGATCGCACGCAGGATCGCCTACGGGAAGTTCGCCAACGCCGGACAGACCTGCGTGGCCCCCGACTACGTGCTGGCCGTTGGACCCATGGCCAAGAAGCTCGAGCGCGCCTTCCCCAAGGTCATTCAGGAGTTCTACGGATCTGAACCCAAGGATTCCAAGGACTTCGGGCGCATCATCAATGCTTCCCACGTCAGCCGACTCGAGGGGCTCCTGAGCTCCGGACGGACGCTTGCGGGCGGCCAGGTCGATGCGGGGCGCAGATACGTGGCGCCCACCATCCTGACCGACGTCACCGGGGACGACCCTGTCATGCAGGAGGAGATCTTCGGCCCCATCCTGCCGATCATCGCCGTGCCGAGCGTCGACGACGCACTGCGCTTCATCGGCGACCGCCCCGATCCGTTGGCCGCATACATCTTCTCCGAACGCGGTCACACCGTGCGCGCCTTCGAGGACGGCGTCCGGGCCGGGGCCGTGGGCGTGAACCAGACGATCCTGCACCTGGCCGTGCCCGAACTCCCGTTCGGCGGGGTGGGTGCCTCCGGTATCGGCGCCTATCACGGGCGAGCCGGCTTCGAGACCTTCTCCCAGGCACGGCCCACCCTGTCCAAGAACATCCGTCTCGACACGCTCAAGGCCCTCTACCCGCCGTACGGGGCGGCGAAGTCCGCAGTGCTGCGCAAGCTCGTGTAAGTAGCGTGCCCGGGATTCCTGGTGCCCATGCCCTCACCCGCCAGACTCACCCTCACTCACCCGCGCCCACCAGGTCTCAGGTTCCAAGTTCGGCTCGATTCCTTGAAACCGCCGCCGATTTGGCCCGATCTCGCTGAAGTTGAGAATCCGACTGAAGTTACGTCCCGCTCGAGGTAGGTGCGGACGCGGGCGTCGCGTGGGTGCTGCCGTCGGTATCAATGTGCGACGTCGTGTGACGGACCGGGCTGCGCCCGCCACCTCCGCGGTGGCAGGGTGGGGAACAACAAATTAGATGAAGACTCAAGAAAGGCGTGCGTCGAATGACCACCACCGTCCTCACCCTGGTCGGCTCCATCCGTAATGACTCAACCAATCTCAAGCTGGCTCACGCGCTCGCCGAGCTGGCGCCAGAGGATATCGACGTGAAGGTCGTGTCCGGCAAGGAACTCGCTGAGCTTGCCTTCTACGACGAGGACATCGAGAACGCCGGGGCAGCACCGCAGAATGTCGCGGATCTGCGCGAGGCTGCGGGTGCGGCCGATGCGCTGCTCATCGTCACGCCCGAGTACAACGGCACCTTGCCTGCCGTGGTGAAGAACGCCGTGGACTGGCTCTCCCGTCCCTTCGGCTCCGGGGCTCTGAAGGGGCTTCCGGCCGCCGTGGTCGGAACGTCGATGGGTCAGTACGGCGGCGTCTGGGCGCACGATCACGGCCGTCTTTCCCTGCAGATCGCGGGGGCGGAGGTCGTGGATCAGCCCCGGCTGGAGCTGGGCCACGTGCACAAGCGCTTCGCTGACCAGGAGCCCGTGGATGACGTGGAGGTTCGCGAGTCGGGCGTGGGCGTCCTCAAGGCGCTGGCCGAGGCTGCGCAGAACGCTCGGGTGGCCGTGGCCGGCTGAAATGGTATGCCCGAGGGGCGGGTTCCGGCGCTACTGGAGCCCGCCCCTCGGCGTATTCGCTCAGGAGAGCGGTCAGCTCGCGGCGCGCTGGAGCACCGCCGCCAGGCTCAGCAACTGCACCTCGGCGCCCCGGCGTCCGATCATTTGCACGGACATGGAGAAGCCGTCAGGCGTCCACCACACCGGCACGGTGACGGCGGGCAGCCCGGAGACGTTCACCATGGAGGTGTAGGGCGTGTAGTGACACTGCAGTTCGTAGTCGTTCTCTGCGTCGCCCTCGAAGTAGTAGCCAATGGGGCGCGGCGTCTGGGACATGGCGGGCGTCAGCAATACGTCGTACCGCCCCCATGCCTCTCGGAAACCGGCGGCGATCCTGGTCAGTTCGGTGGCGGCAGCACGCTGGGCGTCCCCGCCACGGTGGGTGGCCTCATAGCGGAAGGCCCGGGCCAGTGCGCCCATCTTGGCGACGGCCTCGTCGGTGACTGTGGCCTCGGCGAGGCCGGCGGTCCAGACGGCACGGAAGGCATCCGGGTACCCGCGATCGGGGACCCAATCCGATTCCTCGACGTGTGCGCCGAGTTCTGCCACCAATCGGACTCCGCGATCAAAGGCGGCGCGAGCCTCGGGGGAGAGTTCTGGGTGGATCCATTCGTCGAAGGGGCCGGCGGTGGTCACGCCGACCTCGAGCCCCACGAATGCGTCGCCGCCGTCGAGGGAGTGCTGCACGGCATCCAGGGCGGGCGTGCCCGACGGCGCGTCGGCGTCGTAGCGCAGCCCGTCCAGTAGCAGCGCGGCGTCCGCTGCGCTTCGGCCCAAGGGACCCGTGGTGGCCAGCCGCGGGGCACCCCAGCGGTCGGTGGTGTGGGTGGAACCGTCCGGCCCTAGAACGTCCTCCGGCAGCGTTCCGAGGCCGGTTTTCAAGCCCACCAGGCCACATGCCGAAGCGGGAATACGTACGGAACCGCCGCCGTCGTTCCCGGGGGACAGCGGCAGCATCCCGGAAGCCACGGCCGCTGCGGCGCCGCCGCTGGAACCGCCCGGGCTGGTGGCAGGGTCCAGGGGGTTGCGTGCGGCCGGATGTATGAGGTTCTCGGAATATGTGCTGAGCCCGAACTCCGGGACCGCGGTCTTGCCGATCAGATTCGCACCGGAGGACCGCAGCCGTGCCGCGATCGGTGCATCCTTCGGCGAGACCACATGCGGCACCGCGGCCGTCCCGTACGTGGTCACGAACCCTTGCACCTCCACCAGGTCCTTGAACGCAGTTGGCAATCCGGTCAGCACGGGTACGTCCTCCAGCGTCCCGCGCGTCCGTGCGGACTCCAGGACCCTGTCCGCCTCGGCTGCACGTTCCAGCGCGCCCTCCGGATCCAGCGCAACGAAGGAGTGCAGCTGGGGATTCTTCTCCTCGATCCGATCCAGACAACGCTGCACCAGCTCCACCGAGGAGGTCTCGCCGGCGCGCAGCGCCGTGCGCAAGGCGACGGCGGAGTCCAAGCCGCCATCCACACGTCGGGCAGGGCCATGGGGTACATCGGCTGGGTTCGAGGCGGAAGAGTTCCGATCCGCGGGGCCGGTCACATCAGCAGTAGCCATACGACCTATCCTGGCATCCAGCTGCCCCCGACGCCCACGGGCTCGCGTCTCATGCGGTCAGCGGCTTAAGGTGGATCGCGCGGTCGCAACCAGGCCGCGGCGAACAGACCACCCACCCCGGGCACCACACCGGGGGCCAACAGGACCCAGGAGAGGCCATGAGCGACATCGAGACCGTCAACGTGGACGGAATCCCCGAGGACGGCTTCGTGCTGGACGTGCGTGAGGATTACGAGTTCGAGGCCGGTCACGTTCCCGGCGCCACACATATCCCCATGGCTGAACTCCCCGAGCGTTTCGAGGAACTGGATCCCGACGAGGACGTGTACGTCATCTGCCGCACCGGCGGTCGTAGCGCCCAGGCCAGCCTGTGGCTCACCGCGCAGGGGTACACCGCCATCAACGTGGCGGGCGGATCCGGGGCGTGGATCGATGCGGGCAAGGAGATCGTCTCCGAGAACGGCGAGACGCCGGTGATCAAGTGACCTACACGTTCCTGGGGCCGGCGGGCACCTTCTGCGAATCGGCGCTGCTGACGCTGCCGGACGCGGTCCGTGAGGAGCGCGTCCCCTCCACCTCTGTGGACACCGCGCTCGCGGCCGTGCGTTCCGGCGAGTTCGAGGCTGCCATGGTGCCCATCGAGAACTCCGTCGAGGGCGGCGTCTCGGCGACCCTGGATGCCATCGCCACCGGAGATGCCCTGCAGATCATCGCAGAGGCCGTCATCCCGGTGACGTTCCAGCTCGTGGCCCGCGAAGGCATCACCAGCCTGGACCAGGTCCGCACCATCTCCACCCATTCTCATGCCTGGGCCCAGTGCCGGGGTTGGGCGGAGAAGACCATACCGGGCGTGGAGTTCCTGCCCGCCTCCTCCACGGCCGCCGGAGCCATGGGCCTGCTTGACGCCGAATGCGGCTACGACGCGGCACTGTGCAACCCGCTCGCCGCCGAACTCACCGGCCTGGACGTGCTGGCGGAAGGCGTCGAGGACCATGCCGGGGCCGTCACCCGCTTCGTGCTGGTGCGCAAACCCGGCAAGATCCCGGCCGCCACCGGTTCCGACAAATCAACCGTGGTCATCACGCCCACCGTGGACCACCCGGGCGGGCTGCGTGAGCTGCTTGACCAGTTCGCCACCCGAGGGGTGAACCTGACCCGGATCGAGTCCCGTCCCACGGGCACCAGCCTCGGTCAGTACTTCTTCTCCATGGATCTGGAGGGCCACCTCGGTGAGCCGCGGATCGCGGATGCGTTGGCCGGCGCCCACCGGATCGCTGCAGACGTGCGCTTCCTGGGTTCCTATCCGTCCGCCACACCGCTCTCCTCGCCGGTGCCCGTTCACGCGAGCGCGGAGGCCTATGCGGCCGCGGGCGAGTGGATCCGGCGACTCAAGCACGTGGCCTCGGGCGAGGCCTGAGGAGCTGTTCCCAGGCCCGACGGGTGGTGCCCACTCAGGTGGGCACCACCCGTCGGCCATTCCCGGCGCCTTTGGCGCCATGCGTCAGCGGCGCAGCCAGTGGAAGAAATGCAATCGGAAACGGCCAAGGATCCTGCGCCGAACCCGCTTCACGCGGATCACGGGAGGAAGCTTCTCCAGCTCGGACAACTGAGTGAGCTGAAGCAGCTTGGGGATGATTCCGCTCGGGTCCGAACGGTCGTCCGGGTCCGGAACGCGGACGTTCAGGGCGTGGTGGATGATCGTGGACGTCAACGTGATCGTGGGCCCGATGGGGTCGCCGTCCACCTCCGCCTCCAATGGGTAGAACGGGCGGACCACGATCTCATGCCCCTCGAGGTACTCCACCGTGGGCACACGTCGGGACGGATGGAAGAGGGTCTTGATGGCCACCTGCGTCCAACCGATGAGACCTCGCGGCATGATCAGCACGGCGTTCTGAACGCCGTCGTCCAGCAGGGCGCCAGGGGCGAATTCGATGCCGCCCTGGATGAATCCGGCGTTGGCGAGGAGTGCCGTGCGGACCTTGCGCGTCTCCCAGGCGGAACCGTCCACGCTGAAACGGACCTTGTATCGGTGGTCCAGACCCAGCATCTTGGGTGCGGCCTGGACCGCGTAGGCGAACGGGCCCAACCGCGACTTCAGGTTGTCGTCGATGTTGGTCATCACCTCGGCATCCAGGCCCATGCCGGTGGTGACGAGGCCGATGTGCTCGGTCTCGGAGCCGTCCCGCAACTCCGCTCGGATATTCATGGCATCGATGGGGGCCACGGTGCCGGAGACGGCCACGTTGACGGCCAGCTCCAGGTTCTCCACATCCATGCCGAGGTTGCGGGCCAGGAGGTTGCCTGTACCCAGCGGCAGGATCCCGATCTCCGCTGACGAGCCCTGCCGGATCAGGGTCTCAGCGACCACCCGGACGGTGCCGTCTCCGCCTGCCGCGATGATGGTGGTTGCACCAGCATCGAGGGCGGCCAGGGTCATACCGGCACCGGGATCCTCCGCAGACGTCTCCAGCACCAGGGGCTTCGGGAGACCGGCCTGCGCCAGAGCATTCCCCATCAAAGCCTTGGCCAGGTCGGCATTGGCTTTGGAGGGGTTGATGACGAGGGCGATTCTCGACAAGGGGACGCCTTCCATGGGGATCGGACAACTGCGGGATGCTCCCACCATCCTACGTACTCGCCTCCCCATACCGTCCTGCGGTGCAGCGGTACGTCATGCGGTGCTCAGGCGACATGGACGCCGCAAGATGTGCGTTCACGCCGCACGATGTTCAGGTGTGCGGCGCCCGGTGGTGCAGCGCCGCGCAGTCGAGAGTACGGGCCTGCGTGCGGACGATAGACTTTGGAGTTGTGATCGACCTCAAGGATCTTCAGAATCAGCCCGACGCCTACCGTGCCTCGCAGGTTTCCCGCGGAGCCGACCCGGCACTCGTGGACTCCCTGCTCGCAGCTGACGAGGCACGCCGCACCGCGTTGAGCTCGTTCGAGACCCTCCGCGCGGAGCAGAAGGCCTTCGGCAAGAAGGTGGCGCAGGCCAAGGGTGAGGAAAAGCAGGCCCTGTTGGCGCAGGTGAAGGAGCTCGCAGCCAACGTGAAGGCCGCAGACGCCGCTGCAGACGAGGCCAAGGGGGAGCTGGACCGTTTGGGACGGCTGCTGCCCAACCTCGTGGAGGAGGGTGTTCCGTCGGGCGGTGAGGACGACTTCGTCACCGTGAAGACCGTGGGGACCCCGCGCGACTTCGCAGCAGAGGGCTTCGAGCCCCGCGACCACCTGGAAATCGGTGAACTGCTCGGCGCCATCGACATGCAGCGTGGTGCCAAGGTGTCCGGCTCCCGCTTCTACTTCCTCAAGGGCGTGGGCGTGCGCCTGGAGATGGCTCTGGTGCAGATGGGCATGGACCTGGCCCTGCGCAACGGCTTCACCCCGGTCATCACCCCCACCCTGGTGCGCCCCGAGACCATGCAGGGCACCGGTTTCGACGTGGCCCACGACGACGAGATCTACCGTCTTGAGCGTGACGACCTGTACCTGGTGGGAACGTCCGAGGTGGCCCTTGCGGGTTACCACGCGGACGAGATCCTTGACCTCTCCGACGGACCCATCAAGTACGCCGGCTACTCCTCCTGCTACCGCCGCGAGGCCGGTGCCGCCGGCAAGGACACCCGCGGCATCATCCGCGTTCACCAGTTCAACAAGCTGGAGATGTTCGTCTACTGCGCCCAGGAAGAGGCGCAGGAGATGCACCGCAAGATGCTGGGCTGGGAAGAGGAGATGCTGCAGGCCCTCGGGCTGTCCTATCGAGTCATCGACACCGCCGCAGGCGACCTCGGCATGTCTGCGGCACGCAAGTTCGACTGCGAGGCCTGGGTGCCAACGCAGGAGGCCTTCCGTGAGCTGACCTCCACCTCCAACTGCACCACGTTCCAGGCTCGTCGCCTGAACATCCGCGAGCGTCTTGAGGGCAAGGGCACTCGATCCGTCGCGACGCTGAACGGCACTCTTGCCACCACGCGCTGGCTCGTGGCGATCCTGGAGAACCATCAGAACGCCGACGGTTCCGTGACCGTACCGGAGGCCCTTCGTCCGTACCTGGGTGGCCTCGAGGTTTTGCCGGTGCTCTGACCCGGCTCCGGCCCGCAAATGCAAAGGTGCCCGGCGCCGCCAACGTGGGTTGGCGGCGTCGGGCACCTTTGTCTTTGGGGCTTGAGGGTTACTTGTCGCCCTTGAGGCCGTTGAAGACGCCCTCGACCTTCTCCTTGGCGTCCTGAAGCTTCTCGGAGGCGGAATCCTTTGCCTCGGAGGCTTTGGCCTTCAGCTGCTCTCCGAGGCCCTCGCCCTCGGTGGACTTGTCGCCGGAAACCTTCCCGGCGGCCTCCTTGGCCTTGCCGACGAACTCGTCCTTGGAATTCTCGAAACTCATGTGTTGCCTCCTTCGTCAGGGGCGGCCGTGGTTGGTGTCCCTGGCCGCGCCATCGATTGAAACGGAACTCAACCATAAACGAGGCCCAGGGGTTGTCGGTGGTCCACGCGGTGAACGGTGCGCCAACTTCCACGCTGCACCAAGCGGTTGCACAGGTTGCGCAGGCGAAGGCGCCTTCGCCGTTCATCGCTCGGCCACCGGCTGTGCAGGCGTTCTTCATGATGGGCGCGACGTAGGTCATGGAAACCGTGGGCCAGGTGTGGTGCACTGAAGTGCATGACAATCATCAATGAAACCGGCAACGATGACCGGTCAACCCAGAATCAGCCCATCGATCCGGTCACGACGCCTACCGACCACAAGCTCATTGCACTCGATGTGGACGGCACCATCGTGGATCACGACGGGCACCTCCACCCCGAGGTCCTCTCCGCGGCCCAGGCCGTGGTGGCGGCCGGGCACCAGGTGGTCATCTCCACCGGCCGCAGCATCGGCGCGGCACTGCCCGTGGCCGAGGTCCTCGGCATCGACACCGGGTACATCGTGTGCGCCAACGGCGGCATGACCGTTCGCCTCAACCCAGTTTTCGAGGACGGCTACGAGGTCGTCAACCAGCGGCTCTTCGACCCCGTCCCGGCCCTCCTGGCCGTACGTGACGTTCTTCCTGCTGCGAAGTACGCCGTGGAAACCGCGACCGGCGAGTTCCTCTCCACAGAGCGATTCCAGGACCCGAGCTTCGGGGCGCCGGCACGCGCGGTCCCCTTCGATGACCTGCTGATCTCGGACGCGGTCCGGATGGTCGTCTTCTCGGTGGACGACGACGCGGAGGACTTCGGACGAGCCGTCGAGTCCATCGGACTTCACGGCGTCACCTACTCCGTGGGGTTCACCGCGTGGCTGGACATCGCTGCACGTGGCGTCACCAAGGCTTCTGCGCTCGAGCGCCTGCGGTCCCGGCTGGACATCGACCGTGCAAACACCGTGGCGGTGGGGGACGGCCGCAACGACATCGAGATGTTGGGCTGGGCCCACCGTGGCGTGGCCATGGGACAGGCCCCGGCCGAGGTGAAGCTCGCCGCCGACGAGGTCACAGGAACGGTCGAGGAGCATGGACTCGCAACCGTGCTGACGTCCCTGGTGGCCTGAAACCGGGACTGGCGGGGTAGCCCCCAACGTAACTTCGGCTCGATTCCTATCTTCAGCGAAATCACGACGAATGCGCGGCGGTCTCAACCGGTGGTTGCAACACCTCTACTTGAGGAGCTGCGACCACCGTGTCATCTCGAACCGAAACCGCTGCATTGCGGGCGGAATTCATGGAAGCCTTCGACCGCATTGGTTCTGTCAAGCCGGCGGCCGA